>CAZWUX010000201.1:0-8460 GCA_964637665.1 uncultured Anaerolineae bacterium
ACGTCGCGCAGGCGTGGGACGCCGGGAAGCTGTTCCACATCGACCTCAACGATCAAGCGTTTGGCCGCTACGATCAGGACTTCCGCTTCGGGGCGGTGAACCTCAAGAGCGCCTTCTTCCTCGTCAAGCTGCTGGAGGATGTCGGCTACGACGGCAGCCGCCATTTCGACGCCCACGCCTACCGGACCGAGAGTTACGAAGGCGTCAAGGATTTCGCGCGCGGCTGTATGCGCACCTACCTGATCCTCAAGGAGAAGGCGGCGCAGTGGAATGCCGACCCGGAGATTCAGGCGATCCTGCAAGACGTGAACGCCGACCCTGACGGCGTGACCCCGCTGCTCGGCGCTTACAGCGCGGAGAAGGCCAGCCAACTCAAGGCCGCAGACTTCGACCGGGCGGCTCTCGGCGCGCGCAACCTCGGGTACGAGCGGCTCGACCAACTCACGAACGATCTGCTGCTCGGCGTGCGGTAGCCTGCCGCAGGTCGCGGCGGTATTTCTTCATTATGATGGGAGCGGCGTCTCCCCCGGCGCTGCTCCCCATTAAAATAGGGAGGGCATCCGCATGGCTGATGAAAAGCTGCTGCTGGGCCTTGATATCTCGACGACGGGCGCCAAGGCGCTCCTGATCGACGCCGAGGGCAACGTCGTCAGCAGCGCGACCACCCCCCTCACCCTGTCAACCCCGCGCCCGCTGTGGTCCGAGCAGGACCCGCTCGAATGGTGGGCGGGCATCTCGGACAGCATTCAGGACGCGCTGGCCCGCGCCGGGGCGGACGGCTCCGCCGTCGCCGCCGTCGGCCTGACGGGGCAGATGCACGGCCTCGTCATGCTCGACGCAGATGGGAACGTCCTGCGGCCCGCGATTTTGTGGAACGATCAGCGCACCGGGCCGCAGTGTGACGAAATCCGCGAGCGGGTGGGCAAAGAGCGGTTGATCCAGATCACCGGGAACGACGCCCTGACCGGCTTCACCGCGCCGAAAATCCTGTGGGTACAGGAGAGCGAGCCGGAAGTCTACGAGCGGACGCGGCACATCCTGCTGCCGAAAGATTACATCCGCTACCGGCTGACGGGCGAGTACGCGGTAGACCGGGCGGGCGGATCGGGCACGATCCTGTTCGATCTCAAGGAGCGGACGTGGTCGAGCGAGGTATGTGATGCGCTCGACATCCCGGCGGAGTGGCTGCCACCCACCTACGAAGGCCCGCAGATCACGGGGCAGGTCAGCGCCGGGGCTGCGGACGAGACAGGGCTGGCGGTGGGAACGCCCGTCGTTGGCGGCGGCGGCGATCAGGCGGCGCAGGCCGTCGGCGTCGGTGCGGTCGAGCCGGGCATCATCGCGCTAACGCTCGGCACGTCGGGCGTCGTGTTCGCGACGACGGAGGAGCCGCTCGTCGAGCCGGAAGGGCGGCTGCACGCCTTCTGCCACGCCGTTCCGGGCCGCTGGCACTTCATGGGCGTCATGCTGAGCGCGGCGGGCAGCCTCCAGTGGTACCGTGACACATTCGCGCCGGAGACGGACTTCGACAGCCTGACGCTCGAAGCCGCGTCGATTCCGCCCGGCAGCGAGGGGCTGCTGTTTCTGCCTTACCTGACCGGCGAGCGCACCCCCCACCCCGATCCGCTGGCGCGCGGCGCGTGGGTCGGGCTGACGACCCGCCACGAGCGCGCGCACATCTCCCGCTCGGTGCTGGAGGGTGTCGCGTTCGGCATCAAGGACTCGTTCACGCTGATTCAGGAAGCCGGGCTGGGCGAGATACGGCAGGTCCGTATCTCTGGCGGCGGGTCGAAGAGCGCGACGTGGCGTCAGATCATAGCCGACGTGCTGGATGTCGAACTCGTCACCGTCAATACGACGGAGGGCGCGGCCTTCGGCGCGGCGCTGCTGGCGGGGGTCGGCGCGGATATGTACGACGATGTGCTGTCCGCCACGCAGACGATGATCAAGGTGACGGGGCGCACGTCGCCCGAACGCAAAGTGGCAAACGTTTACCCCGACTACTACGCGCGCTACCGCGCCCTCTACCCGGCGCTGGCCGGAGAGTTCTGGCGCATGGCGGAGGTGGTCGAGGCCCATCTGGAGGACTGACCGCGCTTAGCAGATAACACAGCGCGGGTGGGTTCCGCCTGCGCCGGTTTACACATCCCAACCAGTCAGGAGAACGGTATGGAAAAATACGGCTACCGGTTTTCGTTCGGCCCCTGGAACATCCACGAGGGAGCCGATCCGTTCGGCCCCACTGTGCGCCCGACGGTGGATTTCGACGATAAGCTGGCGGCGCTCAAAGACCTCGGCTACGACGCGATGCAGTTTCACGACGACGACGCCGTGCGCGATCTCGACGATAAGTCGCCCCGCGAGATCGCGCAGGAAGCGCGGGCGATGCGCCAGAAGCTCGAAGATCACGGGCTGGTAGCGGAGTTCGTCGCGCCCCGGCTGTGGGAGCACCCCAACACGATCGATGGGGCGTTCACAGCCAACGATCCGGCCATGCGCCAGTATGCGCTGGATCGCGCAAAAAAGACCGCCGACATCGCGCACGAGATGGGCACGAATTTCATGGTGCTGTGGCTGGCGCGCGAAGGGACTTATCTGCGAGAGGCGAAGGACGCAGTAGCGGCCACCTATCAGATTCTCGCTGCCGTCGACATGCTGCTTGACTACGACGACGAGCTTCGCATCGCCATCGAACCCAAGCCCAACGAGCCGATGGACCTCGCTTACGTGCCGACCATCGGACACGCGCTGGCGCTCGCCTTCCAGTCGGCAGACCCCGACCGGGTGGGCTGCCTGGTCGAGTCGGCACACGCGGTGCTCGCCGGGCTCGACCCATCGGACGAAATGGCCTTTGCGCTGACCTTCGACAAACTGTACAGTGTCCACCTCAACGACCAGAACGGCCTGAAGTACGATCAGGACCGGTCGTTCGGCTCGGTCGACCTGCGGCGCGCCTTCAATCAGGTGCGCGTGCTCGATCAGAACGACTTTGCCGCAAAGGGCATGGTAGGGATGGACGTAAAAGCACTCCGCACTCAACCCCTCCACTCCGCCACCAAACACCTGCGGAACAGCATCGAGGTCTTCCTGCGTCTCGTCGAAGTCGTGCGCGGCATCGACTGGGGCGAGGTCGACACGCTGCGCGAGGCGCGCGACTACGAGGAATTAGACCGGCTGATTCTGAACGCGCTGATGGGCGGCTGACCGCCGCCGCATTGTCCCTGTTGGTTGGCCGCTGAGTGACTCTGTCAGGCCGACCGGCAACCACCTAGAATGGTCTCATAAGCTGAGTGAGCGCCGCCACGCCCAAAACCCGGCGGCACTCACTCATCCACAAAGCCGGGCACGTCCCTTCGGGCAGTTCCCGGTTTTACTCATCAGTCCGCCCGTACCGGATTCGGGGGATAAACCCGCACGTGTCCTCGATTACCATAGACCGCAATGCCGCCAGACCGCTCTACCAGCAGATCGCAGGTCAGTTCCGCCAGCAGATCAGAGAGGGCCGCCTGCCCATCGGGGCCAAGCTGCCTGCCATCCGTCGGTTGGCCGAGTCGCTGGGCGTCACGCGGCTGACGGTGCAGACCGCCTATGACGAGCTGCGCGCCGAGGGGTGGATCGAGACTGCCGTCGGCAGAGGGACGTTCGTCGCGCGGTCGGCTCAGCCCGCCGCGCTGATGGACTCAGTCGGCCAATCGCTGACCCCCAGAGGCGTGTTGGACGATCAGCCCCGCATCGAGCAGATCCCCATCGTACGGTCGTTCGCCTACGCCGAGCCCGACCCGGCGCTGGCCCCCTGGGGCACGTTCTGGCACGCGATGAACCGGCTGCGCCCACAGGGCGCGGACCTGTTCCGCTACAACCCGCCGCAGGGAGACGCATCGCTCCGCAGCGCGCTAGCCGACCTGCTGCGTGAGCGAGGCGTCGAGGCGATGCCGGACGACGTGCTCGTGACCGCCGGGGTGACGCAGGGCATCTCGCTCGTCGTGCAGGCGCTCACCCGGCCCGGCGATTTTATCGCCGTCGAAGAGCCGACACACCTCGGCCTGCTCAGCGCGCTGCGGGCTTTCGGCGTCGAGCCGATCGGCGTCCGGCGCGACCGGCACGGCCCCCGGCTGGACGACCTGGAACGCGTCATCGCGCAGGTGCGGCCCCGCTTCTTCCACGTCTCTGCGAATTTCAGACGCCCCACCGGCGAGAACATGTCCCCCGACCGGCGGCGCGACCTGCTCCGGCTGGCGCGCAGCGCGGGCCTCGTGCTCATCGAGGATGACGGCAGCGGGCTGCTCGCCTACGACGGCAGCGCGCCCCCCGCGCTCAAGGCAGAGGACGAGGACGACCTCGTCATCTACCTGAGCGGCATGTCGAAAGTGATGATGCCCGGCCTGCGCATCGGCTACACCGTCGCGCCGCGCCCGCTGCACGACCGGCTGATCGAGCTGCGGCGGGCCGTCGACTTCTGCGGCGTGCCGTTCATCCAGCAGGCACTTGCCATCTTCCTGAAGGAAGGCGAACTGAAGCGCCACCTGCGGCGGATCATCCCGGTTTACCGGACGCGCCGCGACCGGCTGCTGGCGGAACTCAGCGCGCAGATGCCGCCCGGCACGTCGTGGTCGCATCCGGGCGGGGGATTCACATGCTGGCTGACGCTGCCCCCCGGCGTCGACGCGGGAGATGTGCATCGAGAAACCCTGCGGAGAGGCTTCGCTTTCACGCCGGGCGATGCCTTCCTGACACAGCCCGGCCCACCCGATCATCTGAGGATATGCTTCGCCGGGCAGCGCGAGGGCATCATCGCGGAGGCGATGGTCGTGCTGGGCCAGGTGATCCGCGAGCAGATGGAGCAGCCTGCATTCAGCGGGACAGACTTCGCCCCGTCGATCTGAGGCGGGCGAGACGGGCTGATGTGATCATGAAATCGAGCCGCCCTCTGTCGCTCAGGAAGCAGGGGGCCAGCTTGCAGGAAAAACCGATTGACGTTGGATTTTCCGCATAACTGCTAAGGAGTCCATTCTTATGGATCGTGCCAGATTCCAGCACGAGATGATCCGCAGCGAGCTGGCGGAGATCGTCGGCGAGGACTACGTGTCGATCAGCGAGAGCGACCGGCTCGTCTACTCGACCGATTGGTCGTGGATGCCGCAGATGTGGCTCGACCGGGGCCAGTCCCTCATGCCGCCGGACTTCATCGTGCATCCCGGCTCACCGGAAAACGTCTCCGAGATCATGGATATCGCCAACAAATACCGGATTCCGGTCGTCCCCTGGGGCGGGGGGTCCGGCACACAGGGCGCGGCCATGCCGATGTTCGGCGGCATCCTGCTCGACATGAAACGCATGGACAGGGTGATCGAGATCGACGATGTCTCGCTGACGGCAACCGCCGAGGCGGGCATCATCATCCAGCAGCTTGAGTGGGCGGTCAACGAAAAGGGGTTGATGTTCCCCCATTACGCGGCGTCGAGCAACTGCGCGACGTTGGGCGGCGCGCTTGCGCCGCGCGGGACGGGTACCATGAGCACCAAATATGGCAAGGCCGAGGATATGGTGCTGAGCATGGAGGTTGTCCTGCCGACGGGCGAGATCATCCAGACGCCGCGCGTGCCGCAGCACGCCTCCGGGCCGGACTGGCCGCGCCTGTTCCTCGGCGCGGAGGGCATCTACGGCGTCATCACGAAGGCGACCGTGCAGCTCGACTACCTGCCGGAAGCGCGCTACATGCGCGCGGTGCTGTTCAAGAACATGGACGACGCACTCGACGCCGGACGGCGAATCATGACGCGCCGCCTCGACCCGTTTGTGATCCGGCTGTATGACCCCGCCTCAACGGCCACCCGCGTGAAGAAAATTCTGGGGTACGAGTACGAGGGATCGTACGTCGTGTTCGGCTTCGACGGCGACCCGGAGATCGCCGCTCTGCAAGAGCAGAAGGCCCTCGATATCTGTGGGGATTACGACATCATCGACCTGGGCCGCGAGCCGGGCGAGAAGTGGTGGAACCACCGCTACGACTTCTATTATCCGCCGCAGAATCTCAAGCTGCCCTGGATGTATGGCACGACCGAGACGATCACGACCTACGACAAGATCAAGCCGCTGTACTACGCCGTCAAGGAGGCGGTGGAGGGCGGCTTCGCGGAGTGGGACGTGCGCTGGATCGGGCACTTCTCACACTGGTTCCACTGGGGGGTGATGCTCTATTCGCGCTTCATCATCGAGGAGCCGCCCGCCGACGCGACGGAGGCCCTGCGGCTGCACAACCAGGTGTGGCACGCCGCGATGGGCGCGGTCATCGCCAACGGCGGCATGATCAACGAACATCACGGCGTCGGCGTCAAGCTGGGGCGTTACATGCGCCGCCAGTATAAGGATGCGTGGCCCTTCCTCAACCGCATCAAAGACGCCATCGACCCGAATCACATCATGAACCCCGGCAAGACCGGCTTTTAGGCGAAGGAGCGGACGGAGACATGACCATCGAAGATGTCATCCTGACAACAGAAAACTGCCGCTACTGCCTGATGTGCCGGCACATCGTGCCCGTCGAGCAGGTAACCTACCGCGAGACGCACTCACCACACGGGTGGGCGTTGCTCGTCGCATCGCAGAGGCGGGGACTCATCGAGTGGAACGACGACTCGATCGATGCGCTTTACAGCGCGCCGGATGGCGGGAACTCACGGGCGCACTGTGTGACGGATCAACCGCTGCCCGCCGCGCTGGCTGCCGTCCGCGCCGAGATCGCCGGACAGGGCCTCGCGCCGGATATCGTCTACACGATCGAGAAGACGCTCAAAAAATGGGGCAACCCTTACAAGTCGAACGAGCCGCACCCGCTGACGGGAAGCGGCGACACGGCCCTGTTCGTCGGCGACGAGGCCGCCTACCTGTGGCCGACCGTGCTGAATGCCGTCGACAAGCTGCTTGGCGCGGTGGGCATCCAGCCGGTGCTGCTCGGCAAGGGGCGGAACAATGGGCTGCTGGCAAGCTCGCTGGGCCTGCCGGACAGCGCGCGCGATCTGGTCCGCGCCAGCCTGGACGAGCTTGCCGAATCAGGCGCGACGCGGCTGATCGTGCTCTCGCCGGGCGACCGCTTCGTGTTCGGCCAGATGATGGACGAACGGCTGGGCATCGCGTGGCCGGAGGGCGTCGAGCTGGTCGAACTCGTGTCGCTGCTCGCCGCCAAACTGACGGCGGGCGAGATCGCCTTCAACGAGGCGGATGATACACGGTCGTGGGCCTATATCGATCCAACGCACGCCGTGCGCGTCCCGGCGCGGCACGACGATCCGCGCTGCCTGCTGTCCGCCGCCATGCCGACGGAAGGCAAGGAGCTCTACTGGCGGCGCGAACGGGCACACCCGGTCGGCAGCACGTATCTCCAGTTCGTGCAGCCGGAGATCGCCCACAAGCTGACCCACGCCCGGCTGGAAGATGCCCGCAAGGCGGGCGCTGAAGTCGTCATCTGCGAGGACCCCGGCACGCTCATCCAGCTTAACCTCCACGCTAAGGAATACGATCTGGAGGTGAAGGGGCTGTACGAGCTGCTGGCCGAACACCTCGCCTGAACGCTCATCGTTTTAATGAGGGCGCGGCGCGCAGGGCCGCCGGTGAACCGCCGCACCCGCACAGCGCATCCGGCGGCGCTTTGGACACTCTTTTCAACTCAGGAGGACCGAAATGCACCTGTCGATGCACAACTGGATGAGGGCAGAACCCGTCGAAACCACCATCGCTCGCCTCGCCAAATATGGCTACGAGAGCATCGAAATCGGCGGCGAGCCGCAGCGCTACGACACGAAAGAAGTCAAGGGCTATCTCGACGAGCATGGCATCCGCTGCTGGGGGGCCGTCACCCTGATGTTCGAGGGGCTGCACCTGCCATCGCCGGATGAGGCCGTGCGGGCGCACTCGGTGCAGTACGTCAAAGACTGCATCACGATGGTCAAGGAGCTGGACGGCGAAATCATCACCATCGTGCCGGGCACGGTCGGCAAGGTGAACCCCGACGCGACCCCCGAAGAGGAATGGGCAAACGCCGTCGAGAGCATGAAGGAGATCGACGCCTGGGGCAAGAAAGAGGGCGTCCGCCTGGCGATTGAACCCATCAACCGCTTCGAGACGTACTTCGTCAGCCGCGCTAACCAGGCGCTCGCGCTCGCCGAGGCGACCAGCCCGGAGTGCGGTGTCTGCCTCGACGCCTTCCACATCAACATGGAAGAGCCCGACCCCTACGCATCGATCCGCAAGGCGGGCAGCCGCCTGACGGACTTCCATGTGGCGGACACCAACCGCTTCGCCTGCGGCCTAGGCCACTGGGATTGGGGGAAGCTGGTGGACACGCTCAAGGAAGTCGGCTACGACGGCGCGCTGACGGTCGAGTTCGTCGCGCCGGTGGACCGCACCCCGGCCAACCCCTACCCCAACATGGTCGAGACTGACCTGAGCAAGCTGGACATCAGT
>CAZWUX010000202.1:0-8425 GCA_964637665.1 uncultured Anaerolineae bacterium
AGCCCCATCAGGATGACGAAGAGCATCCAGCCAGCGACCATCCACATCCCACTCGGCATCATGATTCCTCGCCTCCTTCATGCTCGCCCATTTTCTTCTCCGATTCCTTGCACCCGCCCCGGTCCCATCGTAGCAGGAAGATCACCGGCAGGGTGCTCCTTTCTCAAGGAAAAACACCCGGATCGGCATCTCACTGCCCTCCTGAGCCTGTCATATCCTGTACGTGAGCGATGATGTCCCATATGTCCGTTTCGCTGATGAGCCAGTTGAACGGCGGCATCTGGCTGCCGGGCACGCCTTCCCAGACACGCCACATGATGTAAGCCTCGCTCATACCGGTTGGGTACGGCGCAGGACCTCCGGCGGCGTTGCCTTCGATGCCGGGGCCATCCCCCTGACCGTTCTGGCCGTGACAGGTCGCGCAGTACTGGCCGTAGAGTTCCGCGCCATGATCGGCGGAGATTGTGTGGCCTTCCGCCGTCCAGTTGTCGCTGCTGAGAGTCAGGAAGTCGGCGGCGATCCCGTCGCCCTGAACGCTCGTGGTCATCGACGCCGCGCCGGTCATCCAGTTCATCATGTTGAAGTTGATGACATCCCAGCGCTGCTCGACCGTCAGCACCTCACCCCACGTCGGCATGGCCGTATCCTGAATGCCGAACGTGACTTTCGCCAGCATCATGGCCTGAAGGTCCTGACTCGGCGTTTTGCTCGCCATATCGTGGAAGTTGGCTGGCTGTGGGTTGAGATACTGCCCATCCCACCCCTGCCCATCACCGGCCAGACCGTGACAGTGGGCGCAGTGCTGGAGGAAGATCAGCTTTCCGCGCTCGTAGGAGGCCATTTGGGGCATCGCCTGCGATTGGAAAATCTCCGGGAAGAGGAAATCACTTCC
Source organism: uncultured Anaerolineae bacterium (assembly GCA_964637665.1). Classification (GTDB taxonomy): domain Bacteria; phylum Chloroflexota; class Anaerolineae; order Aggregatilineales; family UBA3940; genus CAZWUX01. Next base: position 893 of record CAZWUX010000202.1, read on the forward strand.
ATCGGGAGGGGCGGGCGGCGGATCTTCCGTCTGGGTGAAGATGGCCCGGATGTAGTGGACCAGCTTCCAGCGATCCTCCTCTGAGTAGCGGAGCTTCCACGAGGGCATCGCGCTCCAGGGCAGGCCCTCGCTGATGCGCCAGTAGTAATCGGCATCCGTGTAATCGCCGTAGCTGCCATCGCCGAAATCGGGCGGCAGCGGCTGAAGACCCGTTCGATAGGGGCCGTTCCCGCGCCCGGCGTCGCCGTGACAGACCCGGCACTCACGAATGAAGATCGTCTTGCCCTCGTCCAGCGTGTCGACCGTCAGCTCGACCGGGTTGGTCAGACCGGCATAGTCGCCCGGTGGATCACCCTCCGCCGGGTCGCGCTCGACGGGCCGGGCGAAGATCTCCTGCACGTAGCGGATCACCTGCCAGCGCTCTTCCTCCGACAGGCTCTCCCTCCAGGGCGGCATGACCGTGCCCTGAACGCCCTCCGAGACGTGCCAGAACCACTCCGGGTCTTTCATATCCCGGAAGGGCTCCTGTTTGAAGTCGGCGGGCGTGACGATCAGCGTGCCCCCGTAGGTGCCCAGCCCATTCCCGGCGCAGCCGTGACACGTCATGCAGCGGTCGACGTAGAGTTCCTTGCCCGCCTGCAATTCGGCAGCCTCCCATGCCTGCCAGCCCTGATCGCCCGATGTGGGCTGAATGATCGGATACGAGATGGGGTCTGCCACGTCAGCATAAGTCTCCGGCGGCAGGATCATATACTCCGCCGCGACGCGATCCCCCAGGTTGAACAGGTAGGTGACGATGGCCTGCTTCTCGCCGTCTGTGAGGAAATCGAAGCTGGGCATGATGGACATGGGCGAGTACTCGCGCGGGTTTTCCAGATGGTTGATTTCCCACTGCTCGCTGTGCTTGCGGCCAACATGAGATAGATCAGGCCCGGTGCGCTCGGAGCCGAGCGTCATGGGGTTGTCGAAGACGTAGTTGCCGCCCTGCGAGATAGGCCCCATCGCGGTGTCCACCTCGCGGACGTACTGCGTATGACAGTAGTTGCACCCGTTTGAGTAAAACAGGACGCGGCCCTGTTCCTCCTCAGCCGTGTAGGGGTGCGCAACGACGGTTTGCGGTGGGTTGTAGACTGTGCCGGGGATAAAGACCACAGCAGACACGACCGTCAGAAAGACGATCACGCCGCCGAGCACCGTTGTTCTGAAGGTCATTCGCATGGCGATTCCTCCTTATTTCCCGGCTGCGAAGGCAGGGGTTACCGTGCCCGTATCCGCCAGTGTCGGCTCGCTGATCGGCCTCCGCCGGATGACCGTTGCGTAAAGGTTGTAAGTAAACAGGATGAAGCTGATGACGATCACGGCGCCGCCCGCCACCCGCAGCGCCATATAAGGCCGCAGCCCCGGCAGCACGCTCCACACGGGCAACCCCTGATGCACCCAGCTGGTCCCCTGCACCAGCCCGGTCAGGAGGAACCCGCCGAAGAAAAAGATGAACCCGAACACGTACAGGCTGTACTGGATGTTCGCCAGCGGACGGCTGAAGATGCGACATTTATAGATGCGCGGGATGACATAGTAAGCGCCGCCCATGATCACCGAGGCTGCGAAGAACATTAGCGACAGGTGAGCGTGGCCGGGGACGTACTGGGTGAAGTGAGTCAGCTCGTTGATGCGGCGCAGCGCCTGATGCGAGCCCTGATACGAGACGAGGATGTAGGCCGCCCAGCCGGTCACGACGAACCGCAGCGGAATGCTCGTCAGGATGCGGTTCCAGTTGCCCCGCATCGTCAGCAGGATGTTCATCATGAAAGCCACCACCGGCAGGATCATGCCGATGCTCTCGGCGACGGCGATGGTCTTGAACCATGTCGGCAGCGGGGCCCACAGCAGGTGATGCCCGCCCACCCCTGTATAGAAGAAGGCGATGCCCCAGAAGGCGATCAGCGAGAGGAAGTGGCTGTAAAGCGGCGTTCGCGTCTCGCGCGGGACGATGTAGTAGATGACGGGCAGCAGCCCGGTCGTGAACCACAGCCCCAGCACGTTGTGGCCGTAGAACCAGTTGAAGATCGCGTCGTTGATGCCCGTGATCGCGCCCGTCGGCGGGTTCCACATGACGTTGCCGATGAAGTAGAGCATGGGCATCCAGATCACCGTGCCGCTGATGTACCACAGCGAGACGTACAGCTTCCTCTCGATGCGGTGCCCGATAGTCATGTAGATGTTGAAGAGGTTCAGGAGGAGGGTGACGATCACGGCAACGTCGACGCCCCAGATCATCTCCGCATATTCGCGGCTCTGGGTGTTGGCGCCGAGAATGTTCACGATGCCGAACAGAAGCGCCAGATTCCACAGGATCGCGGTGGCGTTGCCGAGCGGCTCGCTCCAGATTTTGCGCCCGGTAAGCTGGGGGACGATGTAATACCACAGCCCCATCATGCCGCCGGACAGCCAGGCGAACATCACCGTGTTGGTGTGTGCCTGGCGCAGACGGCTGAAGACGAGCCAGGGCACCCCTCTGAACAGGTCGGGAAACACAAACTGGAGCGCCAGGGTCAGGCCCATCAACACGCCGACGATGAACCACGCCGATGCGCTCAGGATGAAGTTTCTGCTCGTGCTGTTATCTTTTGTGAACACAGGCTCCTCCCTATCTGTCGAGAGCCGTACGTATCTCTTAAGCGTGCCGGTTCGCGCCGGGTATGGCTTTTATGGCGGGCAGCAGATCGCTCACCAGATGTTCCTTGACGACGTACCCATCGCCCCCCAGCATCGCGACCGCCTCGCGGTATTCGAGTAAGTCGAAGGGGCTTAGCACGATAACGCTCACCCCGCTCATCTCTTGTTTGATCCGGCGCAGCACGGCCAGCCCGCCCACTCCAGGCAGATGAAGGTCAACCAGCACGAGATCGGGCGGCTTGCGCCTGGTGTGCCTGAAGCAATCCTGGCTGTTGGCTGCCTCACCTGTGATGCGGATATCGGCCTGCGCGGCCAGCATCTCTCTGATGCGCGCACGGATGTGGGTATTCCCGTCGGCAATTAATACGTTGAGCAAGGGCTGCACCTGCCCTGGAATCAGGCGCGTGAGAGAGCGCCATATTTTGATTCAAGCAGGCTGGCAGCGGGAAAAAAATCAGGCGAGGTCTGATTTTTGTCGTGCGGGGTCTGACCTTGTCGGGGCTGTCGAAAGAGCTACTGTCCCAGAGGGAGAATTCCCTTCTGAACGGCGTACTTCACGAGGTCGCACAGGTTCTTGATGCTCAGCTTATCCATCAGATTCGAGCGATGGGTTTGCACCGTTTTGATGCTGATCGTCAGCGTGTCGGCGATCTCGCGGTTGGAGTACCCCTCTACCAGCAGTTGCAGCACCTCACGCTCCCGGTCGGTGAGTGTGTCGTAGCTGTCATCGATGGGGCCGCCCTGTTCGAGATACTCGGCGATGACCGCACTGGTGACCGTCGGGCTTAGAAAGAGATCGCCGCGATGAGCGGCGTGTACGGCGAGGAGCAGTTCGGCGGGGGCCGCCTGTTTGACGACATAACCTGATGCGCCCGCCTGAAGCAGGCGACAGACGTACTCCTCATCGGTGTGCATCGTCAGCACGAGGACTTTCACGTCGGGGTGATATCGCCTGATCTGGCGGGTGGCTTCCAACCCATTGAGCAGCGGCATCGAGATGTCCATCACCACCACGTCGGGGTGAAGCTGCTCGGTCAGGCGCAGCGCCTCTCGCCCATTATTGGCCTCGCCTACCACCTCGATATCTCGCTGATCGGCCAGAATGGATAGAAGCCCTTTGCGAACGATGGTGTGATCTTCCGCCAACAGCACCCGGATGGGTTCCATATGTCTCGATACCTCGATGCCCTCAGCCCGCCGCCAGCGGCACCCGCACGGTCAGGCAGGTACCCTGTCCCGGCTGCGACTGAATCGTAAACCGTCCGTTAAATGTTGCGACCCGTTCCCGCATCCCGACAAGGCCCAACCCTTCGCCGATCCCGCCCGGCTTGATCTGGAACCCCTGCCCATCGTCGGCGATGCTCAGCACAAGCTCATCCCCCTCCTGGCCGAGAGAAATGCTCACTTGCCCGGCCTGTGCGTGCCGGGCCACGTTGGTCAGGGCCTCCTGTACGAGGCGGTACAGCACGGTTTCCAGCTCTTGTGGAAGTCGAATCTCCTGCACGTTCTGCTCGACGCGGACGCCGACCCGCTTCTCCCACTTCTTGAGATACCAGCGCAGGGTAGGCGCCAGCCCCAGATCGTCCAGCATGGCGGGGTGAAGATTCATCGACATCTCCCGCACCTGGCCTAGAACCTGTTCGATCAGGATGGCAGTTTCGTCCAGCCGCTGCCTGCCGCTTGGATGGGCGGCTGCCCCGTTCGCCATGAGCGTCGACAGGTTGATGCTGGCGGCGGTCAACGCCTGCCCGACCTCGTCGTGAAGCTCGCGTGAGATGCGTCTGCACTCGGCTTCCCGGATGCTGGCAAGCTGGGCTGAGAGTCGTTGAAGCTCCTCGTGCTGGTCGGTCAGGGTCGTCACAAGCTGGCTGTTCTGGATGGCTGCGGCGGCCTGTCCGGCCAGCACCTGAAGCAGCTGGAACGCGTCGATGTCGAATACCGCTTCTTGCGAAAAGCTATCGGCAAACAGGGCACCCGCCGGAACGTTGTTGATTATGATTGGGACACCTATCATCGACCGGGGGGCAGCCCAGCCCGGCTGCTCCATGCCGTTGAGCAGCGGCTCCTGAGAGATATCTTTCACGATACGCGCCTCACCATGACGGTAGATCTGATCCGCCAGCGGCGCGATGGCACCGGCATTGATGCCATCCGCGTAACCCGCCACCGTACAGACGTGCAGCTCGTGCCCGTCGGGGTCAAACAGCCAGAGTGAGGCCGCCTCCGCCGCCGGAAGGGTGTCGACAATCGCCCGTGTAACGGTAGTCAGCCGCTCTTCGAGATCGATCTGCGCTGCGAGCCGCTGCCCAACGTTCAGCAGCGCCCGCATCTCCGCATTGTGCCGGAGTATCTCCGCCTGAGCGGCCTTCTGCTCCGTCACATCGCGGATAATCGAACTGACGAAGATGTTCCGCCTGGTCTGGATGGGGGATGTCATGGTCTGGATGACGCGCTGTGTCCCGTCGGGGCGTTCGATCCTGTGTTCGAGCAGCTTGCCTGCCCAGGGCGCAGACCCCGTCTCAAGCAGGTCGTCAAACAGCGTTTTTAGCCGGTCGTGCACACAGGATGTCCTCCTCTCCGCCGGGAGCATCTGGTGCTGGATGTCCCATATCCGCTGCCCGCGCACCTCGCTCCGGGGAAAGCCGGTTAGCCGTTCGGCCCCCTGATTCCACTCGACAACTGCGCCCCCTGAATCGACCAGACAGAAACCGTCGATCGACTGCTCGACCACGCTGCGGAAGCGCTGCTCGTCCTCCCGCCGGGCCGCATCCACCCGGCGGCTCATCACGAAGCCGACTCCACCCGCCAGCAGCAGCGCAGCGCCGGTGACGCCGATGCTGCCCGCCCGCTGGGTGGTTGTTCCGCGATCCGCACGCGCATCTTCCGCTTCAAGATAGGCTATCTCGCGGGCTATCGTCTCATCGAGCGCTGCGTGAAACTGGTCCTCCGAGGCTTGCAGGCCCGCCAGGTAGGGCGCGAGTTCCGCGATACTGCTGCCGCCATCGGCCATCTCGCCGATGATGACCGCCTGCTGTAGGATCGATCTGCCGCTTTGCTGAATCATAACGGAGGCGGGGTCGGATGGATTATATGCCTCGTAATCATCCAGGGCCGCCTCGAAGCGGATCAGCGCTTCCTCACAGGTTCGATCCTCGCTGTGTGATGGGCGGGCGCGTTTGCCTCCTACACCGAATTGACGCAGGTGAGCGGAGTAGATATGGCGGACGAGGTCGACGCTGAGCCGCGCGGCAGAGCCTTGAATCTCCTGTAGGGTCAGCAGACGGGGCACTGTCTCGTCGACCAGGGGATCGAACCGCGCGTTGACGGCGTTCACCGCGTGCAGCCCGAACAGCCCGACGGTGAGCAGCAGGCAGGCCATCACCACGAATGCCAGAGGTAAACGAAGGCTGTTCTTCATACCAACCTCCCCGGTTGGAAAGGGCGGCAACGCCGGGAGAACTCAGGGATGCAGCATAGCTCGATTTGATGGTAAGGAGGCCGGCCCGATGCCTCCGGTGGTATACACGTGAGCGAAGCAGCTACCCTCAGTATAGCGGAATGCACCGGCCAAAATCCCATAAGCTTTGCCGTTAGAACAGCCCCTTAAGCTGGGCCCCCCCGCCTGCAAAAAGAACGGCCCCGATGAGATTCGGGATGGCCGCCGTCCATATGAAACGCAACAGCGGGACGCGGTACATCCCGCCCATCAAGCCGACCATTTTCGGCCCGTAGCCGGGTACGATACGCGCCAGAATCAGGAACCAGGGAGAATCTGCGGGGAATCGCCCCAGCCCCAGCGGGAGCCGGTTCCGCTGCGTCTCGAAATCGGTGGCCCGGCGGATGTGCGTGCCGATGGTGTACTCGATCAGCGCGGCCAGCATGTAGCCGATCCAGCTGTACAGCGCGCCCCGGAATGGGCCGAATACAGCCCCGTTGATGAGCGTCAGCGGCTCGGTGGGGAGCGGCGATGCGCCCAGCAGCGCTTGCAAGGCGATGCTGATGAGCGGGCCAAGCAGCCCGATCTGGCCAATCGTCTGCTCCACGTCGGCGATGTGCTTGCTTATGTAGATGGCCACCAACAGCGAGAGCAGGACGCTGAGTCCGATGATCACAGACCGCTGCCAACTGTGGCTGTGGGAAGGCATGTCGACTGTCATAGGCGGATTCGATTTCAGGATGGATGCTCCATTGCATAAAGCGCTTTCCCGGCGGCACCGGGGACCTTGATCGCGGGTGCGATGTCATCCAGCGCGGCGAGAACCTGCCTGTCAACCGGTTTTAACTGTCCGTGTTTGCTGAACGCGCTGAGGACGTGATGGGCGCCGTCCCGAATCCACGCAGAATCGGAATGCCAGATCAGCGCATCCATCAGGGATGGCAGGGCGCTGCGCCCCAGCATGATCAGCCCCTCGGCGGCGATCCAGCGCACGCCGCTGTTCATATCCTCCAGCGCCGTGATCAGCGCGGGAGCGACTTCCGGCAGGTTAATGGTTGCCAGCCCCTTTGCCGCCTCCCAGCGGACCTGCTCGTGCGGGTCGCTGAGCGCCTTCGTGAGGGCGGGGATAGCCATTCGCCCGCGCTCGACCAGCGCCTCGCGCGCCTCCTGACGCGTCCGCCCGTTGGGGCTGCCCAGCTTAGAAACCAACCGTCGAATGTCATCTGACGAGGTGGCTTGTTGTCTAATCATCGCTTTTTACCCCTTAATTTCCCCTTGTCTCTCAATTATCTACCTTACCACGAAGACGCATCTTTAACTTTAAACGAAGCTTTGGGCAACCTTAAGTCGAGTTTAAGGGACGGCTGATGTTCACCCATTGGCCATGTGGATGCTTCCGGCTTAAGCTGCTTTTAAGGTTG
>CAZWUX010000203.1:0-8408 GCA_964637665.1 uncultured Anaerolineae bacterium
TCGCCGAGGCCCTGATCGAGCAAGTCCTGCTCCGCCTCGACTTGCAGGGCGACGAGACGGTGCTCGACCTCTACAGCGGCGTCGGCCTGTTCACCGCCTTCATCGCCGAGCGCGCCGGGCTGGTCGTCAGCGTCGAGAGCTACCCCCCCGCCGTGACCGACGCCGACGCCAACCTGTCCGACCTCGACAATGTGGAGATCGTCGAAGGCCCCGTCGAGGAGGTCATCGCCGATCTCGCCGGGCCATTCAACGCGGTCGTCGTCGACCCACCCCGCACCGGCCTGTCGAACGAGGTAATCGACGAGATCGCCCGCCTCGACGCCCCACGCATCGTCTACGTAAGCTGCGATCCGGCCACCCTGGCCCGCGACGCCCGCAAACTGGCCGGTCACGGCTACCGGCTCGTAGACGTTCAGCCCGCCGATATGTTCCCACAGACCTACCACGTTGAGGCGGTCGCCCTGCTCGAAAGCTGAAGCCGGATACGGGCCGGGCACGGGCCGGGCGCGCGGCGGCATCCGTATCCGGCCCACATCCGGCCCGCACGGGCGTGATTCCGCCGATTTCCCGCCGGAAGGACGGCGTGTTTTCGCCCGGTTAGCTGAAACTGGCCGCAGATTTGTTAAACTTATAAGGTGACAGTGTGACCACAGCGGAGCCGGGCGCACGAGGGGAACGCCCACCCCGGCCCCTGTGCGACACATTAACAGAGGAAAATCAGCGAAGGAGCGAAGCGATACGTGCCAGCCACCCACCGATCGAACAATGGCAGTAACGGCAGCGACCCCTTCCACAAAACCACACAGGCGTTGATCGACCGTGCCTGCGCGGACGGCGTGATGACCTACGACGTGCTGGTTGACGCGCTGGACGGCATCGACGACCGCGCCAGATTCGACACGCTGCTGGATGCGCTCGCCGCATCCGGCACGGCGATCCACCCACCCGCGCAGGGGGCCACCCTGCCAACGGATCTTCCCCCCCTGCCGGGCGACGACGATGTAGAAGGCGAAATGCTCGCCCACGTCGGCAGCATCCCCGCCAGCGATCACATCGGCCTCTATTTCGGCCAGATGGCGAAAGAGCCACTGCTGACCGCCGGCGAGGAGGTGCAGCTCGCCAAGCGCATCGAACTCGGCCACCTCGCCTCTGAGCGGCTGAACGGCTCAGATCGCGACGACGCCTGGGCGCGCTCCCTCGACCTCATCTCCGAGCAGGGGCAGGCCGCCCGCCGCCATCTGGGCCGCGCCAACACCCGCCTCGTGATCAGCATCGCCAAAAACTACATGGGCAACGGGATGCCCTTCGCCGATCTGATTCAGGAGGGCAACGTCGGGTTGATGCGCGCCGTCGACAAGTACGACTATATGCGCGGCTACCGCTTCAGCACCTACGCGACGTGGTGGATCAGGCAGGCCATCACGCGCGGGCTGGCCCAGAAAACCCGCACGATCCGCATCCCCCTCCACCTCACCGAGCGCATCCGCACGATGTACCGCGTCGCCCGCGAGCTGGAGCAGGAGATGGGCCACCGGCCCACGCCGGAGGAGATCGCCGACGCCCTCTCCATGACGCCCGACAAGGTTCGCAGCATGATGGACGCCAGCCGCCACGCCATCGCCCTTGAGACGCCCGTCGGCGAGGACGGCGACAGCGAGTTCGGTCAGTTCATCGAGGACGAGAGTCTGCCCGCCCCTGCGGAAGTCACCGATCAGCATCTCCTTCAGGAGAGCATCGACGAGTTGCTCAACGAGCTGACGCCCCGTCAGGCCCACATCCTGCGCCTGCGCTTCGGGCTGGGCGGCGGCGAGCAGCACACCCTGCAGGAGATCGCAGATCGCTTCGGCCTCTCCCGCGAGCGCATCCGCCAGCTTGAGAAAACTGCCCTGCGCCGCCTGCGCCATCCGCGCTTCGCCCGCACCCTGCGCAGCTATCTGGCCTGACGCGCGGCGTCTATTTCACTCAGGTGGAGTATTTTCTATCTGTGCGAGAACCCCCCTGTGGACCTGCGGCCCATCCAGGGGGGTTCTGCCTGAAATACATCTGGCGCATCCGTTTGCACGATCTGCCGCGCCGATTTATAAACCGTCCGGGCCTGTTTTTTGAAGCATAAAGGACGGACGATGCCGGACGACATCCGGGCCGAACTGAAGGACTACCTGACCAGCGAGATTCTGAACGACCCGACCTACCCGCTGGACGACGACGAGCCGCTCATCACGAGCGGCCTGATCGACTCGTTCAGCCTGGTCGACATCGCCCTCTGGGCCGAGCGGGCCTACGGCGTGCACATCGACGATACCGAGCTAACGTCCGACAACTTCGACACGGTGGCCGAGCTGGCCGCCCTCATTGCCGAGCGCCGCACATGACGCCCGTCCGTCAGGCGGCCTCCACCCTGCCGGGGCGGCTCGCCGAGCTGGCGGAGTCCGCGCCGGGCCGCGAGAGCCTGCGCGTCATCGCGCCCGGCGAGGCCGATCTCACCCTCACCCGCGCCGGGTTTTTCAGCGCGGCCCGCGCGGCGGCGGATCGCCTCGCAGAAGCCGGAGTCGGCCCCGGCGATCTCGTGATTCTCATCCAGCGCGACGTAGCCGCGCTCGCGATGTGCTTTTTCGGCGCATCATTGACCGGCGCGATCCCCTCCATCATGCCCTTCCAGACCGAGAAGCTGCACCCCGACCGCTACCGCGCCGCCATGTCCGCCCTCATCGATCTATCCGGCCCCCGCGCGGTCATCACCGAATCTACATTACGCGACGACGTGGCCGCCCTCCTGCCCAACGACGGCCCGCGCCTCATCGCGCTCGACCGCGCCGATCTGCTCGACGCTGCCCATCCCCCCACCATCAACCCGGCCATCGACCCGGAGTCCATCGCCCTCTTGCAGCATTCCTCCGGCACGACCGGCCTGCAAAAAGGCGTCGCCCTCTCCCACCGCGCCATTTTCGAGCAGATCGAGCGTTACGGCGCGGCCCTCGGCTTCTCCGAGGACGATGTCATCGTGAGCTGGCTGCCGCTCTACCACGACATGGGCCTCATCGCCGGGTTCCTGATGCCCATCTTAGGCGGCGCGCGCCTCGTGCTGATGAACCCCCTCGACTGGGTGCGCGCCCCCCACATGCTCCTGCGCGCCATCTCCGATCACGGCGGCACGCTGTGCTGGCTGCCCAACTTCGCCTACAATTTCTGCGCCCAGAAAATCCGCGATGACGATTTAGCTGATGTGGATCTCAGCTCGATGCGCGCTTTTATTAACTGCTCGGAACCCATCTACGCCCAGAGCCACGACCAATTCTTACAGCGGTTTGCGCCCTGCGGCGTCGAGCGGTCGATGCTTCACACGTCCTACGCGATGGCCGAGGCCGTTTTCGCCGTCTCTCAGAGCGATCTGGGCGCTCCCGTTTCTGTCGACGTGGTCGATCGAGCCGCGCTGTATACCGACGGCGCAGCTTCCCCGCCTGTAGCGGGGAAAGCCGCTCACCGCGTCGTGTCGTCGGGCCGCCCCATCCCCGGTATGGCCGTCCGCGTGCTCGACGCCGATCGCGCCCCCCTCCCGGATCGCCACGTCGGCGAGATCGCGATCCGCTCCACCCATATGCTGTCCGGCTACTACCGCCGCCCGGACGAAACCGAGCGCGCCTTCCACGACGGCTGGTATCTGACCGGCGACATGGGCTATCTGTCCGGCGGCGAGGTCTACGTGCTGGGCCGCAAAAAAGACCTGATCATCGTCGGCGGGCGCAACATCTACCCCCGCGATCTCGAAACGCTGGTCAACGCCGTCGCGGGCGTCCATCCGGGGCGGGTCGTCGCCTTCGGCGTGCCGAACCCGGCGCGCGGCACCGAGGACGTGGCTGTCATCGCCGAGCTTGCCGACGAAGTCAGCCCGAACGGCAGCGGCACCGACGAGGACCGGCGGCGGATCGCCGCCGACATCCGCCGGGCGGTGGCCGCCGGGACCGATATCATGGTCCGCCACGTCGAGCTTGTCCCGCGCGGCTGGCTGGTCAAGACCTCCAGCGGCAAGGTCGCCCGCGCCGCCAACCGGGATCGCTTTCTCGCCGCCCACCCGGAGATCGACGTAGGCCACTAGCTCACCATAACGTCATTCGCAGGAGCCAACCATGCTCAAGAAGATCGCCGCCATCGTCGCGCTGCCCGCCGTGCTGATCGCCATCTATGCCAGCGATCGCTGGCTGGAAGTCGCCCGGCAGGAGGCAGGCGCGAGCTTCCGCTTCGTGCCGCTCGCGTGGCAGGTCGCCGCCGCGCGCCTTCTCGTCGCGGCCCTGCTGATCGGCCTGTTCTGGCTGGTTTATCTGGGGCGGGGCGCAGGGCGGCTCGTCTCCGCCGTCTACCTGATATTCGGGCTGATCATCGCGCTTTACCCGCCGCTGGCCCTGACCTTCGGGCTGTCACTGGCTTCCCCGCTGGGCATGATCGTCCCCAGCAACACCATCGGGCTGGCCGGGGCGTTCATCGCCGTGATGGGCGCGTTCGGCCTGCTGCCCGACCCGGAGGCATGACGATGACCTACCGCCTGCTGATCTGGGACTTCGACGGCACGCTGTTCGACACCTACCCGGCCATCGTCGACGCCCTGCTGCGCACGCTGGCCGACTACGGCGTGCACGAGGACTACGACGCCGTGATGGCGCTGGCCCGCGTCACGATTGGCTCCTGCCAGGACATGCTCATCGAGCGGCACAACCTGCCCGCCGAGTCCTTCTCCGACGCGTGGCTGAACCGCTACTGGTCCTCCCCGCCGGAGGCCCAGCCCCCGTTCCCCGGTGCGATGCGTATCTGCGAGCGCGTCTGCGACGCTGGCGGCGTGAACGTCATCTTCACCCACCGCCGCAACACCACGACCCGGCAGGTACTCGACGAGTCCGGCCTCACCCACCTGTTCGCCGACGTGTGGAGCGCCGATCAGGGCTACCCCTCCAAGCCCGACCCTGCGGCTTTCCTCTCCCTGATGGAGCGGCACGGCGCATCCCCTGCGGAGACGCTCGCCATCGGCGACCGCCAGATCGACGTGCAGGCCGGGAAGCGGGCCGGAGTCGCGACCTGCTTCTTCGGCCCCATCGATCCCGGCGACACCGACCCCGATATCACCATCGCCGACTACGCAGAGCTTGAGGCCATTCTCTTTCCCGATTCAAGGTAACAGCAAATGCGCACCGATCGAAAACAGGATGCTCACGCCGCTATTCTTCCGGCCTTTGACACGACAACACTGAGTCATTCCGTCAGGCAATTTCTGGAAAACGGCGGATGTTCGATCTTACTCGGCGAATCACGGGTGGAATACGTTGCAAGGCGGGTATCTGACGCTCGAAAATCCACCGAGACGCCCGATACGATTCAGCATGTCATTCATGAAGCAGCCAGCTTATCTGGCAGCCTGTTAGTTGCGGTCGATCAGGAGATCGGCGGTATTTGCCGCCTGCATAATCTCGTTCCTCAGTTTCCAAGCGCCGGGGATTTAGCATCATATGACAGTGCGGCTTTTGCGGAACTCTCCTTTTCGATAGCCACTGCGGCCAAACGAATGGGCGTTAACTGCTTTCTCGGTCCCATCCTCGACGTTGTGACGGGGCAAAATCCCTGGCTGTCTGGGCGGACGTGGTCGACCAACCCGGAGACGATTGCGAGGCTGTCCTCCGCCTACATCAGGGGCGTTCAATCTGCGGGTGTTGCCGCCACAGCAAAACACTTCCCCGGATTCCACAACATTCCGCTTGACCCGGCTGTTGAGCCAGATGCGGTGATGGAGGACGCAGAAAGCACGTTTCAATCCGGGTTTATTCCGTTTGAGGACGCCATTCGGAACAACGTGGAAACCATCATGGTTGGCCCCGCTGTCGTCGCGGCTTTCGACGCTGAAAAACCGGCCTCCATTTCTCCCCGGATTATCGGGATGCTTCGCGAGACGTTTGGTTTCGAGGGCGTGGTCATGAGCGACGATCTGGATTCTAAGGCTACCATGCGGGGCCGATCCATCGAAGAAGTCGCCGTCGACGCCCTGAACGCCGGATCGGATTTTCTCCTTCTCGCGGCCATCGACGATCAGCTTGAGCGTGTTACTGACGCCATTTGCAAAGCCGTCGAGCGAGGCGAGCTTGACGAAGAACGACTCCATGACGCTGCAACCGGGGTTCGCGCATTGGCAGAAAAATACACCAGTTAGGAACTGAAGTACTTACCCCGGCCACCCGACCGTGCCCCGATCCAGCACATCGCAACCCCGGCTACCCGACCGCCGCTCAATGCTGCCGGGCTGACCTCCGCCGCCAGGAGCTTTGCATCCCCCAAATCGAAAAATGAAAGCTTGCGAAGCAAGCCACTGACCGACTGACCGACTACCGTTCCCCGCTGACTTCCGCCGCCATCTGCGCGAAAAATTCCTCCATAAACCGGTGACGCCCCTCCGCCACCCGCCTCCCACTCTCCGTGTAAAGCCGGTCCTTGATCGCCATCAGCTTCACGTGGAACTCATGGTGCGCCGTGTGCGCCTCATCACTCTCTCCGGGTACGTACCCCGCCGAAACCTCGCCCCACAGTGGCTGTCCCAGCACCGCTCCATATGCGAACGCCCGCGCCACCCCCACCGCGCCGATGGCATCCAGCTTGTCCGCATCGAACAACACCTTCGCCTCCACCGTCTCCGGCTCGACGGCGTTGCGGAAGCGGTGCGCCTCGATGGCGTGCGCCACCGCCTCCACGAACGCCGCATCCTCCCCGGCGAGGATGTCCCTCGCCTGCCTTGCCGCCAGCACGGCGTGATCCGTCTCGGCGTCGGCCTCCACTTCGACGCTCTCATCCTCCACGCGCGCGATGTCGTGCAGCAGCGCCGCCGCCCGCACGACGCGCGCATCCGCGCCCTCCTGCTCAGCCAGCCGCTCGGCCAGCGTCAGGACGCGCAGCACGTGGCTGAAATCGTGGGCGGGATCGTCATCAGGGTAATAGTGGCGAGCTTGATCGATGGTGATCATGGGGATAGGGCTCCTCGCGATTATGGGATCACTCAGGAAAACGGCGACCCGGAGTATACTCTCCGTCGCCCTCACGGGCCATTTGCGGGCGGATTGCCCGCCCTGCGACCGCTCGCCACGCGCCGCCCGTAGCGCATGGAAAAAGCGAAGCGTTTTCTACCCCCGGCTGGCCGCGTGGAGCGCCGGTCGTGCCACCCCGCCCCGATGCGTTTTCCCGGCGGCTCGACGACTATTTGCGCCATCCCCGGACTTCCCCTATAATTCCCCCAGTTTTGCCACGAAACCATGAGGGGATGGCCGTTATGCACGGCAGCAGCGGGCCAATCAAACTGAATCGCACTCCCGCAGCGGGCAGGCCCCCGCAGCGGGCGAGCCGTTTTTTGTAGCGACACCGGAGTACCGGCGTCGCTATTTTTTTTGTCTGCCGCCCGGCTGTCCCCGGCGCATACTGCACACACAGGAGGACCAACGATGCAGCCCAACCCAACCATCAACAAGCCCCGCCCGTCGGATAACACGGAGAACGGCCTCTACGGGCAGGATATCCTCTCCGTCCGCCAGTTCTCACCCGACGTGCTGGCCTACGTGTTCGGCGTCGCCGACGAGATGCGCACCCTCGTCGACCGCTTCGGCTCGGCGGATCTGCTCCAGGGCAAGATCATGGCGAACCTGTTCTACGAGCCGTCGACCCGCACCAGCTCATCCTTCATGGCCGCCATGCAGCGCCTCGGCGGGCAGGTGATCCCCATCAACTCGGTCCAGTTCAGCTCGGTGAGCAAGGGCGAGTCGCTGGCCGACACCGTCCGCACGCTGGAGTGCTACTCGGACGTGATCGTGCTGCGTCACCCGGAGGTCGGCGCGGCAGCCGACGCCGCGAAGTGGGCGCACAAGCCCATCATCAACGCGGGCGACGGTGTGGGCGAACACCCCACGCAGGCCCTGCTCGACGCCTACACCATCCAGCGCGAGCTGGGCACGATGAACGGTCTGACGGTCGGGATGCTGGGCGACCTGCGCTTCGGGCGGACCGTCCATTCGCTGACCCGCCTGCTGCTCAACCGCGACGTGACCTTCCGCTTCGTCTCACCCCGCCTGCTCCGTATGCCGCAGGAAATCCGCGAGGAGGTCGAGGCCGCGGGCGACACATACACCGAGCACGAGGACGTGCACGACGTGATCGGCGAGGTCGACGTGCTGTACGTGACCCGCGTCCAGAAGGAGCGCTTCACCGACCTCAGCCAGTACGAGCGCGTGAAGGGCGTCTACACCATCTCACCGGAGCTGCTTGAGAACGCCAGAGACGAGATGGTCGTCATGCACCCACTCCCCCGCGTCGGCGAGATCACCTACGAGGTCGACGACGACCCACGCGCTGCCTACTTCCGCCAGATGGAGTACGGCCTTTACGTACGTATG
>CAZWUX010000204.1:0-8375 GCA_964637665.1 uncultured Anaerolineae bacterium
CGCCGGTCCGAACGCCCCCTCGAACAGCGACGCTCCGTCCGCGCCCTCCAATCCGACCACCCCACTGATCCGGTCCACGCGCAGCCGCAGCGCCCCCGCCCCGATCTCAACCGCCGACCCGGTTTCCCGCACGTCGATCTCCGCCCCCGGCCAGTCCTCCGGGGGCCGCACTACGCTGTAAGAGAACGGCTCGTCGAACGCGCCATCCATCCTCATCCGTATGGAGAACAGATCATCGGCCAGCGCCTCGACGCGCAGCGCGCCCCCCTCACCCCGCAGCGTGACAACCCGCCCGTCCCGTTCGACCCCCGTCAGCGGCCCCACCGCCCGGAACGCATCCAGCGGCGGGCGGGGCGGGGCGGCAGGATCGCCGAGCTTTTTTATCGCCGCCAGCCAGATCGCCGGGCCACGTTGTCCGGGGTGCTCATTCTGCGCCACGCGGATCGCCCTGCGCAGCGGGTACATCCCGCCCAGTACCGCCATGCGCCCCGACATCGCATTGAGCATCTGCCTGATCGTCATCCCTGCCATCGTCGTTCCTCCTCAGAAAGCGGCGATCTGCCTCTAACCGGCCTCGACGGGCCAAAAGTAATGCTTGACTGGTACAACATATGTTGTATAATTACAGCAATAACCCCGATCATTATAGCGTATCCCTGCCAGAGGAAGCGAGGGCTGTTATGGGTATGCGAGTTTCCTGCCTTCAGGAGAATCTAGCACGCGGTCTGAACATCGTCAGCCGTGCCGTCGGCACACGCACGACGCTGCCGGTTCTGTCGAACGTGCTGCTTGCCACCGACAACGGTCGGCTGCGGCTGGCCGCCACCAACCTCGACATGGGCATTACCGCCTGGATCGGTGCTTCGGTCGAGGAGGACGGCGCGATCACCGTTCCCGCCCGCACGTTGAACGACCTCGTCAACACGCTCTCCCCGGAGCGCGTCGATCTGGAAGTGGCGACCCGCACGAACGCGCTGCATCTGGCCTGTGGGGCGACGACCGCCAGCATCAAGGGCATCGACGCCTACGAGTTCCCGCCCATCCCTGAGCCGACCGACGAGGATGATGTCCTGCCCATTCCGGCGGATATCTTCAAAGAGGCCATTGGTATGGTCGCCTTCGCCGCCGCCCGCGACGACAGCCGCCCCATCCTGACCGGCGTCTCGATCAGCTATCAAGACGGCCTGCTCACGCTGGCCGCCGCCGACGGCTTCCGGCTGTCCGTGCGTGAGATTCCGCTGGAGGCCGAGTTCTACGAGACGCTCAACCTTGTCGTCCCGGCCCGCGCGCTGTCCGAGATCGCCCGTATCATCACCGAGGATGACGAGGTTGTCGAGCTTGTCCTCCCGCGTGACCGCTCGCAGGTGATTTTCCACCTGGAGAACGTCGAGGTCGTCTCCCAGCTTATCGACGGCACGTTCCCCGACTACCGCCAGATCATCCCGCGTGACGTTGAGACGCGCACGGTGCTCTACACCGCCGACCTGCTGCGCGCCGCCCGCCGGGCGGACATCTTCGCCCGCGAGGCGAACCACACCGTTCGCTTCAGCGTCGAGCCGCAGGAGGGCATGGCCGGTATCGCCCGGGTGCGGGCCCAGTCGTCCGAGACGGGCGAGAACGAGGTCGTGCTCGACGCGAGCATCGAGGGCGACGGCGTCGAGATCGCCTTCAACGTGCGCTACCTGATCGACGTGCTGAGCGTCATCCCGCAGGATCAGATCGAGGTGAAGACGATCCGCGCCGACAAGCCGGGCGTTCTCCAGCCCGTCGGTGACGACAGCTACACGCACGTCGTCATGCCGATGCACATCGGGCGCTGATACGCCTGTCACCCCTGTGTAACCTCCCCGGCCCGGCGAATCTGCCGGGCCGCTGCTTTTTGCCCATTTTTCGCCCTCGCCCTCCCCTGCGAGGGCATTTTTCGTCTATTCCCGGCGCAACTAATACAACGCTGATAGCGCTCTATCGTTTATCTAATACTCAGGGGCTATCTTATACGTGCAATCATGAGGGAATGCAGCGGCAGAGGCCCTGCCGCATGAGACGAAGGAATCCCGCGATGGCTCGCGTATTTGACGCCCCCATCATCACGAACGACCAGAGTTTCGAGCGTCTGCTCGACGCTCAGTTGCCGGTGCTGTTCCTGTTCTGGCAGGGCAAGTCTCTGCCGGAGCCGGTCAATCAGGCGATGATCCGCCTGGCCGACGAGCAGGCCGGCAAGCTGATCGTCGCCAAGATCAACACGCAGGAAAACCCGGCGGCGGCCCGCCACTTCGGTGTGCAGAGGCCGCTCGTGCTGATCGGCATGGAGGACGGCCAGGAGCTGACGCGCGTCAACCAGCCTACCCCCGAGGATATCGAACAGCACGCGCAGTTTGTGCTCGGCAAGGGGCCTCGCCCTGCGGCCCGGCGCGCGGCGACCCCGCGAGGCGGGAACGGCAGCGCGAAAAACGGCGGGAACGGAAGCCACCCCGTTCCGGTGACGGACGCGACGTTCGAGCAGGTGGTGCTCCATTCCGAGGTGCCCGTCGTCGTCGACTTCTGGGCGCCCTGGTGCGGGCCGTGCCATGCGCTCGCGCCGACGCTCGACAAGCTCGCCCGCGACTTCGCCGGGCGCGTGCGGATCGCCAAGGTCAACGTCGATCAGAATCCGCACTACGCCGGGATGTACAGCGTGCAGGGCATTCCGACTCTGCTGCTGATCAAGGACGGGAAGGTTGTGGATCGGCTCGTCGGCGTCACACCGGAGCCGCATCTGCGCGCCCGCGTCGAACTTATGCTTAAGTGAGTGGCCAGGCGGCTCACCTGAGCTAACCATCCGAGCCACTTTCGGCGGCTCGCCACAAATCGGATAACCCGTGTTAAGCGCCCGACCTACTCCCGGTCGGGCGCTCGCGTTGCGTTGACACCCTCCCGCAGTTGCAGTATGGTATCCGGGGTACGGGCCACCCCGGCCTGCGACCACATACCTGAGGCAAGGGAGACGTATGTCCCAAAACGACGGCGGGCAGCAGCCAGCCGCCCCTCTGATCTCAGTACGCCGCAGTTTTCAGCTCCGCACCCCGGCTCTCCTGATTCTCGGCATCGGCCTGTGGCTCATCGTCGGCGTGCTGGCCCTGTTCGGACAGGTCCGCGAGATGGTGCAGGCCAACGCCGTCTGGGCCTACCTCGCGGTCAGCCTGTTGATGCTGCCCACCATTTTCAGCTACGTTGAGCTGCGAAGCTGGATCGGGCATTCCGGCGGCAGCTATCGCCTGCTCCGCGCGATGGAGCGCAACCAGCTTACCTTCCTTGCGGGCTGGACGTATTTGCTCGGCTGGGCGGCCCTCAGCGCGCTCATCGCGCGCAGTTTTGTCACCTACGCCAGCCAACTGCTCGCCGCCGTGTCGACTGTCGAGGCGAGGTCCGGCTGGCTGATCGCCGCCCTGCTCGGCTTCTTCGTGATCATCAACGTGCTGGGGTTCCGCTCGCCCTGGCGTTTCGCTGTCTGGGTGGCCGGGCTGGTCGTGGTGGGGATCATCGCGCTGGCTATGCGGCTCATCGTTCACGGGTTCGAGGCGCCGGTTGGGGCCCTCATCCGGTCCTCCGGTGGAAGTGGTGAGGGTTTCTTCACCACCGTCCTGATCCTGATCGCCAGCCTGTGGGTTGTCGAGTTCACCACCGAGATCGGCAGCCGCCGCCGCCGCAATGTGTGGACGACCATCGCGCTGCTCGTCGGCGGCCCGCTGATCGGCGGCCTGCTGGCCGTCGCGAACTGGTGGGGCGCGCCGACCGCACAGACCATCGAGGCGCTGGTCGACACCGTCCTGCCGGGGACGGGGACGATCATCGTCCTGGCTGCCGGGACCATCGCGCTGGCAGTGGCGTGGCAGGTGCTCGGCCTGCTGATGCTGCGCCGCCTTCAGGTGGTCGGGCTGGATGGCTGGCTGCCCACGTGGCTGCTGCGCCCCTACACACGCTTCGAAACGCCCGTCTCGCTGATCCTGTTTCAGGTCGCCCTTACCCCGGCGGCGCTGGGCGTGGCGAGCCTTCTATCGCGCATCCCCGGCGCGGAGGGCCGACCGTTTGTCATCCTCGCCGCGCTGGCTGCGCTGGCCTTTCTCGTCATCGAGATTGAGGTCGACATCGAGGCGATCCTGCTCGCCAACCATCCCCGTGCGGCGGATCGCCCCTTCCGGCTGCCGCTGTACCCCGCCATCCCGGCAACCGGCGCAGCGATCAACGTTTTGCTGATTGTCACCGCGCCCTGGCCGGTCATCGCGCTCACCATTGCCTGGTCGGCGCTGGGCGCGCTCGTCTACTGGCAAATTGGGCGGGAACGTATGCGGACCTCGCGCCTCGGCGTGACGGTTTTTCAGGACACCGAGCATCAGGCCGATGTGAAATCTCACTATCCGGTGCTCGTCCCGGTCGCCAACCCCGACACGGCCCTTGCGCTTGTCTCATTCGGGGCCGCCATCGCCCGCGCGCACGACGGCCACGTCAGCGTGGTGCAGGTCATTCTAATTCCAGAGCATCTCCCCCTCGACTCGGGCCGGGTGGAGGCGCGCGAGCGTCAGGAATTGCTGGAACAGGTGTTGAAGGATGCCCAGACGCTCGGCGTCCCGGTCGAGGGGATTACCCGGCTCTCGCGCAGCGTGAGGCAGGGCATCCTCGACACAATAGCCGAGGAGTCGGCTGAACTGGTTGTGATGGGGTGGAACGCGCGCGATATCGGCGAGGGGCAGCGCGGGCTGGGCCACGTCATCGACGCCGTGCTTGAGAACGCCTCGTGCAGCGTCGTCGTCGTGCGGGGGGGCGCCGGCGGGGTTCCCTCCCGCGCCCTCGTGCCGATGTCGGGCGGCCCGCACGCGCCGGTAGCCGCCACCCTCGCGCTCGACCTCACCGCGCCGGTCAGCGGCGAAGTTACCTTGCTGAACGTCGTCCGCGACACCGCTGACCCCAAGGCAGTGGATCGGGGGCTGGAACTCGTCAAGCAGGCCCGCGAGGAGCTGCGCGCTCCGGCCCGTGTCCATCCCCGCGTCGTGACATCGGATTCCGTGCTCGACGGGATTCTCGAAGTGCTGGAGGATCACGATGTCGTGCTGATCGGCGCGAGCGAGCAGGATTTCCTCGACGAGCAGTTGTTCGGCCAGCTTCCCATCCAGATCGCCGAGAAATCGGAGCGTATGCTCGTGCTCGTGCGCGGCGCAACGGGTCTCACAGAGTACGTCGCCCGCTGGGCGTGGACCTCCCTGTCGAATTTGCTGCCCACCCTCAACCCGGAGGAGCAGATCGACGCTTACCACCGGATGCGCCGGGCCGCGCAGCCTAACGTGAATTTCTTCGTGCTGACTGCTGCCTCGGCCATCATCGCCACACTGGGACTGCTGCTGAACAGCCCCGCGGTCATCATTGGCGCGATGCTCGTCGCCCCACTGATGAGCCCCTTCATCGCGGTGGCGATGGGCATCGTCACGGGCGATATCCGCATTATCCGCAACGCGTTGACGGTCATCGTGCAGGGTACGCTGGCTGCTATCTTTCTCGCCATCGCCTCGACCCTCGTTTCCCCGCTGGCCGAGGCCACCTCGGAGGTGCTGTCCCGCACGCAGCCTAACCTGCTCGACCTGATGATCGCCCTCGTCTCAGGTGTGGCCGGGGCCTACGCCATCGCCCGAAAAGAGGTCAGCGCAGCCCTGCCCGGCGTCGCCATCGCCGCCGCGCTCGTCCCGCCGCTCGGCAGCGTCGGCATCGGCGTGGCGCTGGGCGACGTGTCGATCGCACTGGGCGCGCTCTTGCTCTACACGACCAATCTCGTCGCCATCGTGTTCGGCGCGGCTATCGTCTTCCTGATGCTGGGCATCCGCCCACCGCGCCGCCCGGAGCGCCAGCGCTGGCTGCGCCAGGGCCTCATTATCTCCATCCTGTCACTCATTCTCGTGAGCATCCCGCTGGGTATCGTCCTCTACCGCGCGGTCGACCAGGGCAGCATGGAGAGCCGGGCGCAGGCCATCATCGAGCAGCAGGTCGCAGATTGGGGGTCCGTCGAACTGGTCGACTCCAGCATCGATGTCGGCTGGCGGCAGGTCAAGATTGTCGGTACTCTCTATGCGTTTGAGGATACGTCTAAGGTGGATATCGCTGCGCTCGACGCCGCGCTGGAGAGTTCGCTCCACCGTCCTGTTGAGGTTCGTCTGTTCACTATCGAAGGCTTTATCCTGGACAGCAGTGCGCCGCCGCCTGCCGGGGGTTCCTGAACACGGCAGCCTGCGGCCCTGAAATCTGGCGAGAGGCTCGATTCTGCTGTGACGGAAAACCAACCTGGCCCACAGGGCCGGCGCTCGTCGAGCGCGTTGATTTCGGCGCTGGTATTTATGGTCGCCAGCCTCGCCGTTGCCGTGCTGATCCTTCGCGGCTCGCTGTTCGGGCAGACGGTCCCGACCCTCACACCGGCCCCCACCGACACGCCGACCTCATCCCCATCCCCGATCCCCTCCCCCACACCGACCGGAACGCCCTCCCCAACGCCGCCCCCCACGTCCACGCTGCCCCCGACGACCGCCCCCGACACGCGAACCGTCGGGCTTGCCCCGCTGGGTGAGGCCGACCCCGGTAGCGGAGAAGCCCTGCGACAGGCGTTGAACGGAGTCCTCGCATCCTCCCCGCTGGCCGGGATTATCTCCTACGTCGAGGTCGATCTGCCGCCGTCTGTCGAGTCACCCGAAGCGGTCGACGCGATCGTGCATGTGCCGGGGGATGCCCTGCTCGCCGCGTGGGAGGGGCAGGCGGGGATCGAGCGCCTCTATCTCTACGTCGATGCCAGCCCGCCGCCCTTCACCCATCTCACCCGGCAGCCTGCGCCCTGGCCTGTGATCGCGCCCGGCGATCAGCCTGTCGAGGTCGCGGATGACGACCTGTCGTTCCCTGCCGAGATCGCCGTTGCGCTGCTTGAGTATCGAGAGGGCGCGCTGATCCGGGCTGAATCCCGTTTGCACGCGGTGCGGGCCACGCTGGACGATGCGCCGTCCACCGTTGCGGTCAATCACGAGGCAGTGCTGCTTTTCGTCCTCGCCCGCGTGACCGATGCGCTGGGCGACCCGGTCGAGGCCCTCCGGCTGGACAGCGAAGCGCTCCGGCTGGCTGATGGATTCACCGCCGCGCAGATTGCGCGTGGCAACGGCTATCTGACGCTGGGCGACGCTGAGGCAGCGCTGGCCGCCTACGACGCTGCGGCAGAGGACGCCCCGGATCGCCCCGATCTGCTCCACAACCGCACGCTGGCCCTCAGCCTGGTTGATCGCCCCGACGAGGCCCTGGCCGAAGCCGAGCGCCTCGTGATGCTCGCGCCCGACGCCGCATGGAGCGTCAACCTGCGCGGGGCGATGTACTATCAGGCCGGTGGCTACGAGGCGGCGCTGGATGACTTCACCCTCGCCGTCGAGCGCGCCCCTGAGGAACCCGCGCCGCTGTTTAACCAGGCCCTCACGCTGATGGCGCTGGAGGACTACGGCCCGGCCCTCGTCGCGTTTGACGCCCTGATCGAGCTTCGCCCGGATGTCGCCGAGTATTATTTCTACTTTGCGCGGACGTTCGAGGAGGCCGGGCAGCCGGAGCAGGCCATCGAGATGTACGACCGGACCATCGCGCGCGATCCGGCTTATGCGGATGCCTTTCTGCGGCGCGGGTGGCTGCGCTACGAGATCGAGGACTACGAGCAAGCGCTGGCCGACGCCGGCGCCGCGCTGGAGGGCGATCCCGGCAGCGGGGAGGCCTACCACCTGCAGGGCGATGCGCTTCTCGCGCTCGGCGAGTTCGCTCAGGCCGACACCGCCTACCGCCGGGCCATCGACCGGGGCATCGAGAGTGCGGAGCTTTACGCGCAGCGGGGATGGGCGCTTCAGCAACGTGGCTACCGGGCCGGGGCCATCGAGGCTTACCGGGAGGCGCTGAGCCGCGGCTACGACGACCCGGTGCTGCTCGACCGGATGGCCTTCGTGCTGCTCGACGCGGGGCAGTACGAGGACGCGCGGATCGCCTTCAACGCCGCCATCGACGAGGGGCTGGATACCGCCGAGGTCAACGCCGGGCTGGCCCTGACCCTCGACGCGGCCATCCGCCGCGAGGAGGCCGAGCAGCAGTACACCCGCGCGCTCGAACTCGACCCGAATTACGGCTACGTCGAGTTTTTGCAGGAGCAGCCGCTCTGGTCGCAGCTTTCCATCAACCGGGCGATCACGATCCTGCGCCGCCTCGGCCTCGATCCGTATATACCGCCCGAAGAAAGCTGATTTAGCCTGTTGCTGTCTGCGGCGCGGAGCGCCGCAAACAATATAGGGGTCAAGGGGCCCTGGTCTCTTGCGGAGGTCCGGGGGCAGCGCCCCCGGATTCTCTTT
>CAZWUX010000205.1:0-6726 GCA_964637665.1 uncultured Anaerolineae bacterium
GAGGTCGAAGCGTATACCTCCGGCACGCTGCTCGAACTGCTGGTTAAAGAAGGGGAGTGGGTTCCTATCGGCGCGCCCATCGCCGTCGTGGGCGCGGAGGGCGAGGAATACGACCTCGCGGCGCTGGGCGTCGAGGGTGGTGGCGAGGCGGAAGCTGAGCCGGAGGCCGCAGCGGCGGAAGCCCCGCCAGCGGCAGTTCAGGAGAAAAAGCAGCCGGAGGCGGTCGAGGGTGGAAATGGGCACGGCCTGCCGGGAGGCGTGCGGGCCAGCCCGCTCGCGCGGCGGGTCGCCGAAGACCTCGGCATCGATCTGGACAGGGTCGAAGGCAGCGGCCCGCAGGGGCGCATCGTGAAGGCGGATGTGGAGGAATTCGCGGAAAGCGGCGAGGCGGCGAGGGAGGCTGCGCCCGCCCGCGCCCCGCAGATGGCAGAAGCCGCCTATGAGCCGGTGGAAGCCGGGCCTGATGATACGGAGTTCGAGACGCCGCGTATGCGCCAGCGCATCGGCCAGCGCATGGTGCAGGCCAAGCAGCAGGTTCCGCACTTCTACGTGACAACTGCGATCGATATGGATGCGGCGATGCGGCTGCGCAAAGGCGTCAATGAGCGGCTGGCCGATCAGGGGATCAAGGTGTCGCTCAACGACCTGATCGTGAAGGCGGTGGCGCTCATACTGCGCGAGTACCCGAACCTGAATGCCTCGTTCAACGGCGACACCATCGTCCAGCACGGGCACATCAACATCGGGATCGCTGTCGCGATGGAAAATGGGTTGATCAACGTCGTCAGTCAGGATGCCGACGAGGCCACGCTGAGCACGCTGGCCGTGCGGCACAAGGAGATGATCGAGCGCGCCCGCTCCGGCAAGATCAAGCCGGAGGATGTCGTGGGCGAGACGTTTGCCGTCTCGAACCTGGGCCCCTGGGATGTCGATCACTTCATCGCGATCATCAACCCGCCGAGTGCGGCGATCCTCGCGCTGGGCACGGCGGCCCGCCAGCCAATCGTCAAGGACGACGGAACGCTGGGCGTGGGCTACCGGATGAAGGCAACGATCAGCGCCGACCACCGGGTGACGGATGGGGCGGAGGCGGCGGCCTTTTTGCAGGCGTTCAAGGAGATTCTGGAGGACCCGATCCGCCTGCTCGTTTGAGCGAATCAGACGGTGGAATCGACGGGCCGCGTCCCTGTTCGGACGCGGCCCGTTTGTGTTGTGAAGGGGGATCGGCCTGCGGCTGATGGCTAGTCGTCGTCAAGCTCCCAGATTTTGTAGCCAAGCTCGATCTCGCTGCCGGTGACATCGACGCTGATCCAGCCGACGTTGTCCTGGCTCGTCTTTACGCAGTAGTACGTGCCGTCGATGTCGTCCGCGTCAACGTCGGCTGACGATACGGACGCGGCGAAGCAGGTGTCCAGGCTGGGGGCCGAGCCGCCGTGCAGCGCGCCGCCCGCGTCGTTCAGCCATCCGAGGTAGTCCCCGTGCCAGCGAAGATCGTTGCTGCTGGAGCCAGAGCTGCCCGTCCCGCTGTCGAGGTCCCACACGTCGCCGGAGGCGCGGTTGACGCTGCCCTCACGGAGCACGGTGACTTCGTAGACGGTGATGTCTTCCTCAAGCTCGTTGTTGTCCTCGTCGCTCTCATCCACATCGTCGTCGTTGTCGGCGGTGATGTCGAGCGTGTAATCGCCCTTTTCGAGGTCAAGCTCGAAGCGTGCCTCGTGGGAGTTACCCGCCCCCAGCGCAGGGATATCGATCTCACCCTCGTCGTCTGAGCCGTCGACCTCCAGATGAAGCTTGGAAGCGGGGGCCTGTGCGCCGCCGTTGTTCTTGACCGTCACGACGACATCGAACTCCTCCTCGTGGCGGGGCAGTGTCGGATCGAGGCGAATCTGGATGATCTCAAGATCGGGCTGATCGTCCGCGGGTTCTTCGGTCGGCTCCTCGGTCGCGCCGCCGTCACCGGCAGGCTCGGTCACGGCGATGTCGACGAACACACGCCCGCCGAAGCGCGCCCCGCCCGGCGCCTGGAATGTCCAGTAGCCGCGATAGTCGCCCGGATCGTCCGGGGCGGTGAGGTTGACGCTCACCTCGACGCTCGCGCCGACCCCGGCATCCGGCAGGTTTACGCTGCTCGGCCCGCCCATCTGGTCGCCGCTCTGGAAGACGAGCTTCGAACCGGTGGGCCACGTGATGCAGCCATCGGAGCGGACGCGCCACGTCTTGGTGAACGTCTCGCCTGGCTCGAACTCGGTGCCGTCGGGAACCGTCACGTCGGCGACGTAGTTGGCGGAATAGGTGCAGGTGCCGCCGTCGTCGCCGCTGTCGCCGTCGCCGCCGTCGGCTGATTCCTCGGTCGGCTCCTCAGTTGGTTCCTCGGTTGCTTCCTCGGTGGGCTGCTCGGTTTCCTCTGCCTCGTCGGGGGGCGGGCTGGCCGTTTCTTCGGTGGCCTCAGCCACCTCCTCGGTAGGGGTCGCGGTGGGAGTAGGCTCTGCCCCGCCGGGCAGGTTGCAGGCCAGCGCCGCCAGCGCCAGCGCGATGAGCGCTGCGAGAAGCGCGCGCGGGCGCGTCGATCTGGATCGGATCATCGATTCGGCTCCCTTACGAAAGTGATGTCAGCAAGCGATAAGGACATTCGCCCGATGGGCACTCTATGAAAATGATAATCCAAGTCGGGCGGAGCGACCAGAAGCGGCGCGCCGGAGGCTACCGGTGGGCGGGCGTCGCGGTGAGCTTGCCCGCCGGGGCTTCCTGATTGCCCCAGGCGGGCCGGGAGGAGGTGTGCAGAACGCTCATCGAGATGAGTGCGACGAGCGAGGCCCACACCCCGGTCGCGGCGGCGAGGTGGAGCACCCGCCAGAGGGCCGGAATCTGAAGAAGCACCTGCACGGCGCCGATGGCGACCTGCATGGCGAACAGCGCGCCCAGCACGACAGCCCAGATCCGCAGGGTGGGCAAGGCCGCGCTCCGGCGCAAGCTCGTCACGATCACTGCTACGACGAGCAGCGATACGAGGGCGACCGTGTAGCGATGTATGAGGTGAACGGCGATCAGCGGACTCGCGTTGGGTGGGGGCAGCAGCCCGCCGTGACACAGCGGCCAGTCGGGGCAGGCAAGCTGGGCGTTGCTGCCGACGACCACAGCCCCCGTCAGCAGGAGGATGAAAAGCATCCCAAGCGTGGTAAAAAGCAGGACGTGATACCGTCGGCTGCGTGGCGCACGGAGCGGCAGCGCATCGACAGGCGGGCGGTGGGCCGCGACGGCGGCAACCAGGAGCCCGGCGAGAATCAACATCGCCATCCCAAGATGAAACGCGACGATCAGCGGTTCTAACTCGGTTGCGACGACGAGGCCGCCGAGCGGAATCTGCACGATCAGCAGGCCGACGGACACGCTCACCGGGCCGACGATCCAGCGGTGGCCCCGCCAGCGGAGCCACGCGGCGGCGAACGTCGAGAGGATGAGCACCCCGGACAGCGCCGCGATCAGGCGGTGGCTGAACTCGATAAGAGCCGCCGTGTGGAGCGGAGGCAGCAGCCCGCCGTGACACAGAGGCCAGTCGGGGCAGCCCAGCCCGGAACCCGTCACGCGGACGAGGCCCCCGACGACGCTCAACAGGTAGACGGCGGCAGCGGTGGCTGATGCCAGAAGGCGGAAACTGCGAGATGTGGTGGTGCGCATGGACGGGCATCCCAATGGCGTAATGTGTGCAAAAGCCCCTCAATCATACCGCGTTCGGGCTATCTTTTCAGCCTGTGGGGCGGGATTGTAAGCCGGGAGGCCGCTCCGGTAAACTGACCATGAGGCATTTGTAGGGCAGCAGGGAGAATCGATCATGGCGAGAACGGCCATTAAACGCGTCAAGGTGACGGGCTGGCACACAGACAAAGACACAGGTGAGGAGGTCGCACGGTTAAAGATCACGTTCGAGGGGCAGGATGGGGCGCGTGTCAGCGGGAAGATGTACGCCTATCTTAGCCGCGCTCAGATGGATGCGTGGGCCAGCGCGATCTTCGAGAGGGAGCAGCGCGAGATCACGCTCGACGATCTGCACGACGAGCTGTATGACTGGTTGTTCTGCGAGTGATGGGGATCCCGGCCCCACCGGGCTTAGCGATGGGGCCGGATACACAGCGAGTTGTCAGTCGTTTACGGTGTAGGTGAAGTTCTGCGTCAGGTCGAGGCCGTATTCCTCAAGGCTCTGGCCGTCGCACGATTCCACGAGCATGTCGTACTGGCCGGGTTCGATGCCCGTCAACGTGAAGGTCGCGCCGGGGTCGAGCACCGTGTCCTCCCCGAATTGATCAGGCCCCCAGTCCTCAGCGCTCGACGGCGAGACGTACAGATAGCAGATCGTCGCGCTGCTGTCGTTGACGAGGACAAGCTCGACCGTGTCCGCGCTGAGCGTCCACGTGACGCCGTCGGCGGTGAACTCCACGCCGAATTCCTGCGCGACGCCGTCGCCCTGGCAGTCCTGAGCGGCCAAATCATAGGTCCCCGCCGGGATGTCGGTAAGGGTAAAGGTAGATCCTCCCTCTATCATTTTCCCGGACTGGAGCTGATTGTCGCCCCACTCTTCACTGGTCGAAGGGGCTACGTACAGATAGCAAATCTGGATGCTGGTTTCGTTGACAACGTCCAGATAGGACACACCGCCGCCTCCGTTGCCCAGCGTCGAGGGCGCGGGCTGCGAGTCCCCGCCGGTGGACGGCGCGGCGGTCGGCGGGGCCGCCGTCGGCGGGGCGGCGGTTGGCGGAATGGGGGTGGGCGGAATGGGGGTGGGCGGAACCGGCGTCGGCGGGACGGGGGTAGGGGGCACGAGAGTCGCCGTTGGCGCTGCCGCTCCGCCGACCCCGCACGCGAGAGCGGCCATCGCGAGGGCCGCCAGAACGACGAAAAAGCCGAACCTTCTGCTCCGGTAAGAACCCGATTTCATGGACACTTCTGTTCTCCTTCCTGGTGGCGAGATAATAAAGACAAAAATCGTCCATTAACCAGTGTCCGGAATTGTAGCATTACGCGGGAGGAGCGCAAGGCCGGTATGCCAACGTCTGGCTGTCATTTTCCTGACATTCGGCTATCCGGATCGATTCGGGCCGCCGGTGGAACAATCCGGCGGTCGTTTTCGTCTAGATGGATGAAGGGGAGGAACCCCGGACGAAGGTCTGGAGACGACATCAGGAGAAGGCGAGGTTCAGATGAACGGCAAAGTGCGTGTGAGCAAGCTGGTAGTTGGATTAAGTGTGATGCTTCTGGCCGCCGTCGCGGTGGGCTGTGCCCCTCGTGCCGGGCAGGGTGAGGGAACTCAGGCCGCCGAACTGCCCATACCCCAATCGGGGCAGACTGACGGCGAAAGCGCTGCTCCGGCGCAGCCTGAGACGCGCGACGAGGCCGCATCAGGCCCCGCGCTCGACGCGGAGATGGAGGAAGCGCCCGCCGGGGAATCGATGAGCGTGGCTCCGGCGGCGACCGCCCCCGCAGAGCGGGCGGAATCCGCGCCGGTCGAGGAGGAAGGATACGCTGCCGGAGAAGCCGATATGGTGGGTGCGGAGCCGGCTGCGCCGCCCGCCTCGGATGGGAACCCCGTCGTGCCGCCCGACCAGCAGTTTGCCGGGCCGCTTCAGGCGGGCGAGATCGACGACAACGAGGATTTCGGAGCGTATCTCCAGTACCGGATGGATTACCACAATTTTCTGAACTACACGGTGAGCGAGGTCGACATCAGCGAACGGCACATCATTCAGGTCAGCACGCGGGATGGGCTGCCGGTGCTCGGTGCGGAGGTGCTGGTCTATGATGGGCAGGCGCTCGTCACTGCGCTGCGGACGACGGCGACCGGGCGGGCTTATTTCTTCCCGCGCGCCTATCCCGCCTACGCCGGGGCGCAGTCCTACGGCGTGACGGTCCAGAAGGGGCAGGCCAGCCAGACGTTTGACATCACACGCGGGAACACCGATGCGCTGTGGAACGTGACGCTCGATACGCAGCCCACGCGCTCGCCCGTCAAGCTCGACGTGCTGTTCCTGATCGACGCGACGGGCAGCATGGAGGATGAGATCAACCAGCTCAAGGACAACATCCTCAGCATCTCGGCGCAGATCGAGGCGCTGCCCAGCAACCCGGACGTGCGCTTCGGGCTGGTTCACTACCGCGACCGGGGCGATGCGTACGTCACGCGCGTGTCGGACTTCACGCCGGACGTGCAGGCCTTCCAGCGCGATCTGTCCGCCGTCACGGCGGATGGCGGCAATGACACGCCGGAGTCGCTCAACGAAGCGCTGCACCGCGCCGTCTCGGACACCAACTGGCGCGTGGATGACACGGTCAGCATCATCTTTCTGGTGGCGGATGCGCCGCCGCACCTCGACTACCCGCAGGATTACGACTACGGGCAGGAGATGCGAAACGCGGCGGAGCTGGGCATCAAGGTGTTCCCCATCGGGTCGCGGCTGGACGGCGAGGACTATTACCAGCAGCAGGCGGAGTACATCTTCCGGCAGATCGCGCAGTTCACCGGGGGGAACTTCCTGTTCCTGACGTACGAGGACACGCCGCAAAGCTCCGGGGAGCCGGGCACCGAGTACAACGTGCCGGAGGAGCGCTACACGGTCGAGGATTTGGATGCGCTCGTCGTGCGGCTCGTGCAGGAGGAACTCGCGGCGCTTTCGGGCGGGCAGCAGTAGCCCCACCACAAACCGAACTTCCCGACGCAAACCCTCCGCTGTCCCTTGC
>CAZWUX010000205.1:6736-8274 GCA_964637665.1 uncultured Anaerolineae bacterium
ATCTGATTTTCGCGGAAAAATTATCGAGATCGCCAGTGTTTTAGCAGCAAAAATCAAGGGGACCCCGCCGGGTCGAGGTCGTCGGCGGGGCCGGAGGTGAGGTGCAGCAGGGCGTCGTCGCAGGCGGGTTCGGGGGCGGACGCGCAGGTGACATCTACCAGAAACAGATCGAAGCTGCCTTCCTCACCGCGATCGCTGGCGAACACGATAAACGCGCCGTCGGGCGACCAGTCCGGCTGGACATCGGCTGAATCGTGATGAGTGATTGGAACCGGATCGCCACCGCTGACGCCCGATATCCAAACGCCGGTGCTGTCGCCCGCGTTCGATGCGAAAGCCAGCCGCAGGCCGTCGGGCGACCAGGCCGGATCGAAGTCGTTCGCGCCGGTGCCGGGCAGTGTGGTGAACGACCCGCCGCCCAGCGTGAGCAGGCCGATCTGCGGGGGAGCGCCGGGAAAATCCGCCGCAGCGAAGGCCAGCCGCAGGCCGTCAGGCGACCAGACGGGCGACAGGTCGTGATGGCCGCTCGCCACCGCGCGCAGCGTGTCCTCGCATGATGCCGGATCGGGCAGACAGGCTGTGTCGAGGATGAGCAGATCGGCCCCGGCGACGCCCTCCCGCGAGAAGGCGATCTGCGAGCCGTCGGGTGACCATGCAGGGAAGCGATCCGCCGCCGGGTCGAACGTCACCTGCACCGGCTCGCCGCCGCCGGTGTCGACGACGTACAGGTTATCGTCACCCGCCCGGTCGGAGACGAAGACGATCTGCGAGCCGTCGGGTGACCAGGCCGGGTAGCGATCTGCGCCGCCGCCCGCCGTCAGCGGGCGAGCTGTCCCCCGGACCATGTCGAGCAGGTAGATGTCGAACGTTTCTTCCCGGTTGGATGCAAACGCGATCCAGCCCTGACGATGTGGCTCAAGCACCGGGGTGGCGGTCGGCTGCGCGGTGGGCGATGCGTCTACGAGCGGTACGGCAGGGAAGGTGGGCAGCGCGGTCACGGCCCCGCCAGCCCCCAGATCGCCCGCCTCCGGCGGAGGCCCGGCAAGGGGCAGCGGGACGAACAGGATCAGGGCGGCGAGGGCGACCGCGCCGAGCAGCAGGGCGATCTGCCGCCAGCCCCAGCGCCCCTCGCGAAAGGCCGCCGCGACGATGCGCCCGGTGTCGAGGAAACGGCGGTCGCCGACAGCCCGCAAAATCTGGCGGGTGAGGGGACCGGGATCGAGCAGCGGGCCGCGCGGGGCGGTGTGGATGCCCTTCCCGATCTCGATAACCCATTCGGCGTCGACCACGTCATCGCCGCCCGGTGCCACACCCTGTGGAGGAGCGACAGCACCGGCACCGGACTCCAGCTCGTCATCCGAGAGGAGAATAGGGGGGAGATCGCCGTCGACGGTGTCGAACCAGGGCGCGTAGGTCTCGAACTCGGTCCGCCCGGCGGAGCGCGTCGTCTCCCCGGTGGGCGCGGCAGCGGGGTGAGGTGGCCCGGCGGGCGGTGGGGTGGAGACTACGACTACCGCGCGCAGTTTGGGGTCCACATC
>CAZWUX010000206.1:0-8214 GCA_964637665.1 uncultured Anaerolineae bacterium
CCATCCACGATCCGGCCAGCAGCAGAAAGGGCAGCGTCAGCGTTGCTCCGTGCCGGACGGCCTGCGCCAGCCGGTCCGGTGAGGTCTGGTGAATCAGCCAGTGGACGGCCACTGCGAGCAGCAGCGCCGGGAGAAGCATGAGGCCGATGGGGCGCGTCAGCGCCGCGAAACCGAAGGCGGCCCCCGCCGCCGCGCTGAGCGGCCAGCGGTCGCCCTCCAGCCCGGAGACGAGCAGCCAGCACCCGCCGACCAGCCACGCGGCGAACAGCGTTTCGGCGGAGGCGTAGCCGGTAAAGATCAGCGAAGCGGGGGCAAAGGCCATCAGCAGCCCGGCGATCAGCCCGGTTGTGTCGCCGGAGAGGCGGCGGACGAGCAGGGCCGTCCCGCCGACTGCCAGCGTGCCGATGAGGGCCTGCATGAGTATCAGCGCACAGAGGAGTCGCGGCCCGGAGAGCATCTCCAGCAGGGCGATGATCGCCGGGTAGCCGGGTGTGCGCAGCTGATCGGGCGTGTAGGGCGGTTCGGTTTCCCGCGAGAAGACGTGGTGTATCGCCAGATTGTGGCCGAGCGTGAGATACTGCTTCGCGTCGGTGGCGGCAGAGGTGCACTGCGGGTTAGGCAGCACGGCGAATGCGATCCCCAGACGGGCTATGAGCGCGGCGGCGAGTGCGATCCACAGCCAGCGGGGCAGAGTACGGTTAGGTGATGCTTCTGTATCCATTGTAGCTTGGCTGACCGGGAATGTAGTTATCAAGAATGCTGCCGCCGATAAATTCACGCAGCAGTGAATTGTCGGGGATGATCTCCGGTTGGCTCAGCGGCTCGACCCAGCTCAGGAATGAAAGCAGCCGCTTGGCCTCGATGTGGAACCGGGAGCTGCGCTCGACCTGAAGCAGCAGCGGCTCGGCCAGCGTGCGGAGCACGGCCAGCTCGTACACCAGGGCGGAGTTGAACATCACATCCGCGTTCTCCTGAAAGGGAAAAATCCAGCGGCGCTCGCCGTTCCGCACGCTGCCCCAGCGGGACAGCGTATCGAGCGCAGTATAGCCGCGCTGGCGGGCATCGCGGACGATGCGCCGCAGCAGGCGCACGTCCGTCGTCGGGACGCGGTTGTGCCGGTCGATGTTAAGCTGGGTCAGGCAGGAGACGTACAGCCGGAAGATGCGCTCCGGCGGGATAGCCCGCACGAACTCCGGGTTCAGGCCGTGAATCCCCTCGACGATCAGAATGTGCTCCGGGTCGAGCTGGATGGTGTCGCCCCACTCGCGGTCGCCGGTAAGGAAGTTGTACGCCGGTAGGCGGACTTTTTCGCCGTCCATCAGGGCCATAAGCTGCTGGTTGAACAGATCCAGATCGACGGCGTGAAGATGCTCGAAGTCGAACTCGCCTGACGCGTCAAGTGGGGTTTTGTCACGCGGGACGAAGTAGTTGTCCATGCCCAGGGTGAAGGGCTTGAAGCCGTGCGCCATCAACTGCACGGCCAGCCGCTTGCTGCTCGTCGTCTTGCCTGACGAGGTCGGCCCGGCGATCAGCACGAGGCGGACGTGCTGCCTGCGCTCGGTGATCTGATCCGCGATGTCGGCGAAGCTGCCCTCGTGCAGCGCCTCGGCGACGAGGATCAGCTCGCGGGCGCGGCTCGCGCGCAGCGCCTCGTTCAGCGCGCCGATGTCCTCCACGCCGAGCAGGTCCAGCCAGTGGGCGGCCTCGTGGAACACCTGCCGCAGCTTGGGCAGGGCCGTGATGGGCTGGATCGCGGTCGGTGCGAAACGGCGCGGATAGTGCAGGATGAAGCCCCCGAACTCGTCCTTCGTCAGGTCGAAGGTCTGGAGGTAGCCGGTGCTGGGCACCATGTAGCCGTAGAAATAATCCCGCACGCCGCGCAGCTCGTAGACGACGAGGTAATCCTTCCTGCGGCTGCGCAGCAGTCGGATCTTATCCGCGTCGCCCTGCGCCTGGAACATCTCGAAGGCTTTTTCCAGCGGGATGATGACGCGGGTGATCGGCTCGTCGGCCTCGATGATGGCCTTCATCCGGGCTTTGACCTGCGCCAGCTCGTCCCCGGTGAACGGATCGCCCTCGATGACGGTGCAGTAGTAGCCGCCGAAGGGCAGCGAGTGGTCGATGCGCAGTTTGCGATTCGGGAACAACTCCTCGGCGGCGACGACGAGCACGAGGGACAGCGACCGGCGGTAGATGCGCAGGCCGTCGCTGTGCCGGAGCAGCACCGGATCGGCCTGGAGATCGCGCTTCACGGTGTAGGTCAGCTCCCGCAGTGAACCGTCCGCGATGGCGGCGATGATCGTCTCCGGGTCGTCGCCGCGCTCGTCGAGCGGCGTGGACGGCATCCACTCCGGGTGAGCGGCGGCGAAGTAGTCCTCAAGCGACGTGTCGAGCGGCCCGCTCCAGATCGTTTGATCGTCCATCATCGTGACGCGGGCGGTGCGGCGTGGATGTGAACGCTGGATGATGTGAGGGTGTTTGGTAGTCATCGGTAATTGATTTTCTCAGTCTCGTATTCAGACACGCGTACCGCGTCTATCGCGCCGCCGGTTGGCAGCCGCGATAGGCACGGGAGCATATTATATACCGTTCCGGCAGCCGGATGGTAGCACCGTCCGGCGGTTGATCCCCCCGGACGGTGCTATACTGAGAGGGATTCGTAACGCCAACACTCGTGGAGGTTGCCGGTATGACCAGACTGGACCGCCGCCTGATCCGGCTTGAGCAGCGGGTCGAGGAGATTCATGACATGCTCGAACGCTTGCTGGCGCTGCACGAATCCAGACCAGACGAATCCGGGCCGCCCGCCCCCGATCGGCCTGGGGAGCAGCCTCCGGCGGAGGAAGCCGCTGCCCCGGCGAGGAGCGTGGTGAGCGATCCGCTGGAAATTCAGTACGAGATTGTGCTCAACTGGGCGCAGGAGGGCCGTGATGCGGAGCCGCCTGAAGACCTCGCCGAGTTCGACCTCAGCGGGCGCAACCTGCGCAATGTCGATCTGAAGGATGCCAGCCTCACGCAGGCTGACCTGTCGCGGGCGGACCTGACCGGTGCGCGGCTGATCCGGGCCGACCTGACCGGGGCCGACCTGAGCCGGGCGCAGATCGGGCGGGCCGATCTCTCACGGGCGGCCCTCGTCGAGGCCGACCTGACCTTCGCGCACCTGATCTACGCTAAGCTGGACAGCGCCAATCTGCGCTATGCGGTGCTCACCCGCGCGAACCTGACGGGCGCGAACCTGAGTGGGGCGGATCTCGGCGCGGCGGTGCTGCATCGCGCCAACCTCTCTCGCGCGAATTTAACCGACGCGCAGGTGCACCGTCGCCAGCTTGCCTCGGCCAGCACACTCGAAGGTGCGACGATGCCCGATGGCCGCCGCTTTGACGGCGACCCGGAGCCCTGGAAGGCGGGCTAACACACTCCGCGACAGATGGCGCGTCCGCCTGCCCACATTTAAAGCATCCTTAATAATTCTCTTATCTTACATTAACAATGGGCAATTAGGATACGGTCAATGAATGGAAAAAACTACTGGAAGGGAGGAAAAGGGATGCTGGATACGTATCTACAGCCGCGCCACTGGTCGCCCCGCGAGGGCTATGCGACGGGTGACGCGCTGGTGGGACTGCTGAACCAGGGGTGGCAGATCAAGACCTCGAAGCGCGCCCCCGGCCAGACCCGCGCGCCGATGTTCATCGTGACGCTGGAACGCGGCGACGACGTGCTGACCGTGCTGGCGCTCGACGGCCCGGTTGTCCGCAAGCTTATCCCGGCGGGCGTGGCCGTTCAGCCTGAAGTTCAAATGGCCGGTCTGCCGGTGGTCTGACCGTTTACCCCGGAACATCGAGGAAAACAACCGACGAGACAACAGGCTCGGCGGTTCCCCCAATCGCGGCTGGAGCAGCAAGCTCCGGCTTTTTTTATTTATAGCCCACCCGATCGGCGTTATAATGAGTCGAGTCCGCTTGTCGTTTGGGGAGGAAACCCATGCGCTGGTGGAAGGTTATAGGCCCGGCGGTTGTTGTGGCCGGTCTGGCGGTGGTGGGATGCGGCCAGCGAACGAGCGGGGCTGAGATCGCCGTGACGATGTGGAAGTGCTGCTTCGAGCCGACCGAGTGGACGGTCCCA
This sequence comes from uncultured Anaerolineae bacterium, assembly GCA_964637665.1. Lineage (GTDB taxonomy): Bacteria > Chloroflexota > Anaerolineae > Aggregatilineales > UBA3940 > CAZWUX01. The sequence goes on from CAZWUX010000206.1 coordinate 4,126, forward strand.
GCCGGGAGTGAGGTCACGATCACGCTGGTTAACAACGGCGACTTCGCGCACGAGTGGGTGTTGATGGATCGCGCCTACGAGCCGGGCACGCCGTTCGACGAGGCGGAGGACCTCGTGCTGTGGCGGGGCCTCGCGCGCCACACAACGGAGGTTCATACGTATAGATTTACGGCGCCCGCCGAGCCGGGAAGCTACCCGGTGTTATGCGGGATCGTGAGTCACCTCGATGAGGCGGAGGCGGGCACGCTGATCGTCACGGAGTAACGCGCCGCAGGCAGGCGAGAAAGAGGATCGATGGCTGATAACGTGCAACCTGACGCGACAGAAACGCCGGAACCGGAGGATGCGCCCCCCGGAGGCCCGGCAGACGAACAGGAAACGCCGGACTCCCTCCCGCCGATTACCCCACCCCTGCCCAGAGTTCCACCGCCTCCCGGCAGTCAGCGTGTGGCTGCCCCGGCGTCTGATGCAGGCGGCCAGGCGGCAGCGCCCGCCCGCACCCGGCGACGCCGCTCGATGCGATGGGTGGTCGACCTGCTGCTGGCGGCGCTGATCGGGATCGGCATTGCGGTGCTGCTGTATCTCGTCGTGCCCCCGGCGTATACCCGGGTGATTGAGAATCAGGTGGGGAATGAGGCGGCGCTCGCCGGGCTGGAGGCCGAAAATGCGACGCTGCGGGCGGAGGTCAGCGCGGCGCTTGTCGGGCAGGATGCGACGCTCGTCGCCGGGCAGGCGGCCCGGCTCGAAGCTGAGGAGGCGCTGACCGCGCGATTGGCTGCGCTCGAAGCGCGCATCGCGACGCTGGAGGACCGCGTCAACGATGATGAGAGCGCGCTGGCGACCCAGTCGGCGGAGCTGACTGCTCTCCATGAGATGCTGGATGATACGACCGAACGGCTTGACGCCGTCGACACGGGGCTGAGCGCGCTTCAGGAGGAACTGCCCGGTGAGGCGGAGTTCGCCGTGCTCGACCGGCAGCTTCTATTTATCCGGGCGTGGCAGGAGGTGCTGCGCGCCCGGCTGCGTCTGCTGGAGGGCAACGCGGGGCTGGCTGCCAGCGACCTCGACATGGCGCTGGTGACGCTCGCGCGGGTGGATACTGAGTCTGCGACAGCGGATCAGCAGATCGCGCTCGACCAGGTCACGGCGCGGCTTCAGGCGGCGCTCGAAACGCTGGAGGATCAGCCCATCGCGGCGAGCAACGACCTCGAAGTGGCGTGGTATACGCTGGGCGATCTGATCGAGCCTGTCTCGGCTCAGAGTGGGATAGAGGCAGGCACGCCGACACCCACACCCGAAACCACGCCGACGGCCACGCCCACGTCCACCCTCGATCCCACGCCGACGCCTGGACCGAGCATCACACCCAATGCCACGCCGACAGAAAGCGACGAGTCATGACACAGGATGACGCAGGCCAGAAACAGCCACCCGCGCGCCAGCGCCGGGCGATCCCCAGAATGACGTGGCTGCTGATCGGCCTGATCGTGCTGTTTTTCGCGCTGGGCGTGCTGCTCGTCGCGACCGGACTGCTGACGCCGGGCGGCGGCGGGGGCGTCGAGCTGCCCGGCCCGACGGCCTTCACGCTCACGCCGTGAGCGAACGGGCTGCACACATCGCGGGGCGTCTGCGCCAGAAGGGGGCGGACACCGCCGCGTTTTTCCGGGCGCTGCCGCTTGAGGCATGGGACGCGCCGATCTACTCGGATGGCATGGCGTGGGATGCCCGGCAGGTACTCTGCCACTTCATCGCTGCGGAGCGGGAGTTTATCCGCCTGTTCGAGGACGTGCTCAGCGGCGGGGAGGGCGCGCCGGAGGGCTTCGACCTCGACGCGTTCAATGCGCGGACGGTCGCGGAGATGGACGGCCTGCCGCCGGATGACCTTATCGTGGCGTTTGAGGCGGTCCGGGCGGAGATGGCTGAGCTGGTCGAGGGGTTGAACGACGCCGACCTCGACCGGGAGGGCCGCCACCCGTTCTTCGGCGTCGACCGTGTGGAGAAGTTCGCCAAGCTCATCTACCGGCACAACATGCTCCACGAGCGCGACATTCGGCGCGCGCTGGGCGACTGACCATCCGGCGGGCGCACCGCCATTTTTAACCCGGCGGGCCGTGGGGTACACTTGGGCCGCACCATCTCTTGAACACCGAACAGCAGGGAAGAAACAGCCAGTATGGGCCAGATTCACGACGTGGTAGTGAAAAAACTCGTTACCTACCCGGACGACCGGGGCTATTTCCGTGAGATTTTGCGGGACGATGACGACTTGCTCGCCCGCTTCGGGCAGACCTCGATCACGCAAACCTATCCGGGCGTGATCAAGGCGTTTCACTGGCACCGCAAGCAGGATGACGTGTGGTACGTGGCGGCGGGCATGGCGCGCGTCGTGCTGTACGATCAGCGCGAGGACTCGCCCACGCACGGCGAGACGCAGGTGATCTACGCGGGCGAGGACAACCCGGTGGTGGTGCTGATCCCGGCGGGCATCGCTCACGGGTATCAGGTCTTAGGGACCAAACCGCTGCTGCTGTTTTACCATACGACACAGAGCTACGATCCCGCTGCGCCCGATGAGGAGCGCATCCCGTTCGACGATCCCGACATCGGGTTCGACTGGTCGATACAGAATCGCTGACACACGCTCCGGCGTTCGTGCGCCGGGTTCATCTTGGAAATCGGCGGGCGTTCACGTTATGATTTCCCTCCGGGTTGAGCGCAGATAGCCCTGCGCTTCGAGCCCCGCTGACCGAGTGATTAGAGGAGGATGCCGACGGATGGTGTTAAAGAACCGCGTGGTGAACGGTGCGCTGGCGCTGGGGCTGGCGCTGATCGTGATGGTGCTCGTCACCGCCTGTGGAGGCGGCGCACCGGCGACCGAGGAAGCCGATGTTTTTCTCCAACCGCTGCCCACCGACCGGCCTGAGATGCTCATCGCGGGGCCGGGTGGTGCGATGCCGTGCGGGATCGCGGAGGCCGGATGGGGGTATCACACCTTCCGGGTGGGGGATTTTTCGGGCTGCGGCCAGCTTTTCCCCGGCGTGACGGTGTACTGTCTCACCGGCGAGGGGCAGTGGTCCCCGGCCAACGTGTCCAACATCGATATATCAACCGACACAGAGACGGTGGCGTTTGAGGTGCAGCAGGACGGGATATGCGGCCTGTTCCCACAGTGAGTGGTTGACCGAATTAACAAGACGGGCGGGCCGGCTTCGATCAGCACGGCCCGCCCTTTTTTGTTTACGCGGGACGATCAGGCTTTTTCGAGCACCTTCTCGATTTCTTCCTCAAGCTCCTCGTCCAACTCGGTGATGTCGTCGAGGCCGGTATCCGTAGTCAGGTGCGTCTGGAGATACCCACCGTACAGCCGCCACTCGTCCCAGCGGCAGGAGTTGACGAGCGTGCCTTCGTGCACGCACATGTCCGGGCAGGAGTCGCACATATCCGTGCGCCCGTCGGGCAGCATGTCGGGGGCCTGGATGATGCCGATGGACTGCGTGTAGACCGGCGAGAAAAGCAGACGCGGCTGCGCGCGGACGGCCCGCCAGTAATTGCGCCGGGCCTCGCGCACCTTCTCGTCGAACACGCCGGTCAGGAACACCTTGTAGCCGCTGCGGTGGCTGGGCCGGTGGGCGACGTACGTGCCCTTGAACCAGTGACGCCACGTCTGCGCGGCTTCCATCAGACGGGGGCCGATGGAGCCGACCATGTGGCCCCCGGTCAGCCCAATCTGCACGCCGAGCAGCCACTTAATCGAGTCGTGGCGCTGCGTGCCGTTCAGGTAGGCGGAGGCGTCGTAGTGTGGGAACTCGGAGCGGATCTTGTTCCACACGTCCGCCGAGGTCACCCCCGCGTCCTCGTAGACCTCACGGTGGGCCGCGTAACCGAGTTCTTCAGGTTGGATGGCCTCGCCGGACGGCGTGTAGTAGTCGATGCCGGTGTCGATCCCGGCGGCTCGGAACGTGATGAACACCATCCCGTGCACGTGCTCGATGTTCTTAATGCCCCAGCGAATCACGTCCGTGATCTGGTCGAAGTTGGAGCGGTAAACCGTCATGCCGAAGTTGCAGTACATCCCCGGCACCGAGGCGA
>CAZWUX010000207.1:0-8213 GCA_964637665.1 uncultured Anaerolineae bacterium
CTTTCCTCGGCCTTCCCCGCAACCCGGAGGTAAGCCAGCTCGGCTTCATGATCGCAGCGGTCGGGCTGGGCGGCTACATCGCCGGGATTTTCCACCTCGCGACGCACGCCTTCTTCAAGGCGCTGCTGTTCCTCAGCGCAGGCTCGGTGATCCACGGGATGGAGCACGGGCATCACCACACCGCCCACGAACATGACGAACACGGCGATGAGGAGAAATTCGACCCGCAGGACATGCGCTTCATGGGCGCGCTGCGGCACCGGATGCCGACGACGACCTGGGTGTACATCGCCGGGGCGCTGGCGCTGTCAGGTGTCCCGCCGATGGCGGGCTTCTGGTCGAAGGATGAGATTCTGCTCGACGCCAGCCTGAACAATACGCTGGTTTACATCCTGCTCTCGGTCGCGGCCTTTTTCACCGCATTTTACATGGGGCGGCAGATATTCATGGTGTTTTTCGGCTCGCCGCGCAGCGAGGCCGCCGCGCACGCCGAGGAAAGCGGCCCGGTGATGCTCGTGCCGCTCGTCATCCTGGCCGTGCTGGCGACCATCGGCGGGGTGATGAACCTGCCGTTCGCGGGCCTGCACCATCTGGGCCGCTGGCTGGAGCAAAGCGTCGTCCACGCGCACATCGGCGAGTTTAACGTCGTCGTCGCGCTGATCTCGACCGTGCTGGCCCTGCTCGCCATCGGGCTGAGCTATCTGCTCTACGGGCGCAGGCCGATGGAGGTGGGTGACAAGGACCCGCTGCGCACGACGGGGCCGGTCTTCACCTTCCTCAACCACAAGTGGTACTGGGATGACCTGTACACGGCGGTGTTCGTGAAGCCCTACCACTGGCTGGCGAGCTTCTTCGCCTTCACGGTCGATTGGCGTTTCTGGCACGACTTCGTTCACGACCGTATTCTGGGCGACGCATTTCGCGGCTGGGCGCAGATTTTGAGCCAGCCCATCGACATGGGCATCGTCGACGGCGCGGTGAACGGCATCGCGCGGCTGATCGGCGGCTCGTCGCAGGAGTTGCGCCGGACGCAGACCGGCTACGTGCGGAACTACGCGCTGGCCGTGCTGTTCGGCGTCGTCCTGATCCTGGGCTACCTGCTGATTCGTTTCCTGACGTAGTCGATCTTCACGCCTCGCCGCAGCGAAACCGGCGCGGGCGCGGCAACTAACTGGCACCCGCAAGGAGCACTTATGTGGCTTAACGTTCCTGAAACATTCCCTGTCTTTCTGACCGTGCTGCTGGCCGTGCCGCTGGCAGGTTTTCTGGTCGTCGTCTTCACCTCGCGTGAGAACGAGGACTTCATCAAGTGGACGGCGCTGTTCTTCTCGGTCGTGACGTTCGCGCTGTCCCTCGTCCTGCTGACGGAGCCGTTCAGCCAGGGCGCTTCGATGAAATGGGGCGGGGCCGTGCCCTGGATTCCGACGGCGGGCATCACCTTCGCGATGGGCGTCGACGGGATGAGCATCCTGCTGGTGCTGCTGACGACGCTGATCTCACCCATCGCAATCCTGTCCTCGTGGTCGGCGATCGAGGACCGGGTGAAGGAATACTACGCCTTCATGCTGCTGCTCGAAATGGGGATGATCGGCGTGTTCGTCGCGTTGGACCTGTTCCTGTTCTACATCTTCTGGGAGTTCACGCTCGTCCCGATGTACTTCCTGATCGGCATCTGGGGCGGGCCAAACCGCCAGTACGCCGCCATTAAATTCTTCCTGTACACGATGGCCGGGTCCCTGCTGATGCTGCTCGCCATCCTGTTCCTCGGCATCCGGGGCGGATCGTTCCTGCTGCCCGACCTCATCGGCCTGGACATCCCCATCGGGGTCGAGCGATGGCTGTTCGCCGCGTTCGCCATCGCCTTCGCCATCAAGGTGCCGATCTGGCCGCTGCACTCCTGGCTGCCTGACGCCCACACCGAGGCCCCGACGGCGGGTTCGGTCATTCTGGCGGGCATCCTGCTGAAGATGGGCACGTACGGTTTCGTGCGGTTTAACCTGCCGCTGTTTCCGAACGCAACCGTCGACTTCGCACCCTACATCGCGGCGCTGGCCGTGATCGGCATCATCTACGGGGCGTGGGTCAGCTTCCCGCAGCAGGACGTGAAGAAGCTGGTCGCGTATTCGTCCGTGAGCCACCTCGGCTTCGTGATGCTCGGCATCTTCTCGCTGAACCCCATCGGGATGCAGGGCGCGCTCCTGCAAATGATCAACCACGGGCTGAGCACCGGGGCGCTGTTCCTCCTCGTGGGGATGATCTACGAACGCCGCCATACGCGCGACATGGACGCCTTCGGCGGCATCTGGCAGGCGATGCCCATCTTCAGCGCGCTGACGCTGATCGTCACGCTCTCGTCGATGGGGCTGCCCGGCCTGAACGGCTTCGTGGGCGAGTTCACCATCCTGCTGGGATCGTTCGACTCCGGCGCGCTCGGCCCGCGCCCCTGGATTTTCACGGCGTTCGCCACGTCGGGCGTGATCCTGGCCGCCATCTACCTGCTGTGGATGTTCCAGAAGGTGTTCCTCGGCCCGCTCGACAAAGAGGAAAACCGTAAGCTCAGCGATCTCACCTTCCGCGAAGTGCTGACGGTCGTGCCGCTCCTGCTGTTTATCTTCTGGATCGGCCTGCACGCGCAGCCCTTCTTTAACCTGATGGCGCCATCCGTCCACGCACTGCTGGAGCAGATGCCCGCCTTTGCTGCGCTGGTGCCGTAACGGCGCGATAACACCGACTAGGACGCATTTATGGACCTTCCGACCTTAGAAACGCTGAATCTCGCCGCTGCCGCCCCCGCCCTGCTGCTGGCGGGCTGGACGCTGATCAGCCTGATGGCCGATCTGTTTATCCCGCAGGAGCGCAAACACTGGATGGCCTGGGTGGCGATGGTGGGGGTGCTCGGCACGGCGGCGCTGTTGATCGTCCAGCTTGGGAGCGGCGCGCTGCGCGATGGCCCGCAGGAAGCCTTCGGCGGGATGCTGACGGTCGACGGCTTCGCCATCTTCCTGCAACTCGTGTTCCTGTTCGCCGCCGCCATCGGGATTCTGCTGGCGCTCAACTACCTGCCGGACCACCACATCGCGCGCGGGGAGTACTACTCGCTGCTGCTGTTCTCGACGCTGGGCATGGTGCTCATGTCGATGGCATCCGACCTGATGGTCGTCTTCCTCTCGCTGGAGCTGCTGTCCATTCCGCTGTACATCCTGTCGGGCTTCGCCCGCCCGCGCCCCTCGTCCGAGGAAGCGGCGATGAAGTACTTCCTGCTCGGCGCGTTCGCGAGCGGATTTCTGGTGTACGGCATCGCGCTGACCTACGGCGGCATCGGCTCGACCTCGCTGTCGGACCTCGTCGTGGGGTTCCAGGGCGGCGCGCCCCGGCTGCCGCTGGCGCTCTCCGGCATGGCGCTGATCCTCGTCGGGCTGGGCTTCAAGGTAGCGGCGGTCCCCTTCCACATGTGGACGCCGGACGTTTACCAGGGCGCGCCGACGCCGGTCACGGCGTTTATGTCGGTCGGGGCGAAGGCCGGTGGATTTGCCGCGCTGCTGCGCGTGCTGGTCGTCGCGATGCCGGGTGTGTCCGGGCAGTGGGGGGTGCTTGTCGCGATCATCGCCATGCTGACCATGATCCTCGGCAACTTCGTCGCCATCGCACAGAGCGATATCAAGCGGATGCTGGCCTATTCGAGTATCGCACACGCGGGGTACATCATGCTGGCCGTAGGGGCCGCCCAGCGCCCGCAGGACGCCCCGCTGGCCGTCTCCGCCGCGCTGTTCTACCTGCTGACGTATGCGTTCACCAACCTCGGCGCGTTCGCGGTCGTGATCGCGGTCGAGAACGACGACGGGACCGGCAACCAGATCGACGACTTCGCCGGGCTGGGCAAGCGACGGCCCCTGCTGGCCGTCGCCATGACGCTGTTCATGCTCTCGCTGACGGGGATGCCTATCAGCGCAGGGATGGTCGGCAAGTGGTTCGTATTTCAGGCGGCGATCAACGCCGCCATAGGCAACCCCTGGATGCTGGCAGGGGCCATCGTGGGCGTGCTGACGAGCGTCGTGAGCGCGTTCTACTACCTGCGTGTCGTCTTCGTCATGTTCATGCAGGAGGGCGGCGAGAAAGAAGTGACACTCCGGCCTGCGCTCGGCGTGGCGCTGGCCGTGACAGCGGTCGGCACGTTCGTGTTAGGCGTGCTGCCTGCTGCTGTGTACCAGATGGCGCGGGATGCGTTTCTCGCGCTGGCCGGGTAGACATCAACGGAACTTATCAGCCGGGTTTTGCGTACAGATGAGTAGAATGAACCTATCGCTGACCTGGAGAGAGACCGATGGCTGACGTTACCCCGACCGAGTTCAAGTGTGAGACCTGCCCGATGCGCCTGAAAGCCGAGGAGAAGCCCCGTTCGCTGATGGCGCGGCTGTGGCGCTGGCACACGACGTGGTGCCCCGGCTGGAAAGCCTATCAGGAGCATCTGTCCCAGCAGAACGCGGCGAAAGCCTAGCCGTTCCCGCAGCAGGGGTTTTGACGCATCCCAGGGCCCGCGCTACAATGCGAATCTGTACGTCCGTGTGATGAGCACTTACACCGCCTGAGGAAAGAGACAAATGGACCTGGGTCTGAAGCGCGTGCTGCTCGTGATCATGTCGCTGGGAGGCGGCGTCGCCGGTTTGTTCGCCGTGCTGGCGACGCTCAACCTGCTGTACGGCGAGGGCGTCACGCTGGAGTCATACGGCATCACGTTCGCCATACTGACCGCCGTCCCGCTGGCGCTGTTGTGCGGCGTATGGCTGGATTACTTCATGGGCACCGGCGTGCTGGGCCGCGACGAATAACCCATCCCCACCCCACCATATTAAAAAACAGCCCCGGCCTTATAAGCCGGGGCTGTGATCGTTCCGGGGGGTAGACGCGTCAGGCGGGCGGGTAATCGGGTTTGTCGCGGCAGGAGAGGATCGCGTTGAGCAACGCCTGCGAGTCGATCTCCTTGAGCATGTAGCAGCTAATCCCAAGCTCGGTGGCGACCAGCTCCTCATCCTCGTCGTGATAGCTCGTCAGGACGATGATCAGGGGCGGTTTCGGCAGCGAAACGAGCGTCTCGATCAACGAAATCCCCTCGCCGTTGAGCCGCTTCGGCTCGATCAGCACCACGTCGGGGGCGGCCTGGGCAAGCGCGGTCTGCGCCTCCGGCACCGAACCGACCGTCCCCAGCACCTCAAGCTGGGGCATCGTGCCGAGGCGAGTCGCAAGTGCGTTCCGCACCAGCGGATTTTCGTCGATAATTAGCAGACGCACACGGTCAATCATCACGTTGACTGGACGCTCTTCCCATACAATACACAGCGTGCAGCGCTTCCGCCGCACGATATGAACAGTATAGGCGCGACGCCCCACAGCCTGTAGTGTCATTGATCCCAACCCGTTTTGACAAGTGTCACCGGAAGAAAGGACCATTTTCGAGCGAAAACAGGCGTTTTAGCATCCCCCTGATGCGCAAAAAAGCCCGCCTCTGGCGAGCGCCGGGGCGGGCGTTGGAGGACGCGGAACGCGTCTTCCACTGGGAGAACGGCGGTTGATCCTGACTCCGGCTCAGCGCCGGGTGGGGAACGGCGCTTCGACCGGGGTGGATGCAGGCTCCGGGATGACGCGCAGCACGAGCCCCTCCCGCCCGACGACGCGCACGGTTTCCCCCGCACCGATGACCTGATCGGCGGTGGCGCTCCACCGCTCGCCCGCCACGCGCACCTGCCCGAGCGGGTCGATGGTCGCCTCGACCTGCGCGCGCTGCCCGATCAGGCGGTCGGCCTCCAGCGGGCTGATCCCCGTCTGAGCGCGCAGGCCGGGCAGCAGGATGAGCTGGTGATAGGCGAAAGCGGCCCCCGTCACGAGCAGGATGATGCCGATATCGGGGCGAACGCCCTCCCTGAACAGGAAAAATGAGCCGAGCAGTTGAAACACCAGCCCCAGCCCGGCCAGGGCGAGCGTAAAGGGGCCGTGATGGAATAACAACGCGAGGAAGCAGCCCATCGAGGCGGCCAGCAGCGCCACGCCGGCGACGTTCGTGGGCAGGGCCAGCATCCCCCCCAGCGCCAGCGCGAAGCTCACCAGCGCGCCGAGTTCCAGCAGGCCGGTGCCCGGCACGTAAACGGCTGTGATCGCCAGCCACAGCGCCGCAATCGCGGCCAGATAGACGAGGTTCGGGCCAAACGCCTCGAACAACGCTGTCAGGTTCGCCATCTCACCGGCACCCCTAAGCCGCGTCCGCTGCCGGAAGGCGCAGGATGAACCGGCTGCCCTGCCCCGGCGCGCTCTCCACGCCGACCTCGCCGTTGTGCAGCCGCGCGACCCGCTGGATGATCGCCAGCCCGGCTCCCGCCCCGCCCTGCTCCAGACGCTCGCGATCGACTTGATAGAAGATGTCGAACAGATCCGCCTGCTTCTCCGCCGAAATGCCCGGACCATGGTCGTTCACGACGACCAGCACCTTGTCATCGTAGTTCCCACCCGTCATGACCGTCACCGTGACGGTCTCCCCCTCCGGAGAGAAGCGCACGGCGTTGTCGATCAACTCGCGGATGGATATCTCCAGATAGGGGTAATCGCCCCTGATCGGTGGCAGCGGGCTCGCAACGTGAAGGTCGACCGACACGTTCTTCTTCAACGCCCTCGCCTCGTACCCGTCGACCACCTCCCGCACGAGCTGGCCGAAATCGGCGATGAGGGACTGCCGCCGCTCGTAGATTTTCTCGCCGAGGTCGCTTTCCAGTTCGGCCAGCACGAGGAAGTTCTCGATGAGGCGCGACAGCCGCTCGCTGCCTTCGAGGATGCCATTGATGTACTGCCGCAGGTCCTTCGAATGCTGGAACGATTCCTCTTTCGCCATCAGGTCAGCATAGGCGACGATGTACGTCAGCGGCGTGCGGAACTCATGGTTGATCACGTCCAGGATGCGCCGCTTGAGGGAGTTCAGCCGCGCCTCTTGCAGCGCGTGAAGCTCCTCATGGCGGCTCAGGCTCGACTGGATGGCGACGACGAGGTCCTGAAAGTCGAACGGCTTGGAGATGTAATCGTCCGCACCGCGCAGCTTCCCCCTGCGAATGTCCTCCCGGTCGCCCTTCGCCGAGAGGAAGATGAAGGGGATGGAAAGCCACTCCGGGCGCGCGCGAACGGCCTCAAGGAACTCGTAGCCGTCCATGTTGGGCATCCGGATGTCGGACACGATCAGCGCCGGGGCCAGTCCCATCGATTGCAGAATGTCGATGGCGTGAACGCCATCCCGCGCCGCCGAGACGGCGTACCCGGAAAGCTCCAGCAGATCGCAGATGCCGGACCGCAGCACCTCGTCATCCTCGACGACGAGAATATGTTCTCCACTCATTGATTGATTGCTCACATCCACTGCTCACACACGGATCACCGCAGCCTGCGCGTCCCATATCCCGAACCCAACAACGGAGAGGCGCGCTCGCGTATCTCGAAGTATAGCACAACTACCCCCGGCAGACAGTTTCGCATTTCACGGGGTTCACACCGTCGGGCGGCTGTGAATCAGCCGCGTGCCACCGCCCTCCCCGATGTGCTACAATCACTCTAAGATCACGTACATTCCACAACCCGACACCTGGCAAGCATACAGGATTCAACATGAACGATCATCTCTGGTCACCCTGGCGAATGGCCTATCTCAAGGACGAGGTAGCAGGCGGCGGCGAGGGTGACCGCTGCATTTTCTGCGCAAAGGCGGAGGCCACCGACGACGACGCCGAGCACATCCTTTGCCGGGGCGAGCACTGCCTCGTGACGCTCAACCTCTACCCCTACAACAACGGCCACCTGCTGGTCGTCCCCTACCAGCACACCGGCAAGCTCGGCGATCTGCCGGAAACCACGCTCGCGGAGCTGATGGCCCTGACCCGGCAGGCCGAGCAGGTGCTCGACGCGGCTTTCCAGCCCGACGGCTTCAACATCGGCATCAACCAGGGCAGCGCCGCCGGGGCGGGCATCGCCGAACATCTGCACCAGCACGTCGTGCCCCGCTGGCTGGGCGACACGAACTACATGACCGTCATCGGCCACACGCGCGTCATACCGGAGTGGATAGACGACACGTACAGGCAGCTCAAGGCCGTCTGGGAGGAGATTTTCCCGGAGGATGGATAAGGAGACGTGATGGCGGCAAACGAGGGCGGAAACGGGCGCAGGGAGGTCGTCATCCTCAGCGC
>CAZWUX010000208.1:0-8171 GCA_964637665.1 uncultured Anaerolineae bacterium
CCACGCCGGAGCAGCTCACCGAGGCCCTGTTAGAGCTGCTGCGCACCGAGGGTTACCGGGAGAACGTTTACATCCGGCCCGTCATTTACGTCAGCACGGATAAAATCGGCGTGAGGCTCCACGAGCTGGAGTATGATGTGACGATCTTCTCGATCCCGTTTGGCAGCTACATCCCCAATGAGGAAGGCTGCTCGGTGACGTTCTCGGCGTGGCGGCGCATCGACGACAACGCCATCCCGGCGCGCGGCAAGATCATCGGCGCGTACGCCAACTCCGCGCTGATCAAGTCCGACGCCGAGCTTGCCGGGTTCGATGAGGCGCTGGTGCTCAACGAGGACGGCCACATCGCCGAGGGCAGCGCGGCGAACTTCTTCATGGTGCGTGATGGCGTCGTCTACACGCCGCCGATTACGGCCAACGTGCTTGAGGGCATCACCCGCCGGACCATCATGCAGGTGATGCGTGAGGACATGGGCCTTGAGGTCGTCGAGCGGCCCATCGACCGCACGGAGATATTCATCGCGGATGAGGCGTTCTTCTGCGGGACGGGCGTGCAGGTCGTCGCGATTGCCACCGTCGATCACCGCCCGGTTGGCACGGGAAAGCTGGGGCCGGTCGTGCGCGATCTGCGTGACCGCTACTTCGACATCGTCAGCGGGCGCAACAAGAAGTACAGTCACTACACCCAGCCGGTCTATGAGGCGGTTCCCGCCCGGTAAATCGAAGCTTTGAGGTAATGCGGTTCGGTTAAGGAATTGGAGCCATGCAAGCAGGAACCCCCCAATTCTCGCTTACGCTCGAATTTGCCCCCTCTTGCTGTGAAGAAGGCGGAGCCTTCTTCTTGTGAGAAACGCTCCGCGTTTCTCTACGGGGGGCGGACGATGCGCAGCATCGCGGGGGGTTCTTGTGAAGGTACAAAATTTAGATTGACAGATCGCTAACCCGCGTCGTTGGGACCGATCCACTGGCCCGAATCGGCGGAAAAATGCCAGCCCGGCGCGTCGACCGTGACGTGGTTACGCGCCCAGCCGCCCTCGACGAGGTCTATCACTTCGTCCCACGAGCGGATGCTGCTCGTCGCGTCCGCCGCCTCCAGATTCTTCGCGCCGAACGCACAGGCCGCCCGCAGAGACTCCTCCGGGCCACACCCGCGCAGGAACGCGGTCAGGAACCCGGCTACGGCGGCATCGCCCGCCCCGGTCGCCGTCTCGAAGCGGCGCGGCTCGAAGCCCGGCTCCCACAGCTCGCGATCCGCCCATGCGGCTACGTCGGAGGGCGCGGCGCGGCCAAAGGCGCGCAGGCGATCCGCTCCGGCGGTCCGCAGAACCATACCGCGATCGCTGGCCTTCAGCCCGACGATCCCTGCGCCCATGCCGATCAGCCGGTCGCCCAGCGCGGCGATGTGCTCCGGTTCGACGGCGGTGAGGATCGGCTCGGCCCCGGCCCGCTCGCTCAACTCGCGGAACAGGTCGGGCTGTGCGAGGAACAGCATCTCGTCGACGCCGGGCAGCAGGATATCCGTGTGGGGCAGAATACGCTTCAGAATGGCGGACCAGTCCTCGCGCGCGCTGGCAGACTCGTGCGGGACCATGCACATGTCCAGCGAGGTGGTCGCACCGAGGTCGGCGGCGCGGCGCAGCAGATCGGCCAGCGGCCCCCCGCCGTCCTCGTAGAGCCGGGGCATGAGCGGAGGATAGCCGAGGTGGAGAATCCCGGCGCGCGCGACGACATCCCAGTCGATGTCTGACGCGGAGAAGGCCGCGTTGGGGCCGGGATAATGCAGAAAGATGCGATCGGTCTCCGGCGGGGCGAGTACGATGGTGTACGACGTATCGCCCTCCGTGATGGAGAGCCAGTCGCAGCGGATACCCTCCACCTCGAAGATGCGGATCATCTCGCGGCCCAGCAGGTCGTCGCCGATGCGGCCCATCAGGCGGACCGGGACGCCCAGCCGGTGCAGGCTAATGCCGGTGTTAGGGGCCGATCCGCCGGAGTGGGAGGCCAGCGGGCCGAGTTCGAGCACTGCCCCGCCGACCAGCATGTCCCGGAAGGTATGGCCGCCGGGGATGAGCAGGGTGGGAAACAGGTCGAGGACGATGCTGCCCGCTACGGCTACGGGGGGCAGGTCCGGGGCGGTCGTCTCGTGCGGTGTGGTGTGGTTCATGGGTTGGCCTCGTCGTGGGCGCGGCGTCAGCGCCGCGTGGTGGAATATGAATCACAGAGTTCGCCTGACGGAATCATAATCCGTGATGGCCCCGGAGCCAACCCCTATTCTCGCCCTGCCCTGCGGCGGACCTAACCCGGCGTCCAGCGCATCCCGTCCGGCATGATCGTGCGCTCGTCGAACTGCGCGCCCTGTAAGTCGGCGTTCTGGAGGTTCGCGCCGGAAAGGTCGACGCCGCGCAGGTCGGCCCCGGCGAGGTCCGCGCCCGCCAGATTCGCGCCGCGCAGGCTCGCCCCGTCCAGCGAGCCGTCGGCCAGCCAGCCGCGCGCGCGCAGATCGGCTGCCGCGTCGAGGGCGAGCCGGTTGTTCAGGCTGCCAAGCTGGGCGATCAGGTCGGCGCGCGTATCGTCGGTTTTGCGGCCCCAGCCGCTCCGGATAAGCGCCAGCATGTTGCCGCCCAGAAACGCCCGAATCTGCTCCGGCGTGTACTTGCGCCACGTGTGCCCGGCGGCGTCCAGCGTATATTCCGAGGCGAGATACTGCGTCAGGACGGGCCAGCGGGTCGCGTCCCACAGATCGTCGGGCGGATCGCTGAATCCGTCGAGGTCCGAGCCGAACCCGACGACGTGCCCGGCGTCCTCGCCCAGCACGTCAAAGATGTGGTCGATGGTGCGGGTGATATAGCCCAGTCCGAGCTTCAACCCCTCGTGCCCGGAGAGCCAGAAATTGGACCACATGACGCCGATCACGCCGCCGTGCTCCGCCAGCCACGCGATCTCCCAGTCGGCGAGGTTGTACGGGTGCCGGTGCACGCCCTGCACGCCGATGTGCGAGGCGGCGACGGCGCAGCGCTTGCCCGCGCCGCCGTCGTAGGCGTCGACGAGGTCGTATACGTCACGGCGCGTCGTCGGGGAGGTATGGGTGATGTCGATCACGATGCCCAGCCGCAGCATCTCCTCAATCACCTTCGTGCCGAGGCGGGTCAGCCCCAGCGACACGTCGTGCCAGTTGAATTCCCATCGTCCGGGATTGATGAGGCTGGCGGCGCGTTCCGGGTATGAGAAAACGCTCTGACAGACGACGTTCGGATAGTAGTGGGAGAGCCCGATCATGGCGACCCCGGAGCGGTACAGGGCCATCAGGTTGCCCATCACCTCGTCCTCCACCTCAGTGTCGCGCTGAAGGGCCTGACTGTCCGCCGTCGTGTCGCCGCCCGCCTGCGCCTTGCGCTTGATGGCGGCCAGCCGCCCGCTCGCAGCCGAGCCGTGCAGGCAGTGAGCGCCCTCCAGTGAATGGATCAGGATGAGCGGCTCGCCCGGCCCCTGTCCGTCACCGCCGTTCTGGCTTTTGGCGGCGTTGATGCGCTGCAGACCGTCCTCAAGCTCCTCGACCGAGCGGGCGACCTGAACGTCCATCTCGCCCGCTTCGCGCGCTTCCTTGACCTGCCGCTCGACTTCCCCGATATTATCTGCCACGATGTCGAAATACTCCGGGCCGAGCACCCGCGCGACGAGCACGGGCAGAATCCACGAGGTGTGCACCACGAGCAGCCCGATCGCCCCGGCCAGCAGCCCCAGCGAGACGAGGGCAGCCGCCACGCCGAGGGCGATCAGCCAGCCGCCGCCAGCCGCCGCGAACGCGAGCCATGCCAGCCAGCCGAACACGGCGGCCAGCAGCAGGCCCGCGACGATGCCGATCCACGGGAGCCGCTTGATCCTGCGGACGATATCGCGGGAGAGGAACTCTGGCCGGGGCAGGATGCCCAGCACCTGAAGGTCGAACAGGGTCTCCATTTCGAGGGCGTAGATCGTCGAGAAAAGGACGTTGACCCGCCCTGCCCGGAGCTTGGGGAAGCACGTCCGCACGGCAAAGGGGTCGAAGGCGACCGGCGTGCTGTGCGTCAGCCGCTGTATCAGGTTGACCTTCATGTGCGGGTCGGCGAGCCTGCGGCGGAACCACAGCGCCTTCAAACCCGGATGGGCGTGCACGTCGACCACGGTCGCTTCGGTGTGGATGGCATCCGGATCGGGGAAGGCGTATTCGACGATGCGAGCGAGCAGGCCGCGCAGATCGGCGAGGGTCTGCGCCGACGCGCCCGCGCCAAGCTCCCCGGCGAAGTCGGGATCGTCGAGCGGCAGCGTCTGGGGGAGCGAGCCGACGATCAGCCTGCGGATGGCGTCCTCGCCGAGATTCTCGACCCGGATGCGCGCAACGGGGCCGAACTCGTCCTCGATAGCCCGGATGAGCAGATCGAGGATCGCCCGGATGTTGCGCTCCTCGACCGCCGCCACGTCCGGGGCCGCCTCGACCGATCTCAGCACGTCGTCGGGGATTTCGGCGGGTGGCGCGCCCTCCGGCTCCGGCGTGAGCGCCTCCATGTCGATCTGGCGCGCGTCGGGCCGGTGTATCACGTATTTCTGCTCGATGTCCTCCGGCATGGGTCAACCTCCTCGTATCGTCGTAATCGTTCGGCCCGCCCGGTGTCACGCGAAAAAGCCGAGCAGGGCCTCCGTCACCACTTCGGGCGCGTCCTCCTGCGGGAAGTGCCCGCCGCCGGGAATCTCGCGCACCGCCGCCGCCGGGAACGCACCCCGCAGCCAGTCAAGCTCACCCCGGCGGAAATAGGGATCGGGCGTGCCCCACAGGATCAGCGTCTCCGCCGCGCTCAGCGCGGGCAGCGCCCGCTCGCACATTCGCGCAACGGCCTCGTAGCCCGCCAGCCGTTCGAGCGCGAGCACCGTCTGGCGCGTGCCTTCCGCTTCGAGCGCCCGGCGGTAGACCTCGTGCACGGTGGACGACCCCGCCGCGTCGAGCATGGCGGGCAGCCCCCGCCCGAACAGGTTCAGCCGCACGAGCAGCAGCTCGCCAAGGGCGGGCGCGGTGAAGGGCTTCCAGTAGGCGGGGGGCTTGAAGTCGGGGCGAAGCGTCGTGTTGACGAGGACAAGCTGGCGGATCTGATCGGCGCGGTCGGCGAGCGCGCCGACCCCGATCGGGCCGCCCCAGTCGTGGACGAGCAGGCACAGCGGGCCGGGGTCAAGCTGGGCGACGAAGCGGCGCAGCAGCCGGGCCTGCTCCTCGAAGTCGACGCCCCCGGCGGGCGCATCCGAGCGCCCGAAGCCCGGCAGGTCGGGCGCGATGACGCGGAAGCGGGGCGCGAGCGCGGCGATCTGGTGGCGGAAGGAGAAGGACGACACCGGGCTGCCGTGCACCAGCATGACGGGCGGCCCGTCCCCCGTGTCGACGGTGTGGATGCGGAAGCCGTCCAGATCGACATCGAACTGCTCAAAGTCGGCATAGCCGCCGGGCGTCACGAATGCCCCACTCCACGCCGGATCGAATCGCGCCGCGCGCTCATCGCCCTACCGCGCCGGGATGCGTTCGATCGCCGGGGGGTGGACATCCTCCCGGTTGCGGGGCAGGAAAACGCGGTAGATGATCAGCCCGGTGCGGTGGCCCCTGCACTCCAGCGTGTTATTCAGGTTGCCGGGTTCCGGCTGGATCACGATGCGGAACTGCCCATCGCCGTCGATCTCGACCGCCGAGTCGTTGAGATGGCCGCCCGGTATGCGCTGGAGTCGGTTGTCGTAGATGCCCATCATCCAGTAGAGCGCGTCGGGGGCAGGCCCGGTGATCTTCGTGACCGCGTCCCGGCAGTCGTACAGCGCCGCGTAGTAGACGGCGTCCTCGCTGCCGGCGGCCTGCCTGCCGCCCGACAGCTTGAAGCGATCCAGCTCCGGCCCCTCCCGTGTGAGGCGGTAGGCGGCCCCGACGACGGCGGGCACGATCACGTAATACATGAGGAGGGCAAGCGCCCCGGCGACGATCAGCGCAACGGCGAGCCGTGTGACGATCCATGCGGTGGCGGTCATATCTCTGCCTCCTCGACCAGCAGCGTGTCGTTCTGGTACACACCCGGCAGGCGGATCGGCTCGTCCACGTCGGGCAGCGTGATGCGCAGCTCGATCACACCGCGCGTCACCCCGTCGTCGACCCGGATGTTCTGCGCTTCCTCGCTGTCCTCGATGCCCTGCCCCAGCGTGATGCGGAAGCGGCCCTCGCCGTCCAGCCGGACGCTTTGCGTGTCGATGGACGTGTTGAATTCCTCCGCCGGGTAGTAGCTGAGGCTCCAGTAGCGGCAGGCTGACGGTCTGCCCGCCACGACGACCGGCCCCTTATCGAAGCGCAGCCGGGCCACCCAGTACTTCGTATCCTGATGAATCCAGGGCCAGAAACGGTTATCCAGCCAGTAGCGGGGCTTGAACCGGTCGCGGAACGCCTCGAACCAGTGCGGGCGGCTGCCCCAGCTTGAGAAGTAGACGGCGAGGTAGACTCCGGCGAAGACGACGAGCAGCGCGAGGAGAAGCAGCGCCCCCTGCCACAGGGCCGCGCCCACTTCGGCGAGCATCGTTGGCTCCTTTCTCCCTGGCGAGTGGTTACCAGTATAGATGAGTTTGTTGGTCTGTAAAAGGTGATATGGATGCCGCGACGCCGGGCCGTGCGCGTCATTCCCCGCGCGGCGGCAGCGCCCGCGCCGATAGACGTATCGCAAGCCCGGCGTGCCGACCGTTGTTTCGGGGCGGGACATCGCGTCAGGGGCCGTGCGCTTCATCCCCCTATCAGCGTTTCTCATGAGAGGCTATCCGAAACGATGATACATGTCACTGTCGGAATAGGAGTATCTGGGCCATACTTAATGTATTGGGATCTTATGTACTCGACACAGGTGTGCCGGTGACACAACCCACCCTCTCGCGGCGATCCTTTATCCGGCTGGTTGGCGGGCTGATGGCAGGCTTCGCGGTGCAGGGCTGCCAGCGGCCCGATCCCAGGCCGTCGACCATCCAGCTCGTCTACCAGGACTGGAACACCGAGTGGTTCCCGCCGATGGCCCAGCAGATGTTAGAGGGTTTCGCGGAGTCGCACGACGGGATTCACGTGTTCTACATCCCCGATCCGTCCAACCTGGAGGAGTCGCTGCTGTACGACATGCAGGCGGGGACGGCCCCCGACATCTTCCAGAGCTGCTGCACCTTCTTCCCCACGCTGGCGCAGGACGGTTACACGCTGGACCTGCGGCCTTACGTCGAGGCCGACCTCGAACAGGCGACCATCGGGGATTGGGACAACGCGCAGTACCGCTCGTTCTTCACCCGGGATGGCAAGCAGTACGGGCTGCCGAAGTATCACGGGGCGCTGGCCCTGTTCTACAACAAAGACCTGTTCGACCAGTACGACGTGCCCTACCCCGATGCGTCGTGGGATTACGATGATTACCGCGAGGCGATGCTGGCCCTGACCCGCGATCGGGACGACGATGGCGAGACCGACCTGTGGGGCAGCATGACGGACATTAGCTGGGATCGCCTGCAAGTCCACGCCAATGCGTGGGGCGGGCACTTCGTCGACCCGGAGGATCCGACTCGCAGCCTGCTGGCCTCGCCGGACACGCTGGCGGCACTGGAGTGGATTCGCGCCCGCATGTGGGACGACCGGGTGATGGCGAGCTTCCTCGACGTGCAAAACCTCTCGACGCGGCAGGCGTTCATTCAGGAGAGGGTCGCGATGGTCGAGGATGGGTCGTGGGCGCTGCGCGACATCCTGTCGGAATCGCTGTTCCGGGTGGGTGTGGTCCCGATGCCCACCGGCCCGGACCGCCGCGTGACGCTCGCCACGACCGACGGGTTCGGCATCTACGCCGCGACGCAGTTCCCTGACGAGGCGTGGGAGCTGCTCAAGTTTCTCATCAGCCCGGCGTATGGCCGGGCGATGATACAGGCGCACTTCTTACAGCCTGCCCGCCAGTCGCTCGTCGGCGAGTGGACGGCCACCATTCAAGAGCAGTTCCCGCAGAAGATCGATGAGGCGAGCCTGCTGGCGTTCGCCGACGGGCACATCAAGGGCTACTCGGTGACCGCCGAGATATTCGCCGACATGACCAACGTGAAGGCGCTCGCCGACGCCGTGTGGGAGCAGATCTTCACACTCGGACAGGGGCCGGTCACGCTGG
>CAZWUX010000209.1:0-8132 GCA_964637665.1 uncultured Anaerolineae bacterium
CGGGGTGCATCTCGGCTTCTCGCGGCGCATCGCTCAACAGCTTGTTCTCCAGACGATGAAGGGCACGATTGAGTATGCCCGCCAGTCGCCCCGCCATCCCGCGACCCTGCGTAACGAAGTGACATCGCCTGGCGGGACGAGCGCTGAAGCCATCTACCATCTGGAGAAGGGCGGTCTGCGGACCGTCCTGTCCCGCAGCATATGGGCCGCCTACCAGCGCTCCTTGCAGCTTGGGGCGGGCATCGCATCCACTATGCCGCCCTCCGACGAGCCTGACAGGGGTGAATAACGCGGCGTGGAAGATGTCTGTGTGATGGGCATTGTGAGACAAACAGCCTCCGATTCTTACGACTAACGATCTTCGCTTTCATCTTTTTTGAGAGAGGTTGCCATGCGAGCAAAGCCTTTGCGGGCAAAGCATTCTCCGCGCGGAGCGATCGTCGGCTCGCTGGTCGGGCTGGCGCTGATCGCCATACTGAATGCCATGCAGCCCGGCGAGACGGTCCGCGCTCAGGACGAAACCCCGGAGCCGACCGGACCGGCGGAGGAGACGGCGACGGAGACGCCGGAGCCGACCGCCACCGCGACGGCGACGTTTACCCCCACGCCGGTGCCCAACCTCACGATTGACGGATCGGCGGTGCTTATCCCTGAGGGCGACGTTAACGGGAATGGCGTGATCAACCCCGGCGACGCCGTGCAGTACACCGTCGTCGTCGCCAACTCGGAGGGTAGGGCGGTCGGCCCGTTTCAGGTCGCGGTGTCCTACGATAGCACCTTCATCAGCGGCGTGACGGCCATCTCGGACGGCGGCACGTCCGATCAGGGGCAGATCGTGTGGGAGGTCGAGAGCCTGCCCTCCGGTGGCGATCGGACCTTCACTTTTCAGGCAGCCCTGCGGCGAATTTTCCCGCCGGGCCGCACGCAGGTGACGGGCATCGTCGTCATCCGCGCCCCCGGGGGCGCGGAGTTGCAGCGTGGCACCATCCCGGCCTACGAGGTTATCGGCCCCAACCTGCGGCTGGTCGAGGAGACGACCGAACTCATCACCGATGTTGACGAGAACGGTCGTCTCGATCCCGGCGACACGGTGCGCTTCACGCTGTCGTATAGCAATACCGGCGGCGGGCCGTCGCAGGAGGTCCGCCTCGTGGCCGAGCTTCCCGCCGATCTGACGCAGGCGATCGTCGGCAACCCGGATGAGGCAGCTGTCGATGACGCGACGCTCACGTGGTCGCTCGGATCGGTCCCTCCCGAAGGCGAGGTGAGGTCGGTTCGCTTTTCCGTGACGCTCGCGCCCGACTTCCCCAGCGGCATCACCATTTACGAGTTTCCGCTCGCCATCGTCGGGGCGGCTGGCTTGGTCGATCAGCGTACCGTCCAGACAGAGGTGTCCGGTCCCAACCTGATCGCGAACGCCACCTACGAGTTGATCGCCGATCAGGATGGGGACGGTCTGCTCGATCCCGGCGATGAGGTTCAGGTCATCGTTCAGTACGAGAACATCGGCACCGACGAGGCCACCGAAATTCAGCTCAACGTGCAGGTCGATCGCGGGCGTTTCGCCGTTCTGGCGGTTGACGACGACGGCGACGACTTCCCTGATCGTGGCATATTGAGCTGGTCGATTCCTGCCCTGCCGGCTGGCGAGTCGGGCACGGTGGCCTTCTCCGTCACCGTGCGCAGCTTGCCACCCAATGTGCAGGCGATCGTGTTCCCCCTGACGATCGTCAGCGCGGAAACCTCGCCGGGCGAGAGCGACATCACGCTTCCCGTCGACGCGCCGACCCCCACGCCGTCGCCCACCGGCACGCCTGAGCCGCTGATTCAGGAGGTTCGCCCGGCGCAGGGTCAGGGTATTCTGGGTGGTCAGGCCGTCTCAGTTCTGATCGGTGCGTTCCTGTTCCTCAGCCTGCTTTCCCTCGCATTCGTGGCCTCGCGGGTGCTGCCCGGCACGACCGCCGAGCGTATGGATATGGACACGGAGGAGACGGCTGCTCATCGGCGGATCGTCCGGGAGTTGATCGAGGGTGTCGTATTGACCGCTATTCTGTTCAGCGTTATGTTGCTGGGACTTCAGAACGCGCTCGATCAGGACTCGGTAAACTCCATCATCGCCGGGATCGTCGGCTATGTGGCGGGCCGGGTGGCAAGCAGTCGTTGATCGCCCGGCCCGTGAGACGCGGGCTTGTCGACCCGGTGTTTGTGAAACGCTGGGCAAAGTGGATGGGTTTAGGTAGAATTCGGGTACCGGCAGGTCAACCGTGAGGCTGAAGCCGCACCCCAAAGACAACGGACAGTCAACCCGTTAGCCGCTGCAAAATCAATAGTTGGGAGACAAGATGGCGACGAATACCTCCAAAGATCTCACACAGCAGTTGAAAGCACGGATCGAGCGTTTCGAGCCGAAGGTGTCTGTGGCGAGTATCGGGCGTGTGCTCGAAGTCGGCGATGGCATCGCGCGCGTTTCGGGTCTGGATCAGGTACGTGCGCAGGAGCTTGTCCAGTTCGAGAACGGCACGCAGGGCATGGCGTTCAACCTGGAGGAGAAAGAGGTCGGCGTCATCATTCTGGGCGATTACACCGAGATTCAGGAAAACAGTCAGGTGCGGGCGCTGGGCCGCGTCGCCTCCCTCCCGGTGGGTGAGGATATGCTGGGCCGCGTCGTCGACCCGCTCGGCAGGGCCATCGACGGCAAAGGCCCGATGGAGTTGACGGATTATCTCCCGCTGGAGCGCATCGCGCCCGGCGTGATCGAGCGTAAGAACGTCGACCGCCCCGTCCAGACCGGCATCAAGGCCATCGACAGCATGATCCCCATCGGGCGTGGCCAGCGTGAGTTGATCATCGGCGACAGGCAGACGGGTAAGACGGCCATTGTGATCGATGCGATCATCAATCAGGCTGGCGAGGACATGATCTGCATCTATGTGGCCGTCGGTCAGAAACGCTCGCAGGTCGCGCGCATCGTGGCGATTCTCGAAGAGCACGGTGCGATGGAGCACACCATCATCGTCAACGCAGGTGCGTCCGACGCGGCGGCGATGCAATATATCGCCCCCTATGCGGGCTGCGCCATCGGCGAGTTCTTCATGGAGCAGGGCCGCGATGCCCTCATCGCCTACGACGACCTGACGAAACACGCCTGGGCTTACCGCCAGGTGTCGCTACTGCTGCGCCGCCCGCCCGGTCGTGAGGCGTATCCGGGCGATGTTTTCTATCTCCATTCCCGCCTCCTTGAGCGTGCCGCTCAGCTTTCGGATGAGCGCGGCGGCGGCAGCCTCACCGCGCTGCCCATCATCGAGACTCAGCTTGGCGACGTATCGGCCTACGTCCCGACGAACGTGATTTCCATCACCGACGGCCAGATTTACCTCGAGCCGGACCTGTTCTACGCGGGCATCCGGCCCGCCATCAACACCGGCCTGTCCGTCAGCCGCGTCGGCGGCGACGCCCAGCGCAAGGCGATGGACCAGGTGGCCGGGCGTCTGCGCCTCGACATGGCCCAGTACCGCGACCTCGCTGCCTTTGCCCAGTTCGGCTCGGAGCTTGACAAGGCCACTCAGGAGCAGCTTGACCGGGGAACGCGCCTTCAGGAGATTCTCAAGCAGCCCCAGTACGAGCCGATGCACGTCACCGACCAGATCATGATCATCTATGCAGGCACGCGCGGTTACCTCGACGATGTGAAGGTCGAGCGTGTCAACGAGTGGCAGGACGCGTTCCTCCAGTATGTTGGGACCCAGCACCCGGAGATCGCGGAGAATCTGCGCGCAGGCTGGCGCCTGACAGACGAGATCGAGGAGGAGCTTAAGGCCGCCATCCTCGAATTCAAAGCCGGTTGGACATAGAGGCGGGTGAAGGCAGCTTATGGCAACAGCTAGAGAGATCAAACGCCGCATCCGCAGCATCAAGAACATCGCCAAGGTGACAGGCGCGCTGGAGGCCGTCGCCGCCTCGAAGGTGCGCCGCGCGCAGAGTCAGGCGATGGCGAGCCGCGAGTACACGGCGGCGGCAGTCGACATCCTGCGCGAGCTTTCCCGTTTCCGCACGGAGGGCATCACCCATCCGCTGCTCGACGAGCGTATCGCCGTTGATAACATCCTCGTCATCCTGATCACGAGCGATCGCGGCCTCGCCGGGCCGTATAATGCCAACATGATCCGCCGGGTGCTGCGCTTCGAGCGTAACCAGTCCGCGAATGTGAGCTACATCGCCGTCGGCAAGAAGGGCCGCGATGCGCTTCTCCGGCGCGGCGCGACCATCGTGGCCGAGTTCACCGACATCCCTGATAAGCTTTCCATCACCGATATCACAGCCATTAACCGCGCCGGGGTCGACGAGTTCCTGAGCGGTACGGTGGATGAGGTCTACGTGGCCTATACAGACTTCATCAACACGCTCCGCCAAAATCCGGTCGTCCAGCGGCTTCTGCCCCTCCTACCGGAGGAGCGCCACACCGACCAGAAACCCGACCGGTATACCCCGGAGCCGACCGGCCCGCATCCCGTGTTCGAGTTCGAGCCGGGCATTGACGCGATCCTCGACGAGATCCTCCCGCGCTTCAACGAAGTGCTCCTGTTTCAGGATTTGCTGGAGGCGTTAGCCAGCGAGCATTCGGCCCGCATGGTGGCGATGCGCAGCGCGACCGAGAACGCCAACATCCTCGTCGACGACCTGACGCTTAGCTATAACAAGGCCCGCCAGCTTGCCATCACGAGCGAGATGCTCGACATCGTCGGTGGCGCTGAGGCGCTCGGCTAGCGGCCCGCATAACCTACGACCGACCAGATAGCTTCTTGAGGGAACAATGGCAGACTACCGAAGCAAGGGTAAAGTTATCCAGATTCTAGGCGCCGTCGTCGATTGTGAGTTCCCGCCGAACGGACTCCCTGAGATTTACGAGGCGATCGAAGTCCCCCGCCCGGATGACGATCCGCTCGTTCTGGAGGTCCAGACCGACCTCGGCCATAACCGCGTGCGCACCATCGCGATGGACACGACCGACGGCCTGCCGCGCGGCGTAGACGCCTACGCGACCGGTGCCCCGATCACCGTGCCCGTCGGCGAGGCGTCGCTGGGCCGGATTTTCAACGTCTTAGGCCGTCCCGTCGACGGTGAACCGCTCGACGAGTCGAAGGTCGACGCTTACTATCCCATCCACCGCGAAGCGCCCGCTTTCGACGAGCAGGCAACCTCCACCGAGATGTTCGAAACCGGCATCAAGGTCATTGACCTGATCGCCCCCTTCACGCGCGGCGGCAAGACCGGGATTTTCGGCGGCGCGGGCGTCGGCAAGACCGTCATCATCATGGAGCTGATCCGCTCCGTCGCGCAGGAGCACGGCGGCTTCTCCGTGTTCGCCGGGGTAGGGGAGCGCACCCGCGAGGGCACGCAGCTCCGCCTTGAGATGATCGAGAGCGGCGTGATGCCCAAGACCGTCATGGTCTTCGGCCAGATGAACGAGCCGCCGGGTGTGCGTCTGCGCGTTGGGTTAACCGGACTCGCCAACGCTGAGTACTGGCGCGACCAGGGCCGCGACGTGCTGCTCTTTATCGACAATATTTACCGCTTCTCGCTGGCGGGCGCGGAGGTATCCGCCCTGCTTGGCCGGATGCCCTCCGCCGTCGGCTACCAGCCGACGCTGGCCGCTGAGATGGGCGACCTTCAGGAGCGCATCACCTCGACCCGGACCGGCTCGATCACGTCGATGCAGGCCGTCTACGTGCCCGCCGACGACTACTCCGACCCGGCCCCGGTGGTGACCTTCGCCCACCTCGACGCGACGATTGCCCTCGAACGGTCGATCGCCGCTCAGGCCCTTTACCCGGCTGTCGACCCCCTGACCAGCACATCCCGCATCCTCCAGCCGGACATCGTCGGCACAGAGCACTACGACACGGCCCGCGAGGTGCAGCGCGTGCTCCAGCGGTACGCCGACCTTCAGGACATCATCGCCATTCTCGGCATTGATGAACTTTCCGAGGACGACCGCCTGACCGTCGCCCGCGCTCGTAAGATCCAGCGCTTCCTGACGCAGCCGTTCTTCGTCGCGACCCAGTTCACCGGGCGTGAGGGCCGCTACGTCAGCATCGGCGAGACGGTGCGCGGCTTCCGCATGATCCTCGACGGCGAGCTTGACGACGTGCCCGAGCAGCTTTTCTACATGGCCGGTTCCATCGAGGACGTGCTGGAGCGCCAGCGCGAGGCCGAGGCCGCCGAATCGTGATCGCATCGCCTGGAAGGCAGACCTGAACCATGCCGATTCACTGCGAGATCATCACACAGGAGCGCAAGGTCTTCGACGACGACGTGGATATCGTCATCGCGCCGTCCGTCGAGGGCGAGATGGGCATTCTGCCCAACCACAGCCCGATGATCGTGGCCCTCGACTACGGCGAGCTTCGCACCCGTCAGGGCAGCATCACCGAGTCATTTGCCATCGGCGGCGGCGTGCTTCAGGTGACCGGCGAGCGCGTCATCGTGCTCGCCGACTCGGCGGAGGAGGCCGATGAGATCGACATCGCCCGCGCGCAAGCGGCCCGCGAGCGCGCGGCCCGCCTGATGGAGGAGGGCGTGCCCGAAGACCCGGCAGCCTACGCTCAGCTAGAGGCTGCCATTCGCCGTGCCGAGGTTCGTATTAAGGTGGCCCGCCGGATCGGCGGTCGGCGCGGCACCGGCCCCGGTGCGATGGAGTTTGGCCGCCCTGAACCTGAACCATCCGAATCCGAGGAGTCCGGCGCGTAGCAAACCGCGCCCGGCCTGTTCCGCCGCCCGCTCGTCCGGTGCGGCACCCATGTCACCGGAGGCCTCATGTTCTCACGACAGTTGGGAATCGATCTCGGCACCGTCAATCTGACCATCGGCGAGCGCGAGCAAATCCTGCTCCACGAGCCGTGCATCGTTGCGATCACCATCGAGGAGGAGAAGATCGTCGCCATCGGGCAGGAGGCCCGCGACATGTATGGCCGCACGCCTGAGACGATCGAGGTGATGCGCCCCATGCGCGACGGCGTCATCGCCGACTACGAGGTGACCGAGGCCATGCTGCGCTACTTCGTCGATAAGGTGACGGGCGGATTCCGCCTGTTCAAGCCGACCGTCATGGTGACCGTGCCCTACGGCGTGACGAGCGTCGAGCGCCGCGCCGTCCACGAGGCGGCCATCCAGGCCGGGGCGCGCGAGGCGCGTCTCATCCCGGAGCCGCTCGCGGCGGCCATCGGGGCCGGGCTGCCCGTCGAGACGCCCACCGGCAACCTCATCGTCAATCTCGGCGGCGGGGCCAGCGAGGCCGCCGTCGTCGCCATGAACGGCATCGTCGCCGCCTCGTCCGTCCGCGCCGGGGGGATGAGCCTCGATCTGGCCATCATCGAATACGTGCGCAAGAAGTACAACCTCGTCATCGGCGAGCTGACCGCCGAGCTGTCCAAGATCAACATCGGCGCGGCCATCGACATCGGCGAGGAATACCGCATGGACATTCAGGGCCGCGATCAGGTCGACGGCCTGCCCCGCATGATCACGCTCACCACCAGCGAGATCATCGACGCGCTGGAGGAGCCGCTCGCGGTGATTTCCGGCGCGGTCAAGAAGGTCCTTGAGCGCACCCCGCCGGAGCTTGCCTCGGATATTATCGACCGGGGCATGGTCCTCACCGGGGGCACGGCCCTGCTGCGCGGCATCGACACCTATCTCACCGGGCAGACGAACGTGCCCGCCTTCATCGCGGATGACCCGGTCGGCGCGTCGGCGCTGGGGGCCACGCGCGGCCTTGAGCGCGTCGACGCCCTCCAGCGTGCCACGCCCAATATTTGATTGTGCCCCTGCCGGGCCGCGCCCGGTCCGGATTGTGGGAAAAAAGAAAGCACCGGCCCGCCCGGTGCTTTTTGATCTGGGGAATGAACCGCTGGCCCGCCTCACCGCGCCCCCGCCGACTGTCACCGTCGTGTACCCGGCGTTGCGATGCGTTTCCCGACCCCGCGTGTTCCCCTGACTCACCTGCTGCCGGGGGATGACCCGCTCTGCCGCCTTCCCGCGCTCTCCCCGCCTCTCCACCGTCGTGTATTCAGCTTGTGACGCCTTCTCGACGGTTTTGCCTCATCGCGCTCGGTAAATTCCTCCCCCAGCCATGG
>CAZWUX010000210.1:0-4910 GCA_964637665.1 uncultured Anaerolineae bacterium
TGACCGACGTGGCACGCGAGCTGGCGTCGGAACTGGGCATCGAGCTGGTCAGGCCTGCCGATGAAGTGGAGAAAGCTGCGCTTTCTCCCAGTCAAAACGGCGGAGCCGTTTTGTCCCACATCGCCGCCCCGGCCCCTTCCCCCACTCCGGGTCGGGCGACCGCCGCCCCGCTGCCAGCTAAACCGCGCGGCTGCCAGCACGGGCCGCTCGCAGCCGGCGGCCCCCCGCCTGCGGCGGCATCCACCCCTAACCCGTCCGGGCAGAACGGCGTGGTTAACCGGCTGGTCAATATTATGACCCAACTAACAGATCGCAGGGCGTAAGATGCACATTGCCAGAGTCATGGGCACGGCTGTGTCCACCGTCAAAGATGAACGGCTCGAAGGGGCCAAGCTGCTGCTCGTCAGCGAGGCGAACCAGACAGGCGAAATAGTTGGCAATCCCTACGTTGCGCTGGATCGGGTTGGCGCGGGCGAAGGCGAACTCGTGTTGATCGTCACGGGGAGCACCGCGCGCGTCGCCGCCGGGAATGAGAACACGCCGGTCGATGCGGTGGTGGTGGGGATTCTCGACTCGCTGCGCCACGACGGCGAATTGACGTATCAGAAACGCTGAGCACATCGCGGCGGCCAAACCGGCTGCCGTTCATTCACATCTCAAGGAGAATTTACGTATGGCGGAAGATACCCCTGAAGTGATCGGTATTCAGGCGCTCGGCATGATCGAAACGCTCGGGCTGGTCGCGTCCATCGAGGCCGCCGACGCGATGATGAAGTCGGCCAACGTCACTCTGCTGGATAAACGGGCCATCGGCGGGGGGTACGTCACGGTCATGGTGCGGGGAGACGTTGGCGCGGTGCGGACGGCCCTCAGCGCCGGGCGGCAGGCTGCGGAACGCATCGGGTCGGTCGTCTCGACGCGCATCATCCCCGGCCCTCATCTGGACATCGAAGAACTGCTGCCACAGGCCGCCGAATAACAGCAGGAGGCGCGCCTGATGGGCGAGCAGAGGAAGGTCACGCCCGCCGCGCTGCTGAGGAAGAAGCGTGACGGGCGTAAAATCACCATGCTGACCGCCTACGATGCGTCGATGGCGGGGTTCATCAACGGGGCCGGGGTCGACATCGTGCTGGTGAGCGATGCGGTAGGCACGGTCGGGCTGGGCCGCCCGGAGGCGGTATCGGTCAGCGTGGACGAGATGATCTACCATACGCGGGCGGTCCGCAATGGCGCGGGCACGTCGATGGTCGTCACAACGCTGCCCTTCGGCTCGTACGAGACGGTCGATCAGGCGGTCACGACGGCGGTACGCCTGATGAAGGAAGGTGGCGCGGACGGCGTGCATTTCGAGGGTGGAGCGGCGGACATCGACAAGGCCGCCGCCATCGGCCACGCGGGCATCCCGCTGATGGGGCATCTGGGCGTGACCAAGCAGAAGATCGTGCGGTCGGGCACGATCCGGATTCAGGGGCGCACCGCCGGTGGAGCGGCGGGCGTGCTCGCGGATTCGCTGGCGTTCGTCGAGGCGGGGGCGTTCGCGGTCGTGCTGGAGTGCATCCCCGACCGGCTGGCCGAGGTCATCACGCGGAGCGTGCCTATCCCTACCATTGGGATCGGTGCCGGGCCTGCCTGTGACGGTCAGGCGCTCGTCACGCAGGACATGCTGGGTCTGTTCAAGGAACTGTCGCCGCGCTTTCTGAAAGTCTACGTCGACCTGTCGGACGTGATCACGAAGGCCCTGGGCCAGTTCCGGGCTGAGGTGGAACAGGGGAGCTTCCCGGCGAAGGAACACTGCTACACCATCGACACGGACGAACTCGACCGCCTGGTGGCCGAACTGGAAGCAGGGAGATAGGGGTGATCCGGGCCGTCATATTCGATATGGACGGCGTGCTGGTCGATTCCGAACCGCTCTGGCAGAAAGCCGTCGCCGACGCCTTCTATAGCATTGGCGTCCCGCTGCGGCCTGAGGAAGTGCTGGAGATACAGGGGATGCGGATCGACGCGCTGGTAGAGCACTTTTACCGGCGCTATGCGTGGGACGCGCCGCCGCAGGAAGACGTGGTGCGGCTGATCGTGGATACGGTCGTGGCGCTCATCGGCGAGCAAGGGGAGCTGAAGGAAGGCGCGAGATCGGCGCTGGCCTTTGCGGCGGAGAGGGCCGATAAGGTGGGGCTGGCCTCGTCCTCGCCCCGGCGAGTCATTCAGGCAGTGATCGACCGGCTCGACATCGCCGGCTACTTCGACGTGATCCACTCCGCGGAAATCGAACCCTACGGCAAGCCGCACCCCGCCGTCTATCTGACGGCGGCAGAAAAGCTCGATACCCCGCCCCCGGCGTGCCTGGCAGTCGAGGACAGCCTGTCAGGCCTGCTTTCGGCGTCGTCAGCCGGGATGAAAGTGCTGTGTGTGCCCGACCGGGCCATCGTGGGCGATCCACGGCTGGTGCTGGCCGACGCCGTCATCCCGTCACTGGCTGAGCTGGATGGCCGATTGTGGGATCGGCTGGGCAGCAACCACCGCTGACCGCAAGCATCTGCTTACCGATGCACAAACTGGTCAGTCTCTCATCCGGGTTTGTATCACGCTGACCGTTTGGGGCGCGATGCGAAGGACTAGAATCAAAACGGCGCGCCCATCAGGCACGCCGCGTCCTGCCAGTACCCCTAGAGCCTGTTATGAACTTTCACAGTAAATAAGCCATCGAATGAACAAAGCGTTGAAGCATCAGGATCGCAAAGGCGAGAAAATGAAGGCCAACCAGGGTTTCCGGGAGCCGTTCGTAATCACGCGCAAGGCGCCGGAAGCGGGCCAGCCAGCCGAAACTGCGCTCAACGACCCGGCGACGGGGCAGAAGCGCAAAGCCGCGTTTGGCTTCGGGCAGCCTGACGACGATCAGATCGATGCCTTCTGCCTGAGCTGCTTGATCAGCTTTTTCACCCGTGTAGCCCTGGTCGACAAAGGCGACTTCGACGCTGTCGCCGGTCGCATCCTGAACGTGTTGAGCCAATTCGGCGACCGGGTCGCGGCCCTGTTGATCGGCGCTGGTGACGTGCAGCGCAAGCAGGTAGCCCAGCGTGTCGACCGCCATGTGCGTTTTGCTGCCTTTGCGCCGCTTGGCGCCGTCGTAGCCCGCCCGCTTACCACTTTCCGGGCTGGATTGCAGCACGATAGACGCTGTCGGCTGGCAACAACGGTTCGACGATCCGCGCCGTTTCTTCTGGCACTTTCTCTGGAAATGGATCTTTGAGCGACATGGTTTTCTCCATCGGCTTTTCCTTCATATACACCATGTCGAGTTTTTCAACACAATCTTTTTCAACCGCAGTACAGATACTCAAAGGGAATCTGCCTCGCCAATTCCGCCCCGTCTGTCCAATACCACTGACGACATTGGGTGGGCGAGAGCGCCCACCCAATTCGAGAGGCCGCTACACCTGGATGAACTGCGGCAGAACTACCGGGCGCGACTGCGTCTCGCGGTAAAAGAAGTCCTCAAGCGCGCGCTGCACATTACGCGTGCCGTGCTTATACTGTCGCTTGATCTCCTCGCGGCTGGCAGCAATCAGTTGGTCAGCTTCTTTCAGGTAGACAAACCCGCGGCTGATGATCTGCGGCTCCCCGACCAGATGCTGATGCTTGTTAACGGGGATGAGCGCGACGATGAAGCCATCCTGCGAGAGACGCTGCCGGTCGCGCAGCACGACCTCGCCGACTTCGCCGATCAAGCGCCCGTCCACAAACACTTCATCGATCGCGAGCGCCTCTTCTGTCCAAGCTCGCTGGCCGTCCGTGACCCACTGCGCGCCATTCTTGAGGATGAACACATCCTCTTCCCGCATGCCCGTCTCTCGTGCCAGCTGAGCGTGCAAGTGCAGGTGGCGCGGCTCCCCGTGCGCGGGGATCATGAACCTGGGGCGCACCGTCTCAATCATGGTGCGCATCTCATCACGGCTGCCGTGTCCGGAGACGTGCACCGGCGCCATCGCCCCGTACACGACATTCGCGCCGCGCTCAAAGAGCTTGTTAAGCATCCGCCCCACGTCTTCCTCGTTCCCCGGAATCGTGCCGCCGGAGATGATGATCGTATCACCCTGCCCCACGCTCACCTGCCGATGCTCACCGTTCGCCATCCGGTTGAGTGCCGAGCGGGGCTCACCCTGTGAACCGGTAGAGAGCACGACGAGCCTATCCCTCGCAACCCGGTCGTTGATGTCTACAAGCAGGTCAGAGGGCACGTCCAGGTAGCCGAGCTCGCAGGCAAGCTCGACGTTCTCGAGTAAGCTGCGACCGGTCAGCGCGACCTTGCGCCCGTGCTTCTCGGCGAGGTATATGATCTCCTGCAGGCGTGCCAGCAGCGAAGAGAAGGTCGCGATGATGATGCGCTGTCCGCGCGCCTCCACGAAGAGCCGATCCAGCGTCTCGCTCACGACCTTTTCTGTCGGCGTGCTACCGGGCCGATCGGCGTTGGTGCTGTCACCAAGCATGGCAAGCACCCCGTCGCCTGTCAGTTCGCGCAGGGTCGTGAGATCGGTGATGCGTCCACCAGCCGGCGTCTCGTCCAGCTTGTAATCGCCCGTGTGTACGACGCTGCCCACCGGCGTATCGATAACAAAACCGACGGCATCGGGAATCGAGTGCGCCACCGCAAACGGGGTGACGCGGAACGGCCCGAGATGCAGAGTCTCCTTCGGCTGCAGCGTGTGCAGCTCTGCGCGCTCCAGCAGTCCCTTCTCCTTGAGCTGCCGTTCGACGAGGCCCAGCGTCAGCCGGGTGCCGTAGACCGGCGCGTCGACCTGGCGCAGCAGGTAGGGTAGCGCGGCGATGTGATCCATGTGGCCGTGGGTCAAAACAATGCCCCGCAGCCTATCCCGGTTCTGCACCACGTAGTCGAAGTCCGGCAGCACCAG
>CAZWUX010000210.1:4920-8085 GCA_964637665.1 uncultured Anaerolineae bacterium
CGACGACAATCATGTTGCGACCATACTCTAATACAGTCATATTCTTGCCAACTTCCCCCAGGCCGCCGAGGGGGATAATGCGTAAGTTCTTTGCCATTCTAATTCCTTTAGTTAATCCTAATCTGATATTAATCAAATCCACGCGGGCGACGCGTTCTAGCAAACAGCCTTAACCGGCTGCCGGGGACGCCGTCTGCCCGACTGTGGCTCATGCGCGTAATGCGCTAATTTATTTAAAATCGTCTGTTGGAGGTGTATCGAACAGAAGTTGCTCGCGGGCGACTGCCTGTGAGTGGATCTGGTCTTGCTCGAACGACGATCAACCATATGAACTGGCAGGCTGCGATGTGTCGCGGCTGCCTTAACAAAACTCGGAAACGGGCCCCGGGTTGCGGGGTCCGACCAGTCTCACACTGAAACTAAACGCGGACGACGTTAGTCGCCTGAGGTCCCTTCGCGCCCTGCTTGGCGGTCATCTCGACGCGGTCACCCTCGTCAAGATTACGGTAGACGCTCGTCGACTGGATCTCGGAGTAATGGACGAAGAGGTCCTTATTGCCATCCTCTGGGGCGATGAAGCCGTACCCCTTATCGCCGTTGAACTACTTCACGGTTCCATTCACGCGTTCTGCCATGGGTATCGATTCTCCTTTACCCGACTACTGCTGTGATAGTTACGTAATGTGTAGCAGGGTAAAGCCATCTCCAACAAAAAAAGCCCGGCAGAGATGCCGGGTTTGAGTTCTTGGTCAAAACTTGCTACCTGCAGTCACTACAGAGTGAAGTATAGGCGATTATCGCTCAGAGCGCAACAATCGGGAGTGTCTAACAAGCTGGAGCCAGGAAGTCGATGAGACGAGTGGGATAAGGACGTAGTTATTGACCCTACGCTACTTCGATGGTAGCCTCCGCAGCTCATCATACACAGATTGCGCTTGCTGTGGTTGGCCGCTCAATTCATATACTTGCGCTAAATGTAAATATAGGTCTCGAATCTGAGATTGGACTTCAACGCTACCAAGCGATTCCTCCTTAGCCAGTTGGAGTGCTTTTTCCAGATGCGCCTTCGCTTCGTTCACTACAGCGAGGCGGAGCGCTTCTTGCCCGGCAGCCAGGCTGTGGTGGAACGCGACTTCCGCCAGCCCGGCGGCGACCGCATGGTGGGCCAGTACCGCCGCAGAATCCCCAGATGCTTCGAGGAGGTCTAATGCACGCCTGTGAAAGAGTCGCCGGCGGGCATCTCCAGCTTCGGTATAGACCACATCGCGGATCATATTGTGGGTGAATGTGTAGGTACTGGCGGTGCCACGCTGCGCCACTTCCAGCAAGAGTTGGCCGCTGACTAATTCATCCAGGGCAGGCAGTCCTGTATCTTCTGCCACGTTGGAGACGGCGCACAGGCGTTCGAAAGTGAGCCTCAACTCGAGGACGGCTCCGGCTGCTAAGAGCGAAAATGCGTTCGGGCTGAGGCGACTCAAACGAGAGCGGATCACAGCCCGTACAGTGGATGGGACGCGAATCGCTTTCCCCAGATCATGCTCCGCGTCAACCTCAAAGCCCCATTGGCCTTCCCTCAGCTGTTTCGGGTGGAGTACCCTACGCTCGAGCAGATCCTTCAAGGTCTCCATCAAGTAAAATGGATGTCCGCGAGTTTCGTTGAGCACCCACTGAGCGAAGTCGGCGTCGGGGGGCTTCAGTATAGACAGCATCATTTGCACTGTATCCCGTTCATCTAACGATCCCAGCTCAAGATGAAACGGCTCTAACTCACGCCCCATCTGCGCCAGCCACTCTATTAGATTTGGATTCTGGGATTGTGCCGGTGGTTGCAAAGCTTCTGACCGCAGGCTGACTAACAACAGTATCCGCGCCTCGCTCTCTCGCCATCGCCGAACGGCGTACACCAACCAGTCCAGCGTCGCGCTGTCCGCCCACTGCAAATCGTCCATGAACAGCACCAGCGGCGACTGGCTTGCCAGGGCTAGCGTCAAATGCACCAGCGATTCGAAAAGCTGCGTTCGGCCACCGTCCACCTCCAAATAAGTGGCGGGCAACTC
This sequence comes from uncultured Anaerolineae bacterium, assembly GCA_964637665.1. Taxonomy (GTDB): domain Bacteria; phylum Chloroflexota; class Anaerolineae; order Aggregatilineales; family UBA3940; genus CAZWUX01. The sequence continues at coordinate 6,978 of CAZWUX010000210.1, forward strand.
AGGGTAGCGGTCGCGCAATTCCGGCAGCAGGTGACTCAGCGGGGCTAGCCAGGTTTCCCCTAACATATCCGCTGATGTGTCCTCCCGCTTGAGCAAAGGGCGAAGTGCCTCGATCAGCGGCTGGTACGACATACGGCTGCCGCTCTCAAAAGCGCGTCCTTGCAGCACATTAGCTCCCCGGGAAACACCCCAGGCCAGGAATACCCGGGCTAGCCGGGTTTTGCCGATCCCAGCCTCGCCGCGCAGCGCCACGACCTGAGTCCGACCTGCAGCAACGTATCCGTAGCGCTCTACCAGGGCTTGATGCTCAGTTGTGCGCCCTGTAAATAAGTTTCCAAGAAAGGTAACAGGGGTGTCGGGCTGCTGTGGCCGGGGCGCAGAACGGCGGACGGGGTGTTGAGTGCGAATGCGCGCGGCCAGTACTTCCGTGTCCGGCTCTGGCACCACGCTCAGCTCAGCCGCTAGAATGGTGCGGCAGGCGTCATAGGCTTCGAGGGCTTGTCCCCGTTCGCCCGCTGCGAAGTGAGCGCGCATCTTGCGGCGATAGGCAACTTCGTTCAGCGCATCCAGGGCGATCCACATTGAGGCGGTCTCCGCGGTCGCGGCGAATTCGCCTCGCGCATACTGGATCTCTGACAGCCGGTCGAGGATCAGACCCAGCCGCCGCCGCCAGACTTCGCGCTGAAGGTCGGCCCAATCGTCAAAGTCGGGCGCATCACCCAGTGAAAACCCCGCGAGAAAATCACCCCGGTGGCAGGCAGCAGCTTCCCGCAGCAGCGGCAGGCTGACTGTATTCTGCAGCGTCGCCCGGCTCGACCGGTCGGCGCGGGCCTGGTCGTAGGCGCGTTCCACGATGTGCAGATCGACTCGAAGATCCGCGTCTGGATTCAAGGCCAACGCCGTGTGTGTAATCGAGAGGTAGTCGGTTTTATCCCTATCGCTGGACGGGCTCAGAGCGATTTTAAGACGGCTGAGAGTGTTACGGAGTGAGGCGTAGCTGCGCTCCTGATTTGACTCCGGCCACAGGAGGGTCGCCAGGTATTCGCGTGGTTGTGATCCACAGTAAAGACGAAATCCCAAAACTCCTATCCCCGCAGCAAGCGATACT
>CAZWUX010000211.1:0-8000 GCA_964637665.1 uncultured Anaerolineae bacterium
CCCGGAAGCAGTTATCCTAATCACATTAGGAATACCTAATATCGTTAGGCGATGACGCACGGAATGACGCCTCGCACGGATTTTTTCGCGGTTAACACCAAGGAAAGGACGGACCACGCACATGCCGGATGACAGGGCACCGACTGTCGACGACCTCCACACGCAGCGCCGCCAGCACATGAAAGCGGCCATCCTGTCCCATGCGCGTGACGTGATGCGCGAAGACGGCGTGGGGGGGATGAGCCTCGCCGAGATCGCGCGGCGGCTGGGCGTCAAGACGCCGTCGCTGTACGAGTACTTCGCCAACAAAGCCGCCGTCTACGACGCGCTTTTCCGGCAGGGGTTCGAGCAGTTCTCGACCGAAATGGAGGCGATCTACGCCGCCGCTCCGGCGGATGATCCCTGGGCGGTGCTGCGGGCCGCGCTGGTGGGTTACATGAGCTTCGCGGTCGACAACCCGGAGCTTTACAAGCTGATGTTCGAGCGCCCGGTGCCCAACTTCGAGCCGTCAGACGAGAGCATGGCGGTCAGCCTGGCCGCGCTGGACGCCGGGCGGGTGCAATTCGGCACGTACGTCGGGGGCGGGCTGAATCTGCCGGACGGCCTGACTATCGCCGAGGCGCACGACCTTACCATCGCGCTGGTGCACGGCATCACCGCGCTGCACATGGCGAACGAGCCGCATCTGCCGGTCGGCGAGGGGCGGTTCGGTCACCTGATCGACGCGGCGGTTGGCTTCGCGCGCGATGCGTGGGCGGGTAAATAAGGCTTTGCCCCACTGACCTTGGAGTTGGCTGCGCCACTCCACAGAGTCGGGGGAGGGGTCAGAGGGGACCGACCCGCAGACACAACGTCAGCGAAAGAGAGATAGAGCACAGATTGCCATAGGAGGAACGACGATGGACGTGATGGAAATGCAAATGGCGTGGGAACGCGAGCAGGGGAAGGGCGCACGGCGGGCTGATGCACCCCCCGTCCGCGCGGCGGATGTCCCAGCGCAGACGGTCGACGAGGCTGGGCAGCGGGCGCGGAGGGAGCTTGACCGGTTTCTGGCCGTCGTCGAGTCGCTGGAGGGGGACGACTGGGCACAGCCGACCGACTGCACGGAGTGGAACGTCCGCGACATACTGGCCCACGCCGCCGGGGCGGCGGCGGGCTACGCAAGCTGGGGCGAATGGTTCCGGCAGTACCCATTCAACCGCTACATGCGGCAGGCCGCCGTGCCGGTGGATGGTATCAACCGCCGCCAGCTTGAGGACCGGGTGGGGCGCTCGCCGGAGGACCTCATCGCGGAACTGCGCGCGGTTGCCCCGAAGGCGATCCGCACCCGGCTGGGCCTGCCGGGCATCCTTAAGGGGATACGGACCGATCTGGGGCCGCCGAAGGGGAAAGCCCCGTTGCGCTACCTGCTGGAGATCATCTACACGCGCGACATGTGGATGCACCGCCATGACATCTGTCAGGCGATCGGGCGGATGTTCGAGCAAACCGCTGCTCACGACGGTCGAGTCGTCGCGCTTGTGATGCGTGACATCGACGAGGCACTGCGTCATTCGCTCGACGGGCGGGCGATCCGCTTCGACCTGCGCGGCGCGGCAGGCGGCAGCTACCTCGTCGGGCCGGGCGCGGAGCCGGATGCCGCCGTCGAGGTGGACGTGATGGAGTTCAACCGGCTGGCCTCCGGGCGGCTGGCGGCGGACGACGCGCTGGCGGATGGCCGGGCGCGGATCACGAGCGGGGAGCGCGCCTTCGCGGAGGGCGTGCTGCGCCGGACGCTCGTGCTGTACTGACGGCCTGCCGGGGCAGGGGGGATGCACACACCGAGCGCCGCGACCTCGCGGTGCTCTATTTTTTGTCCCGGTCACACCGTTTTAGCACTACCTAAATCACCCACATGGTGTGGGGTACGCGGCCCGGCGTTGCAGTTGACAATGGGGTATATCCTGCGTCACGGGAAGGCAGGTGATGCGATGTCCACCGGTGAATCGCCCCCTATGAGTCCCACCCGCTCGCTTCTGACCGCGCTTGTCCGTCTAACCGTGCTCGTCCTGCTGTGGGGAGGCGCCCTGTTCGGCCTCTCCGGCGATTTCGGCTGGCTGATGGCCTGGCTGTACATCGGGGCTTACGTTGTGGTGGCGCTGGTGACGATGGTCGCCATCGGGCCGGAGCTGCGCACCGAGCGGGCCACCGGCCTGATCCGTGAGAAAAGCCGGGTCCAGCAGGTCGCGTCCGCCCTGGCGGTGCTGGGCTGGCTGGGCGCTCAGGCCGTCGCCGCGCTGGAACACCGTTTCTGGCCGGATTTGTTCGCCGTCCCAGCCGGGGTGGCGTGGGTGGCCCTCGCCCTGATCGTGGCCGGGATGCTGTTCGGCGTCTGGTCGATGCTGACCAACCGCTACTTCTCGTCCGGGGTGCGTATTCAGGAGGACCGGGGCCAGATGGTCGTGACGGCTGGCCCGTACCGGGTCGTCCGCCACCCCGGTTATGCGGGCTTTATGGTGATGGCGCTGGCGACCCCCTTCGTCCTCGGCTCGCTGCTGGCCTTCATCCCCGCCGCCCTGTTGTGCGCGGCCATCGTCATCCGCACCGCCGACGAGGACCGCACGCTGCGCCGCGATCTGCCCGGCTACGACGCTTACACGCACCGGACTCGCTGGCGGTTGCTCCCCGGCATCTGGTGATCTCATCTTCCCCCTGCGGAGAAGCGCTCCCTCCCATGCTTCTCTGCGCCAGCGGGCAGCCGCCGAGCCGGTGGAGGCCCGTCCCCGGCGAGCGCCGCGTCCGGGCGGCGCTCGCTTTCTTCAGTGGGATGCCCTGGCCTGATGAGTCACACTGCGCAGGGCAATCGCCGCCCCCGCCCCTACCCACCGCCTACCTCACGGGCTATACTGGCCCGGCGTCTATCAGAATCCAGCACCCCAGGAGGGTCCATGAACGTCACGTCCGATTATCTCACGATAGGGCTGGTCGGTTTGCTCGGCGGGCTGTGCGTGGGGTTGCAAGGCCCGATGTTCGGGGTGATCAGCCAGCGGTTGGGGCCGATGTCGGGCAGCCTGATCATCCACACGGGCGGCGCGATCCTCTCAGCCGTGATCCTGCTGATCGTCGGCGGGGAGCATCTGCGCGCGTGGACCAGCCTGCCAGCGCCCTTCTTCCTCGCGGGCGCGATGGGCGTGATCCTCTACGTCACCCTGAACGTCACCCTGCCGCGCATCGGCGTGGCGAACGCCACCGTCCTGATCGTCGCGGGCCAGTTTGCGGTGGCCCTGCTGCTCGACCAGAAGGGGTGGATGGGCGTCCCGCAGCACCCGCTTACCCTCTCCCGGCTGGCGGGGTTCGGCCTCCTGCTGGGGGCGGTCTACCTGATGTCGCGGTGAGGGGTATGCTCCCCGTGGTTAGATGGGCTTGAGTACCACCGAGCGCCGCAGTGATGCGCGGCGCTCGGTTTTTGCGTCGATGTTCTTACCCGGTCCGATGTTCGCATCAGGGCAGGGTGACCGTCCGCCGGATCAGCGTCGCATCGCTGACGAACGTCGGGGAGGGCATCATCCAGTCCGGGCGAGGCCGGGCGTCCATCCCCTCGATCTCCGGCAGCGCGTAGGTGTGATCCTCCAGAAAGACGCTGACCGGCGCGTCGCCGTCGAGCGTCAGCGCCACCTCGATGCCCTCGCCGTCGTCGATCACAGCGTGGAAGTCCATCATGACGAGGTCGCGCGGCGTCTCCGGCGAGATGCCGTCAACCGGGCGGCCCTCCACCTCGGCCCCCACGAACGGCGCATCGCTGGAGAAGCGAACCATCGTCGTCGGCGCGCCGCCCGGCGAGTCGAGCCGCAGCCGCAGGTGGCGCTGCCCCGCCGCATTGACCTCATCCGCCAGCACCGTCACGCTGGGGGCGGGCAGGTCGAGCGCGGGCGCGGGGCTGCGATAAGCCGGGTAGCTGTCTGCCAGAAAGGCCCCCCACGGACTATACAGCGTCTCCTCGACCTCGCCGTTGACGTACTGCGAGGTCCACTCATCCAGAAACGTATCACGACTCCTCGTCACGCGGTCGGCCCCTGTCACCCAGTGCGCCTCGCCGCTGTCGGCGTTCAGGATGTAGGCGACCATGTTGGGCTTCGGGCGGTCCTCGGTGAAGCGGGCCGTCAGCGCGACCCCGCCGATGATCAGCGCGGACGCCCCCACCAGCGCGGCGGAGGCCAGCCAGCGGCGGCGCGGCCTCGCCCCGTCGAACGCGGGCAGCAGTAGGCCGGGCAGCAGCCCGACGAAAAGCGCGGGCAGCAGCGCGATCATCGGGAGCGGCATCAGCAGGTCGGCGCGCCCGCTGAAAATCCCCAGAAAATTGACGAACGGCGCGTAGATCAGCACCGTGCCCGCCACCGCCAGCGCTGTGGCGAGCGTGCGGGGCCAGCGCCGCTCATCCCCACCGAACAGGGTCACGGCTAACATGCCCGCCGCCAGCAGCGACGGCAGCGCGAACAGGTAGCTCGAACCGGGCAGCGTGAAGGCCGTCAGCACGGCCAGCCCCGTCCAGATGACCAGCGCCCCGGCGCTCAGGTCGGCAGATGAGCGGCGGCGCATTAGGCCGTAGCCCGCCAGCACAGCCCCCGCCGCCAGCAGGACGAACGCCAGCGTGTACCACGCGCGGTCGTAGGTGATGCCGATCATGAACACCTGCAAGCGTGGATCGAGGGTCCGCAGCAGGGCCCACACGCCGCCCGCGATGGCCGATGCGGCCAGCACGAAGGGCACGAGGGTGAGGAAGCCGGTTAGCAGGCCGCGCACGGTGAGTTTATCCCGGCTCAGACCGGCCCATAGAATCCCGGCCAGTGCCGCCACAGCCAGTGCTGCGATGCCGATCCCGACCGGGGCCGGGTAGCGGACGACGGCCCGCCCGATCAGATTGTAGTACACCATATCGCCGCGCCGGAGACCGCCGTCGAGCGGCGTGTTCCCCAGATGGCGGGCCAGCGCCAGCATTGATGCGCCCTGATGGTGCAGCGTGCGCGGGTCGAGCGTCGCGACGCTGTCACGCATCGTGTGGTAGGCGGGCACGTCGCCGACGTAAACCAGCCCCAGCCCGGCGTCCGCCGCCATGAGGAACTGATCGAGGTCCGATCCGCCCGTCCCGGTGATCCACACGAGGTCGTTGGCAAACGAGTAGGCAACCGGCGCGGGCAGGGCGCTCAGCGCCTCGCGGATCAGCCAGCCGTTCTCCTGGCCAGTGACGTACAGCAGCGAGCTTCCACCTGTGCCCATCGCTTCGAGGTTGACGGCGACCTTCACGTCGTCCGCCAGCGGGTGCTGCTCGACGAACGAGAACGACCCGGCGCGGGTTGTCTCCTCGCCATCCTCCAGCAGCAGGATGAGGTCGTTGCGCAGGGGTGGCCCTTCGAGCAGCGCGCGGGCCGTCTCCACGACGGCGATCGAGCAGCCGCCGCAGTCGCTCGCCCCGGTCGTCGTATGGACCGTGTCGAGGTGCCCGGCCAGCAGCACGGCCCCGGTCGAGTCCGTGCCGGGGATGCGCACGACGACGTTGCGGGCGCGCCCCACATTGGCGACGCCCTCCCCGCCGCGCACCGACAGCGCCTCGGTGACCTCAGGCCGGAGGCCCATCGCCTCGAACTCGGCGACGAGGTAGTCAACCGCGGCCTCGTAGCCCGCCGATCCGGGCACGCGTGGGGCCGCTGTGATGGCCTCCAGATCGCGCAAGGCGCGCTCCGTCGAAAACGTGCCCACCGCGCCGGGGGCCGGGCTGGCCGGGGGGACCGCCAGCGGCGTGATGGCGACGACCGTCGCCAGCGCCGCGACGACGAGGTAAATGAGCATATCCGGGATTTGTAGCGTGATTCGTTTTGAACGGGATTTAGTTGGGTAATGTGCGGTGGCGTCCACGAGAGGCTATTTCCTCAACCGGTAAGTGTGCTTCTATACAGGGTTACGGGAATTCGGGAAAACCGGTTCCCACATATGTTGAATTGAGGAAGCTCAACCCCCATGAATCACAACGGGCGCCGCGTGAATGCGGCGCCCGGTTGCTGCATCGAAACTCAGAGTCGGCGGGCTACGTTTCCATCAGCGATTTGAGATTCTGAAGTGCCGCGCGCAGATTTTCGGCGTTATGATCCTTAACTTTCGTCACGTAGCTCCCCCGGTAGGGCCGGACGGGTGGCAGACGATAATTGAACAGCACGGCAAGCCCCGCGCTTTCGCCATCGGGCGTGTACGCCCAGCGCTGGGTGCCGTTGATGAGGCCCTCCATCCCGTAAAACGTATACTGCCCCGGAACGACCTCCAGCACCGTCATTACCAGCTTGCCCGTGACTTTGCCGGCTCGGCAGCACAGGGTGACCCTGCCGCCCGGTTCTGGGAACCGGCTGTCCGGCTCCGCCCGCTCGATTCCCGGATACCACTCCGGCCAGCGCTGCACGGCCTGCGCCATCGCCTGCACGCTGTCCGGTGGCGCGTCGATCAGGACACTGTGCGACAGCTCAATCATCTCAGAGTCCCCTCCCGCGAACTCAGCGCACCACCAGCGCCGATCAATTGGTATGTGAATCATTTTATAGTTGAAGCTGTCCGGCGGCAACCGGGGTTAACCGGATGTAAGCGGCGTCATAAGCGGGCGCTCCGCCGGGGTGGCGAAGCGTGGTGGCGTGCGTCGGCTCGCGTCCCGACTCACACCCCGGACGCAGGGCAGCGCAGTGCGGATTCGTCTCGCCGCCCGGCGGGTTGATCCACCGACCTTTTTGGTGGAGGGTCACCGGGCCGATTTTGTGTAACGGGCGTCGTGTTTACCTGGTTGCGATGCGTTCCCGGCGCGCTCAATCCGCCCCGGCGATGGGCTCCTTGAGGTTCGGCTTCGTCAGCAGATCGACCGGCAGCGCCCCGGCGGGCAGCATCCGCCCGGACAGAACGCGCTGGTAGACGCGCGTGTAGTCGCGCGCCATGCGCGCCGCCGAGAAACGCCGCTCGAAATGCCGCCGGACGCGCTCCCGCGACAGGTCGTCCACGCGCTCGACGGCTCGCGCGGCCTCCTCGATGGAGCTGACCAGATAGCCCGTCACGCCGTCGTCGATGACCTCCGGCGTCGAGCCGTTGCGGTAGGCCACGACCGGCGTCCCGCAGGCCATCGCCTCGATCATCACCAGCCCGAACGGCTCCTGCCAGCCGATGGGGAAGATCAGCGCGTGCGCGTTGCCCAGAAAATCGTTCTTCTGCGCCTCGTTGATCTCGCCCACGAACTCGACCAGCGGATCGTCGAACAGCGGCTCGATCTTCTCCTCGAAATAATCCTGATCGACCTTGTCGACCTTCGCCGCGATCCTCAGCGGCATCCCCACCCGGCGGGCGATCGCCACCGCGCGGTCGACGCGCTTCTCCGGTGAGATGCGCCCGACGAACGCGAGGTAGCCGCCCGGCTTCGGGTGGAAATCGTACAGGTCGACGGGCAGGCCGTGATAGATCGTCTCCACCCAGTGTGCGTGGGGGAGTGGGATCCGCTGCGCGTCCGAGATCGAGACGACGGGCATATCGTCGAACTCATCGTACATCGGGCCTAGCTCCGGCAGGTCGAGCCTGCCGTGCAGCGTCGTGACGTTCGGCTCGCCGTATGCGCGTGACAGAGGGAAGTGTAGATAGTCGACGTGGAAATGGACGATGTCGAAATCGTCCACCCGCTGGAAGACTTTCTCCAGCATGAGGATATGGTAGGTCAGCGGGTCGACGACGGCGGGATCGAGCCGCAGCGAGCGCTCGCACAGCGGCACGAGATGCGCCGACGTGATCGAGTCGCCGCTCGCGAACAGCGTCACGTCATGACCCTGTTGCACGAGTTCTTCCGTCAGGTACGATACGACGCGCTCCGTGCCGCCGTACAGCTTGGGCGGGACCGATTCATATAACGGCGCTACCTGTGCGATTTTCATTTTTCTACCGGTTCCTGTTTATACCAGCGTTAAGATGGCCTCTATCAGATACCATACTACCTCAACTATATAAGATAT
>CAZWUX010000212.1:0-7967 GCA_964637665.1 uncultured Anaerolineae bacterium
ATCCCCCGGCTTCAGGAAAACCTGCGGATCGCGGAACACACCCACGCCGTTCGGCGTGCCCGTGCTGAGCACGTCGCCGGGCATCAGCGTCGCCGTCCGGGTGATGAACTCGATCAGATACGGAATCTGGAAGATCATCTCTGCCGTCGACGACTCCTGCATCACGTCACCGTTCAATAGACACCGGATGCCCAGATCATTCGGATCATCGATCTCATCCGCCGTCACGAGGTACGGCCCCATCGGGCAAAACGTGTCGAACGACTTCCCGCGTATCCACTGCCCATCCGAGAACTGCACGTCACGGGCGCTCACATCGTTGACGATGGTGTACCCCGCGATGACCTCCATCGCCCGCTCGGCGGGCACGTTCCGGGCCTCCTGCCCGATCACGACGGCCAGCTCAGCTTCATAATCCACCTGATCGCTCGCCCCCTCCGGCCACCGGATCGCCTCACCCGGCCCGATGATCGCCGTCGGGAACTTGACGAACAGCACCGGGCGGTCCGGCTCCGGCACGTTCTGCTCGCGGCAGTGGTCGGCGTAGTTGAGGCCGACGCACACGACCTTACTGGGGTTGCGCAGCGGCGCGTCGAGCCGCGCCTCCGCCAGCGGCAGCACCGCGTCGAGCGGCTTTTCAGCTTCCGCCCACTCGAAGATCGCCTTCACCGCCTCGATGACCGGCTCCCCCTCCTGAAGCAGGCTGAGGAGGTCACCCGGCGGCGCGGCGAGCAGCGGCTCGTGGTTCTCACGGTAAGCCTCGAACGCCCGCGCCAGATCGACGACGCTCTCCCCGGCGACGGCCCCCAGCCGGGGCATCCCTTCCTGAATGACGGTGACAAGTTTCACGGTTCGTCCTCCGTTCGGGCGGCTGGCGGCCCACCAGCCTGCGGTTTCGATTCCATCTCCGGCGCATCGGCCAACCCCATCAACCGCTGCTCGACCTGGTTGAGGTGCGTCAGCATCGCCTTCTGCGCGGCCTGCGGATCGCGCGCCTTGAGCGCCGCCACGATCCGGCGGTGGTCCTCGACCGTGTTGGGCATCACGCCGGGGATGGCCGTCGTGCGGCGGCGGCTCGCCAGCCCAAGCTGGCTGATCGAGGCCATCGTGCGGGCCAGGATCGGGTTCTGCGCCGCCTCGGTGATCCGCTCGTGCAGTTCGAGGTCATTTTTCAGGAAGTCGATGGGGTCTTCGATGGTCTCCGTCGTGTGGACGATCCGCTCCAGCGCCTCGATCTCCTCGTCGGTGATGCGCTGCGCGGCCAGCGCCACGATGCCCACTTCGAGGATTTTCCGCGCCTCGAACAACTGGAGGATGGTCGAGTCGTCGAGCGCCAGCACGAATTCGAGGTGCTCGACCAGCAGACCGGGATCGAGCGAGCTGACGTACGTCCCATCACCCTGCCGCATCTCGATCACGTTCAGCACGGAGAGCGCGCGCAGCGCCTCACGCAGCGACGGGCGGCTGACCTCCAGCATGGCCGCCAGCTCGCGCTCCGGCGGCAGCTTGTCGCCGGGGCCGAGTTCGCGCTCTTTGATCAGGTCGAGCAGCCGGGCCACGATGGTCTCGGCGATGGCTGTTTTTCTGACGGGCTGGAGGGACATGCGGGATCGGCCTTATTGGTCAGACCATTTTACCAATTTCAGCATATGACGATTTTCCCCGCGTGTCAAGATATTTGCGGCGGCCTTGACGAAAAAAGGCGCAGCAGGCGACGATCGCCCACTGCGCCTCGACTGGGGAGTTCCGGCGGCTCTGTCCTGTCCCCGCCTCCTGTAGCAGTTATTACGAGATTTTTAGGGCATTCTTGCGTGCCGCCCGGTATGATGCAGGTACAGCGTGAGCGAATCATTTACCGGCCTTACTGAGATTGGGATAAGGAGCCAATGCAATGCCATTCCCCCCGTTCGATACTCTTGAGTTCCGCGTCCACTACCGCGAGCAGTACGGCGACGGCGAGTACGACTACAGCTTCTACGAACCGGCCTATCGCTACGGCTACGACCTCGCCGTGAACCGCGACGACAACAAAGACTGGACCAGCTTCGAGGACGAGGCCCGCCTCGAATGGGAGCGCCGCGACGAGGAAGGCGCGTGGGAGGACGTGAAGGATGCCGTCCGCCACGCCTGGAAAACCGTCACCGGGCTGCTCCACCGGGCCTAGCGCATTTTCATTCCCGCCCAAACGTCGGGTTTGTCAGCGATCCGATTCCCTGTAAAGTGGAAGGGAAAAAGGGGAATGACGGACTCTCACGCCGCTCATAAGGGCGCGCGGATAGCGGAGGGTGTGCAATGCGCGGCAGCGATGCGTCTATCTCGCTTGGCGATGAGCAGATCCCCATTTACGTCACGTTACCAGAGGGTGAGCCGCCCTGGCCCGCCCTGCTGGTGATCCACGAGGCGTTCGGCCTCAACGACGACATCCGCCGCATCTCAGATCGCTTCGCCGCGAACGGCTACCTCGCCGCCGCGCCCGATCTGATCTGCGGCGGTCGGCTGACGTGCCTGTTTCACGCCTTTCAGGACCTCAACCGGGGCGGCGGCCCATCCGTCGAGCGTGCGCGCGCGGCCCTGCGCTGGCTGGCCGATCGCCCCGACGTGTCTGCGGATCGTGTCGGTGTGGCCGGGTTCTGCATGGGCGGCGGCTTCGCGCTGCTGCTCGGCGCGGGCGACGTGATCCGCGTGCGCGCCGTCGCCGACAACTACGGCAGCCTGCCCGATGACGAGGTGCTGCGCCGGGTCTGCCCGGTCGTCGCCTCCTACGGTGAGCGCGACCGGGCGTTCCGCGAGCAGGGGCGGCGCTTGCAGCGTACTCTGGCCGATGCGGACATCCCCCACGACGTGAAAATCTACCCCGACGCCGGGCACTCATTCCTCAACCAGGGCGACTCGCTGCTCCACAGGATCGGCGCGCTGCTGATGTCCGTCGGCTACGTCGAGGCGGCGGCGGAGGACACCTGGGATCGGATGCTGGCCTTTTTTGCCGAGCATGTGTGAGGCTGGCAGAATCCCGCCCGCTGGCTTATAGTCGGGGCCGTCAAGTACAGCAACGATAAAAACGTAAAAAAGCTGTGCTTAACTTAACCACAGTTGATAGTGAGGGTGGGGGGATAAATGGCCGATCAGCCGTCGGGGGGCGCACGCCCACAGGTTGTTGTGACGCGGCGCGTGCCGCAGCAGGTGTTGGATCGTTTGGCGGCGGAGGCCGATCTTCGCGTGTGGGAAGAACCGCTCCCCATCCCGCGCGACGTGTTGATCGCATGGCTGCCGGGCTGCGATGGTCTGTACTGCCTCCTGACCGACCCGATTGACGGGGATGTGCTCGACGCGGCGGGATCATCCCTGCGCGTCGTCAGCCAGATGGCCGTCGGCTACGACAACGTCGACGTGCCCGCCTGCACCGCGCGCGGCATCCCGGTCGGCAACACGCCCGGCGTGCTCACCGAGACGACCGCCGATCTGGCCGTCGCGCTGATGCTGGCGACCGCCCGCCGCCTCGTCGAGGCCGCCGAGTTCGTCAAGGCGGGGAAGTGGGAGACGTGGCGACCGATGGAGCTGACCGGCTACGACGTGGCCGGGAGCACGGTCGGGATCATCGGCTTTGGCCGCATCGGCAAGGCCGTCGCCCGCCGCCTGCGCGGCTTCGGCTGCCATCTGCTGTACAGCGACCACAGCCCCGACCCCGACGCGGGCAAGCTCGGCGCGGCCTTCGTCGACCTCGACGCTCTGCTGGAGGCCAGCGACTTCGTCACGCTGCACGTTCCACTCTCCGGCGAAACCGAGGGCCTGATCGGCGCGGATGAGCTTGCCATGATGAAATCGACCGCCGTGTTGATCAACACCGCGCGCGGCCCGGTCATCGATCAGGCTGCGCTGCTCGACGCACTCCGCGCGGGCGAGATCGCCGCCGTCGGGCTGGACGTGACCGACCCGGAGCCGATCCCCACCGCTCACCCTCTGCTGAGCCTGCCCAACGTCGTCGTGCTGCCCCACATCGGATCGGCCAGCATCCAGACGCGCACCCGCATGGCGTCGATGGCCGCCGATAACCTGCTGGCCGGGCTGCGCGGCGAGCGGCTGCCCAACTGCGTCAACCCGGAGGTATATGAGTCATAACCGGATCACGACACCCAGATCGTGACGAGCATCCCGGCTGCCACCCCCGCGAACAGCGCCGCCGCCAGCCCATCGCGCCCGGCGGCGAGCGCCCCGTGCAGCGCCAGGGATGCGCCAACCATGCCCGCCAGCGCCCCGGCCTGTATCTTCATCCGGTGCGCCTCACGCCAGGCGGCGATCCGCCTGCCCGGCCCGTCTGCCCTCTGATCGGATGATGTGCTCATGACCGCTCCCTCAACTTCCTCACCCCATCCCGATTCCTATCGACCGCCCCGGCTCGCCTGCGTGCTGCTCGTGTTCGGGCTGGCCGCCCTGGCGCGGGCCGTCCTGTTCTATTTCCGCTGGCAGGAAGTCCTCGCCCTTCAAGCGGCGGGCGCGGCCAACCCGCTCAACGTGTTCGGCGGCAGCGACATCCCCGGCTGGCTGGGCATGGCCGAGCACCTTTACCACGACCGCAGCCTGACCTACTGGCTGATGGGCGCGCGCCCGCCATTGTTCCCGCTGACCGTCGCGCTGGTGTGGGCGGTCGGCGGCTCGACCATCGCCGCGGCGGCGCTGCAAGCCCTGTTTGGCGCTCTGACCGCCGTGTTCGGCTACCTGCTCGCGCACCGCCTGTTCGCCCTCAGCCCTGATTTTCCATCCGGCGGGCGCTGGGCGCTCGTCGCCGGGATCGTCATGGCGCTCGATCCGGCCTCCGTCTCGATCAGCGTGACCCTGCTCGGCGAGCCGGTGTTCAACCTCGCGTTCACGGCCTGCGTATATTTCATCGCCGCCTACGTGCAGTCGCGGCGCGCGCTGCCCCTCGCCCTGAGCGGGCTGAGCCTCGCCGCCGCGATGCTGGCCCGCCCGACGGCGATCTATTTCTGGATCGTCGCCCCGCTGATCTTCGTGCCGCTCGTGCGCCGCTGGTGGCGTCCGGCGCTGGCGCTGGCAGCGGTCGGGCTGCTGGTGTACGCGGGCTGGAGCGCCCGGAACCTGCGCTATCACGGCGTGTTCACCTACTCCTTGCAGGACAATTTCAGCCTGTTGTTCCTGCGCGCGCTCTCCGCCGAGCACCTCGCGACGGGCCGCCCGACCGACGAACTCTACGCCGACTACATGCGCGAGGTCTATCTGGCGGCGGGCGACGAGCAGGCCGCCGCCAGCGTCGATCCGAAGTATTTCTGGGATTTTCAGGTCGCGGAATCCCCGGCGCTCTACCACGCGATGCGCCCCATCGCGGTCCGCAAGCTGCTGCGCTACTGGCCGACCGCGCTGGCCGGGACGTTCGTCGGCGCGGTGCGGATGGGTGCCTATTCCGAGCTTCTGCCGAAGTGGTCCCACCCGCCGGAGATCATCTACCATCTTTTCCTGTACGGATTCGCGCTGGCCGGGGCGTGGATCGCTTTCCGCCGGAAGGACTGGGCCGTGCTGCTGATCACCGCCGTGCCCATCCTGTACATCACCGGCCTGACGCTGATCTCGCTCGTCTCCGGCATCGACACCCGGATGCGCTCCCCCATGACCGCGATGATCGTCACGCTGTCTGTCTACGGCCTCGCCCGGCTCCGCTCTCGCTCATCCGAAGCGCCAACCTCGCCCGCTTAACTCCCCCGTTGGCGGAGCCGCGCTCCGCCAACCTACTGGGGTCAAGGTAGAATTTGCTTCGCAAATTCACAGGCAAAATCGACTTCAGTCGATTTTGCACGGCCTTCGACCCCTTATAGGGGGTTTGGGGGGCAGCGCCCCCGGAATAAACCCTTTCCGCCTCTACCCGCCCGCCAGCGCCCACACGAGCAGGGCGACAATCACGACGGGGATCAGGCCGACGACGAGCATGCGCCCGATGACGCGGCCCTCGTCGCCGCCGAGCCCGACGGTGCTGCACCCGACGATCACCTTGGCCGGGGCGAGCACGCTGCCGAGCGCGCCGCCCGCCGCCTGCGCGGCGAGGATCAGCGTGGCGGAGAGGCCGAGCAGATTCGCCGTCTCCTGCTGGAGCGCGCCAAAGAGCACGTTGGAGTTCGTCGCGCTGCCGGTCATGAACGCGCCAAGCGCCCCCACGAACGGGGCGGCCAGCGGGTAGACGGTCGGGCCGACGCTCTGACTGATCCCCTGAGCCAGCAGGTTGGTCATCCCCGCGTGCTGCATAATCGCCGCCATGCCGACCATCGCGACGATCCCCAGACTGGAGCGCACCGCGCCGCGCGTCACTTTGCGGGCGATGCGTTCCGCCGCGCCGGGGCGATACGCGCCCGCCGCCGTGTAGATGCCGTAGGCGATCAGCGAGGAGTACAGCAGGATCGCGCCCGGATGCCCGAACAGGCTGATCGAGCGGCCCGGCCCGGCAGGCGTCGTCCAGCCCAGCGCGGTCGTGAGTTCGGGGAAGGTGAGCGTGAGCCGGACCCGGTTGAAGAGCGCGTCGAGCGGCGGGATCAGGTTGATGGCGAACGCCAGCACGATCAGCACGCCGTAGGCCGACAGGGCCACCGGGAGCGAACGGCCCGGCGATTCACCCTCCGCCGCCGGGGGTGGGATGTGTTTATCGTTCTGGCGGTAGGCCGGGAGACGCGTCACCCCCACGCCCACCACAAGCCCGGCCAGCGCACCGCCCGTCGAGCCGAGCGGCCAGAGGCCCGTCATCGCCAGCGCGCTCATGACGCCGCCCATGACGGCGGCCAGCACGGCGATGGCGGGCAGGCTGCGCAGCGCGGAACGCCATCCCCCCGCGACACCGGCGACCAGCACCCCGCAGACGAGGCCCGCCGCGCTCTGGAGCAGGGCGGTCTCCGGCGCGAGCGCCCGCCCGGATGCGCCCGTCGTGGCGAGCAGCGCGAGGTACGACGTGGCGAGCGAGCCGAACGTCACCGCCCAGCCGTGCCCCACCGACGCGATGATCACCGCCTGCACCGCCTCGAACCCCAGCCCGACGAGCAGCGGCGCGACGACCGCCACCGGCACGCCGAAGCCGCCGACCCCCTGCAAAAACGACACGAACACCCAGCCCAGCAGAAGCGCCTGCATCGTGCGGTTCCCGGTCAGACCGGGCAGCCGCTCGCCGATGATCCGCACCGCCCCCGCCTCATCCGCCACGTGGAACAGCAGCAGGGCGGCCCAGATGATGTACAGCACGTCGAGCGTCAGCAGGATGGCCTTCACCTGCGCGTAAGCCAGCAGGCGCGGCCCCGCACCGAAGCGCAGCGCGGCGACGGCCACCGCCGCCAGCCACGCCGCCGCCCCGGCCTTGCTGCCGCCCCAGCGCAGGCCGAGCATCAGCCCCAGCACGACGAGCACCGGCGAGAGCGCCAGCAGCCAGTTGAGAAAGGTCAGCGTCATCGCGTTCCGGTTCTTTCAGGTGAATGTGGTATGGGGAATAATGGTGCGGGCGGCGGTCAGGCGTCGAGCGCCTGTGCGATGTCCGCCATCAGGTCGTCGGCCCCCTCGATCCCGACGGACAGCCGCAGCACGCCCTCGGTGATGCCCTGCTCGGCCCGCTGCTCCGGCGTCAGCGCCCGGTGCGACGCGCTGGCCGGGTGCAGAACGATGCTGAACACGTCGCCCAGGCTCGTGACGCGCCGGATCAACTTCAGTCTCTCTACAAAGCGGAACGCTCCCGCACGGTCCAGCCCCGCGACTTCGAACGCGAGCACGCTCCCGTAATACTCCCCCCCGAACAGACGCTGCGCCGCCTCATGGCCCCCATCGCCGGGCAGGCCGGGGTAATAGACGCGCGCGATGTCCTCCCGGTCGGTCAGCCACGCCGCGAGCTTCGCCGCATTGTCACACTGCTGCCGCATCCGCACGGCCAGCGTCCGCATCCCGCGCAGCACGAGCCACGCGTCAAAGGCCGACGGCATCGCGCCGAGCAGCTT
>CAZWUX010000213.1:0-7886 GCA_964637665.1 uncultured Anaerolineae bacterium
TCGCCGTGCCGCGCAGGACGTTGACGGTATCCTGTGTGGAGGCCACGATCGGCTGGATCTCGTTATTGAGCAGGTTAAGGAAGCGCGCCAACTGCACGAGGAACACGACGATGGCTGCGCCCATGATCACGAGTTCCAGCGCGAGGATGATGATCAGCACGTCACGGATCACCTCGACAAATGGGCCAGCGGTCTGCGCGTTGGCGGCTAGGATGATCGCCACCACGACCAGAATGATAGTCAGCACGACGCCACCCACCCCGGCGGCGATCAGCGCGGTCGAGGCTTTGTCCCCGTCCTCAGATGGCGTCCCCGGCACGGTTCCAGACGAATAGCTCATGTTGCCTTCGCTTCCTCAGTTGTGTGGAGCAGGGTTCACACGGCAGTCCAGCCGGGCATGACATCCTATGCGCGTTCCATGCCACAGCGCCGGAGCCGGTGTGTCCGATCTGCTCTCGAATCCAACCTCAATTATAGCATAGCGCCCTGCACGCCAGGAAACAACGTTGCGCCTCAGGGGTACCGCTGCCCTGTTGGGCGTGTCACTCCATTTCCAGGAAGCCCCCACCTCTGGTGGGGGATGAATGGACGGGCCGTAGGCCCGCCGGGCGCAGCCCGGATGGAGTAACAAGCAAACCCAGGTTTGCCGCAAATCCCGCAAAGCGATTTGCCATTCACCGCCGCCGATCGGCCTGAGAGCGCGGGCGGGTGGTCAGGATCGCCGTCGTGGCGACGGCCAGCAGCGATCCGAGCGAGGCAGCGAACAGATTTGTCGGGCCGACGGCCATCACCGTGATATCCATCACATCGCCGACGGCCTGCCCGATGGCGAATCCGACCCACGACGCGAGGATGAGAAACAGCAGACGGCGGCCATTCCCGCCGAGCAGCAGGTGGGCGATCGCGCCGTACAATGTTGCGACGAGCAATCCAAACGTGAATGACGGTGACAGCGCCACGTAACCTCCCGTATCCGGCCCCTTGCCGGTGGAGCATACTACGACCCTGCCGGATCAGACAAGCTCGATTTTTCCCCGACGACCATCAGCACCGCGCTGCGCGGCAGCCGCTCTGTGATCACCTGCGGCTCGAAGCCCGCATCACGCAGCAGGCCCAGCGCATCTTCCGGCCAGGGGCCGCGCTGCCCGGTGACGCGGTACAGCCACTCAAGCGCCTCTGCCGAAGGGTTCTTCCCGGTGAGAAATCCGTTGACGACGACCACGAACCGCCCGCCCGGTTCGAGCACGCGATGCGCCTCCGCGAGGGTGTCCGGGTGGATGATGAACTCGGTCGGGAACGTACTGGTCACGGCCCCGAAAAAACCGTTCGGAAACGGCAGCCGCCGGGCATCGCCACGCACTAAGTTGGCGCTGATCCCATGGGTCCTCAATTTACGCCGCGCGATGCGCCCCATCCTGCGCGAGCGGTCGAGGCCAACCGACCTGTATCCCGCCTCCGCAAGGTCGATCTGGAGGTCACCCGTCCCGTGCGCGAGTTCCAGCACGACTCCGCCCGGCGGAGGGTCGAGGTAGCGCAGGGCGACGCGCTGCCAGTCCCGCCACTGCCCCAGCGAGACGACCTTGCTGACCGTGTCATACGTCCAGGCCATCTCGTTGTAGAGCAGCCGGAATCCGAACCGGACCAGCCGCCACCACGCGGCTGCGAGCCACTTCATGACGGCGATTTGAGGTCCGCGAAGGTGATAAGCTGGATGAACTCCGTGTTGATGACTTCCCTCGCGCTGGGGGCGGTCAGCGCCGCCAGTTCGCGCTGGCGCGCCTCCAGGTAGCCCGATGCAGCTTCAAGCGCCTCGTCGACCTCCGCCGGGTGGCACATCAGCTCCGTCGCGCCCTCCCCGGTGTCGAGCAGCAGAAGCAGCAAGTTCCCCAGCGTAGCCCCGTCGCCGTAAAACGCCCGGATGAAGTCATCCGGCGTCGGGACATTCGCCTTTCTGAACTGGCCGTCGAGCACGTCCACCATTTCCTCGGCGTAGGCGCGGGAGGGCGGCTTGTGGTCCATCATGCTCTCAAAAATATCGGCAGCTTGCGTCTCATCCCAGCTCGCCGGGATCGGCCTGCGGACCGGCACGCCAAGCTCGCGGGCCAGCCCCAGCATCAGGGCCGCCATCGGCGGGCTGAGATAGGTGATGTGGTGGTGGCTGTCGAGGTGATCGGGCGGCTGCCCGGCCAGCGCGGTGAAGCGGTCGATCTGGGCGCGCAGCTCGCGGTCGACCTGCTCCATGTTCACGGTCGGCAGCCAGCCGATCAGCACGTCCGCCTTGTGGAACGTCCCGCGTGGCGTGACGAGATCGGGGATGTCTTCGGGCGGCGATACAGGCTGCCCGGCGGTCAGGTTCAGGTGCAGGCCCAGCCCCAGATCGGGGGCCTCGCGCAGGGCCGTCTCGACCCATTCTCCGGCGGTCGGCATGTTGATCATGGTGCTGGTCGAGGTGACGATCCCCTCGGCGTGGGCGCGGAGAATCCCGCGCGAGACGCCGGGGGTGAGTCCATAGTCGTCGGCGTTGACAATCAGGCGGCGCAGCACAGTCGGTCCTTTCTGGTGGGTAAAACTGGCTAAAGTATACGCCAGCCGGGGGCGGCCCGCACCCTAACGTTCTCCATGTAGGATGCTTCTCGCGAGGTCCGGGCGATCCGTGATGATCATATCCACGCCGAGGTTCCGCATCCGCCGGATGGCGTCCGCCTCGTTCACGGTCCAGACGTTTACCCGGCGTCCGCGTGCCCGCGCCCATCGTATCGTCCGCCTGTCAACGGTTGTGTAATGCGGGTGTTCCGCCTCGTGCCTGCCAGTGATCGCCCGGCCCGCCCACGCAAGCAGCGCAGGCAGATCGGGCGGCGTGAGGTAGCCGATCGCGATCTCGGCAGACAGCCGCCGCATACCGCGCAGCGCCAGCGGATCGAACGACGAGATGATCGTCCGCCCTATCAGCCCGTGATGCGCGACGCGGCGCAGCACCTCCTCCGCCAGCCGGGCGCGCTCCCCGATTCCTTTTTCGTGGATTTTAAGCTCGACGTTGAGGGTGAAGTGGGCGCTGCAAGCGTCGAGCGCCTCGTCCAGTGTTGGGATGCGCTCACCGGCGAACTCCGGTCCAAAATGCGTGCCTGCATCCAGCTCGCGCAGCGCGGCGAGCGGCTGCTCGAACAACGGGCCATTCCCATCCGTCACCCGTTCCAGCATCCGATCGTGGAAGATGACCGGGATGCCATCCGCCGTAAGCTGCACGTCGAACTCGACGCCGTCCGTGCCAAGCTCCCCCGCCGCACAAAAGGCGGCGAGCGTGTTCTCGGGTGCGATTTCGCGCGCTCCGCGGTGCGCGACGTTGAGCGTGCGCCCTTCGTAGAGGTGCGCCAGCGGGAGTTTCGGGTATGGCATATCCCTATGATACAAAAAACGGCTGGCCCCGGAAACGGGCCAGCCGCCAGAACGTGATGTTGGGCGATTAGTAGAGTTCGACGAAGTAGGAGTCCGCCGCCCGGTCGATGAGGTCTTCTGTCATCTCGAACGGGATTTCATGGTAGCTGGCGATGTCCTTCATCTGGTCGATCAGGTCGCGCGGGTGGTTGCCGCGCAGCGGGCGGTCGTGCCTTATATACCATTCCTGAAGCAGGTAGGCGAGCATCTGGTCGTCATAGGGCAGGCCGCGGCTCTTCGCCATCCGCCTGAAAATCTCGCGGTATTCCTCGAACGTCGGGTCGATGATCTCGATCTTGTGCCGGATGCGGCGCAGGAATGCCTCGTCGACGAGGTCGGACGGGTCGAGGTTGGTGGAGAAGACGACCATCACGTCGAACGGAATCTCGATCTTGCGCCCATTGGCGAGCGTCAGGAAGTCGACGCGTTTTTCGAGCGGCACGATCCAGCGGTTCAGCAGGTCGCGCGGGCGCACCTGCTGGCGGCCAAAGTCGTCGATGAGGAACATCCCGCCGTTGGCCTTCATCTGGAACGGCGCTTCGTAGTATTTGTTGACCGGATCGTAGACGAGGTCCAGCGTTTCGAGCGTTAGCTCGCCGCCGACCATGATGACGGGCCGCTTGATCTTCACCCAGCGCGGGTCGGGCCGCGCGCCTGCCGACCCCGTGCCCTTGTACTCGTCTTCCTCCACGAGTTCGTGGTTGACGCTGTCGTAGACGCGTACGATCTGCCCGTCGATGTCGATGGCGTAGGGGATGTAGATTGTCGCCCCCAGCACGACGTGGCCGACGGCCTCGGAGATCGTCGTCTTGCCGTTGCCGGGAGGGCCGAACAGGAAGATCGACCTGCCTGAGTTCGCCGCCGGGCCGACCTTGTCGAGCACGTCGGTGTTAATGACGAGGTGCGAAAGGGCCTGATCCATCTTCTCGCGGCTGACGAGGATGCGGCGATGCTGTTCGTAGATGGCCCGCGTGTAGGATAGCAGCGGCACCGGGGCAGGGCCGGCATACTGCGAGCGGTCGAGCGCCTCTCGTGCCTTCTCGATACCCGCGCCGGTAATCGTGTACTGGTACGCGCCCTCGCCGAAGCCGCCGCTGCCTCGCACCTCGACCAGCCGCTCGCGTTTGAGGAACTCCATCACCTGATCGATCACCCCGGTGAACGGCAGTCGAAGCGATTCGGCGATGCCATAGCCGGACTTAAAGCCGCTGAAATACAGAACCTTCAGGATGTGTTCGGACAGGTAGAAGATGTTCAGCCCCGTGTCGTCCACGCTCTGGATGGTCGGCGGAGACCAGTTTTCGCCGAAGCCGATCCCGTAGCGGTCGACGTCCCCCTGCTGGGACTGAGAATAGCCCTCACGTCCCGTATTGCGCTGTGCTGCCTGCTGCTGGGCGATCTGCGCGGCAGTTGTTTTTATGCTGGTATTCATTCGCTGAGTTCCTCAACGTTTTCCCCAACCGTGCGTATTTCACCTTGAGTATTATAACAATGGGACGAGAGTCGCAAGTAGGGGTTTCCCTTACTATCCTGATGCGCCAGCATAACGATCCCGCGTTCCGCCAGCCTCTCGACGGCGTTCTCGGCGTCACCCGGCCATGCGAAAGTGACGATGTTGGCATGTCGATCGGGGACGCGCGGCGTGATCACGTCGAACCCGCGCGCCGTGAGGTCATCCATGGCGAGGTCGCTGAGGTGGGTGACCCACCGTCCGATGTTCTCCACGCCGAGGTCGAGCAGCATCCGCACGGCAGCGTCCAGCCCGGCTATCCCCGCAATGTTAGCCGTGCCCGGCTCGAACCGGTCGGCCCCCGGTTTGAGGGTCAGGTCGTAGTTCAGCCAGTGCTCCCACCCCTCGACCGAGACGGCGCCGACGAAGATCGGCTGCATTCGTTCGAGCAGATCGGCCCGGATCGCCATAAACCCCTGGCCGGGAGGCCCGCACAGCGCCTTCTGGCCGCCAGCCACGACGGCGTGTATCCCCATCTCCCGCATGTCAAGCGGAATGATACCCGCCGCCTGTATGGCATCCACGATCAACCAGATGCCGTGCTCGGCGCAGTATGCCCCCAATTCTTTGAGTGCCGTCCGGTGCCCGGTGAAAAATTGTACGGCACTGACGGCGACAGCCTGCGTGTGGCCGTCCCTCGCGGCGTCGAGGGCTTCGAGTGTCAGCCCACCCGCCTGTGTCGGGATGATCCTCGCTTCCACACCCTTCCGCCGGGCGAGGTTCAGCCAGGGGTAAACGTTAGCCGGGAACTCCATATCGCACAGGACGACGTTGCTGCCGGGGTCGAAGGGTAGGCTCTGCGCGATGACGTTCAGGCCGGTGGACGTGTTCGGCACCAGCGCGATCTCATCAGGGCTGGCGTTCACCAGCGCCGCGAGGCCAATCCGCAGCGATTCGGACAGCGGCGCCAAAACTCGCTCGTATGCGCCGCTGCCATACCGCGCCATCGCATCGATGGCCGCTTTCATCGCCGCTTTGACGGGCACGGCGAGGGGCGTCATTCCGGCGTGGTTGAGGTAAGTGATCCCCTCCTCGGTGATGGGGAATTGTTTACGGATGGTTTGTAGATCGTATGCGGGATGTGTGATCGTCTCGGTCATGACTGGCAGCTCCTGCTTCGAGGGCGAAATGGGAACGGTTATTACGTGAATCTTAGCATCCCGGCTTGCGCGAGTCACAGCCATGCGTTAAGTTCGATTCGGTGCCAAGCGTGGGGATTCCGTCGTGTTGGCATTGAGTAGACGCGCTACAATATGATGGGATTCACATCGGGGTGCCTGGGTGGGCGCATCAAGCCCTCCTTTTTTGTATTGCGATGTGTTTCGGACGAGAATGCGAGGCTGCCTCGCAGGAGGATTGAATGCTCGGACGAATTCACTGGCTGGGCCACGCCAGCTTTCGGATAAACGGGCTACCCCATGACGGGCCAGTTATCTATATCGATCCCTGGCGGCTGCCAGATCGTCCCCCAACCGCCGATCTGATCCTCGTCAGCCACGATCATCACGACCACTGCTCTCCGAAGGACATCGAGCGAATTTACGGCGAGAAGACGCTGATTCTGGGCAATGAGCGAGTCGCTCAACAACTGGATTACCCTGTTCGCGTGCTGCGAGAATGGCAGGGGGCATCCAGCTTGTGCGGCGGGGCCTCAGTCCGCGCCGTGCCCGCCTATACCCCGGAGTACGCTTACCACGACCGGTCGTACGGCGGGCTGGGGTTTCTGATCTCCGTTTCACGCCTCGATATCTACTATGCGGGCGACACCAGCCTGATCCCGGAGATGGACAAGATACGGTGCGACATCGCACTGCTGCCAGTCGGTGGCTCATACACGATGGGCATTGACGAGGCGGCGGAGGCGGTGCGCCGCATCCAGCCTCACATCGCTGTCCCCATGCACTATGGGCGCGAGATTCCGGGCAGCAAGGCGAACGGGCGCTACTTCTTGCAGGCGGTCAACGGCGGTGTGCAGGCCGTCGAGCTTCCCATCGAAAACGAGCACATCTACGCCTGATCAAAATGGATAAAAAACGGGGCAGTCGTTCATTGGCGACTGCCCCGTTTCTGATTCTCGCGTCGGATAAGCTACGCGGCGATTTCTTCCTCTTCGTCGGACCAGCGCAGCGGTTCCTCGTTGGCCGCCATGATCAGCGGGCGTCCTTCGCCGAGCACGGCCTCCCGGTTGATTACGACGCGGCGTATTTCCTTCCGGGAAGGTATCTCGAACATGACATCCAGCAAACATTGCTCGATGATCGAGCGCAGGCCGCGCGCGCCTGTTTCGCGCCGCATCGCCACCTCCGCCGCCGCCGCCAGCGCGTCATCCGTGAAGCTCAGCTCCACGTCATCCAGCGCGAACATGGCCCGGTACTGGCGGACGAGGGCGTTCTTCGGCTTGGTCAGGATGTCGATCAACGCCGCTTCGTCCAGCGCGTCGACTGCCACCGTGACCGGCAGCCGCCCGACGATCTCCGGGATCATCCCGAACTCGACGAGGTCTTCCGGTGAGATGCGATGCAGCAGGTCGGTGTCGGTGACCGCCTGTCGACCGCCCGTGCCGTAGAAGCCGATGCTGCCCTTCGCGCCGACCCGCTTCCCGATGATCTCCTCGATCCCGGTGAACGTTCCGCCGCAAATGAACAGGATGTTCGTCGTGTCGAGCTGGATGAACTCCTGGTGCGGGTGCTTGCGCCCACCCTGCGGCGGGACATTGGCAACCGTCCCCTCGATGATCTTCAGCAGGGCCTGCTGAACGCCTTCCCCGCTCACATCGCGCGTCAGCGAGGGGTTGTCGCCGCTCTTGCGGGCCGTCTTGTCGATCTCGTCGATGTAGATGATTCCGCGCTCCGCGCGCTTGAGGTCATAGTCAGCGGCCTGGATCAGGCGCAGCAGGATGTTCTCCACGTCCTCGCCGACGTAACCGGCCTCGGTCAGGGCCGTC
>CAZWUX010000214.1:0-7868 GCA_964637665.1 uncultured Anaerolineae bacterium
CGAGGTCGGGGTCCAGCGTCAGGCCCGCGTCGTGGTGAGCGTCCTCAAACGCCACCCGCCGCCGCACCGCGCTCAACAGGTCGGTGCGTCCGCTGATGAAGCCAATCCGACGGTGTCTCAGCCCGATCAGGTAATCGATGGCTTCACGCGCGCCGTGATAGTTCGTCGAGATCACCGCCGGGCCGGAGGGGCTGTTCGCATTGGGGTCGACGGATACGACGGGGGAGACGCTGGGGAATTCGCTGGCGACCGGTGTGACGATGATCGCCCCATCGGTGAGGCTGCTGTTCAGCAGCGTCACGTACTGCTGCTCGCGCGTGGCGGAGTTGTTCAGCTTGATGTCGCCATTTGTATAAATCAGCAGGTCGTAATCCAGTTCGACGATCGCCCGGTTGACGCCGCGCATCACCTCGATCGAGAACGGATCATCCACATTGGGCATAATCAGGCCGATGACGCCGGTCTTGCGGCTGCGCATACTCTTGGCCGCGAGGCTCGACGTGTACCCCAGCTCCTCAATGACCTGGCTGACGTGCCGGTGTGTGTCGTTCGATACGTCATCCTTATCATTGATGACGCGCGACACGGTCGACACCGATACGCCGGCGGCCCTTGCAACGTCCACGATGGTGACAGGCTGTTTGCTGATGATCTGTGCTCCTGTGCTGGAAATGTTACCGGGAACGTTTCCGGTATGTTCATTTTTATATAATTCCGGCCATCTGTCAAGAGGGAATCGATCCGGTGGCCCGGATCGATTTCAGGGCAACGGATATTTGTGAATGAACTGCTCTGGCCCGGACGTTCAGGTGGGGTGCGGTTGAGAAACGCGCAGCGTTTCTCACGACACGGTCGGGTATTCAGGTTGCGATGCTCTAACGGGGCGCTACGGCTTTCCGCGCAGGCTCGCCCGGCGGTCCAGCGGATGGGCGTTAGATGGCGCAGCCCGATCCGGTCCCCTGCGCATATGATGGAACCCCGGCAAACAGGTCGGGGCCGGGATGCGGGATCAGGTGGGGGCGCTGCGCGCTTCGGCCCTCGTCTCCGCGTACGCCGTCGCTCCCTGCCAGAAGTGAGCGTGATACGCCAGCCGGAAAACCGGCAGCGCGAGCGACGCGGGCGGCGAAGCCGCATCACACCACCGCAGCAGCGCCGCGCTCAGATCGGCTAATCGGCGCAGCCCGCCCGGATGCCCCCGCGCCCATCGCGCCAGCCCCCGCACCCCGCGCGGATAGCGTCGCAACCGCGCCCCGAACAGCCTATCCGCCAGTTCCGGGTATTTCCCCACGAGGTACTGTGCCGATGCCCCCTCGCCGTACGCATCCCGCAGCCCGCCCGCCACGTCCCGCGCGAAGTGATGGTAGCCCAGCGCCCCCGGCTCGTAGACGAAGCGCGCGCCCAGCCCCGCCAGCCGGTAGCCGAACTCGATGTCCTCGTGGCGGCTCATCACGAAGTCCGGGTCGAAGCCCCCGCTGCGCGCCCACAGCGCCCGCGACAGCGAGAAATTGCCCGACAGGCAGTCCCAGAAGTCGAGCTGGTAGCCCGGCGCGGCCAGCTTGGCGTAATGCTCGCCGTAGCGCGCGCTGAGGTACGCCTCCCACCCGGAGAGCGTTCCCCCCGGCTGTGTTCGCACCTGCCCCAGACACACGATCCGCTCGTCCGCCCCCACCCTGTGCGCCCGCAGGTGACGCGCCAGCAGATCGGGCGCGGCGGTGATGTCGTCGTCCAAAAACAGGATAACGTCGCCCTCGGCCAGCGCCGCCCCCCGGTTGCGCGCCGCGCCGGGTCCGCGCTTGGGGCCGTCCGTCCGGCGCAGCCGGTAGGGCACCTCCAGCCCGTCGAGCATCGCCCCGGTCCCATCCGTCGAGCCGTCGAGCGCCGCGATCACCTCCACCTGCCCCGGCGGGGCGGTCTGCTCCGCGAGGCTCAACAGCACAGATCGCAGGCGCTCGCAGCGCTGGTAGGTCGGGATCACGACGCTCAGTTCGACCATCATGGCAGCCCCAGCAGGTCCATGCGTACTTCGGTGAGATTCGCATACCCGGTGGCGGCCTTCAGCCCGAAGCCCGGCCCCGCGTCCCACGCCCGGATCAGCGTGCGGCGCAGCCGGAAAGGCGGCGTGGACCCGTGATTGCGCCCCCCGCGCGCCGTCGCCCCCCATTCGTAGCCCGCCTCCGCCGCCACCCGCTCGACGCGCTCCGACGCCCGCCCGTATGGATAGGCGATCCCGGCAGGCGGGGTCCCGACGTACTGGGTGATGAACTGCTGGCCCGCCTCCATTTCCTCCCACATCTCATCCTCCGTCGCCACGTCGAGGGGGCGATGCGTCGATCCGTGCGCCCCGATCTCACAGCCGGCGGCGGCCAGCTCACCGAGCGTATCCCAGCTCATCAACGGCGTGCCATCCGTCGTTCCCCCCACCCATCCCACCACCGGGAACAACGTCGCCCGGAACCCATATTCCCGCAGAACCGGCCACGCTTCCTCATAAAAATCCGCGTAGCCGTCGTCGAAGCTGAGCGCCAGCCCGCGCCCCGCGCGCCGCGCCTCGCTGATCGTCACACCCACGCGGCCCCGCGCCGCTAATCGCGCCGCCAGCCACGCCATCTGCCGCCGGAAGCGGTCGGCGCGCACGGTGTACGCATCGACCCTCGGCCCGCCGACCGGCGCGATGCGGTGGTAGCATAAACACACGAAGCCCATCCCCGTCACCGCCTCGACCATAAGCGCAGGGTCCGCCCGCGCGGTCGCAGCGCCCGCGCCGCGATGGTGACCAGCGTGCTCCACGCGAGGTGCGGCAGCCGCCAGCCCAGCATCCACGCGGCCAGCCGTACCCGGTTTTCCGGCGGCGCGTGGCGCAGATAGACCCGGAGCCAGTTCCGGCCCCGCAGCGCCATCTGCTGCAAAAACACGCGGTCCGCCGACTTCGAGCCGTGATGCCGCACGGCGGCGCGGGCCGCCGTCACCGTGCGCCAGCCCGCCGCGCGCGCCCGCAGGCACAGGTCCGTGTCCTCGAAGTACGCCACCAGCGACTCGTCGAATAACCCGACCTCCCGCAGCACGTCGGCCCGGATCAGCATCGCGCAGCCCCACACGTAATCGACTTCGAGCCAGTCTTCTGTGTAATCCGGCGGGGGGCTCGGCTCGACGATCGCGCCCGTGCGGAGATCGCACAGCGCGCCCACGACCACGCGCGGCGGCGAGCCGGGGTGCACCAGCCGCGCCCCGGCGATGCCAACATCCGATGCGTCGAACGCCCGTAACATCTCCTCCAGCGCATCCGGCGCGGGGATCGTGTCGTTGTTCAGCAGCCAGACGGCATCCACACCCCGGTCGAGCGCGCGGCGCATCCCGGCGTTGGCCCCGGCGGCGAAGTGCCGGTTGTTCGGCAGCGCGACGACCTCGACGGCAGGGAAAGCCGCCCGTACCGCCTCAACGCTGCCATCCGCCGAGCCGTTGTCCACCACGACGGTGTGCTCCGGCGGGCGGTCGCTCGCCGCCAGCGCGCGCAGGCAGGCCAGCGTGTCCTCCCGCCCGTTCCAGTTGACGATCACCGCCGCTACGCGCCAGTTCGTCATCCCGCTACCAGTTCCTCTAACGCCGCTTCCAGCCGGGCCGCCGCCGCAGGCCAGTCGAACGCCTCCCGCGCGAAGCGCCGCGCTGCCTTCGCCATGCGATCCCGCGCCCGGTCGTCTCTCAGCAGGTCGACCACCGCGCGGGCGAAGCCGTCTGCGTCGTTTTCGAGCCGGATCGCGTCCTCCGGCGCGCCGACCCCGGCATTGGCCACCGCCGTCGCCACGACCGTGCGGCCCGCCGCCAGCCCGTCGATCACCTTGTTCAGCGCGCCCGCCTCGGACCGCATCGGCGCGACGACGACCCGCGCCCGCGCGTATTCCTCCCGCAGATCGTCCACCCACCCGGTGACCGCCACGCCCGCCTGCCCGTCCAGCGCCCGGAGTTCCGGCGGTGGGGCCGCCCCGGCGATCCGTAATTCCGCGTTGGGGCATCCGGCCCGCACGCGCGGCCAGATCGCCTCGACCAGCCAGCCGACCGCATCCTGATTCCGCTCCCTGTCCATCGCCCCGACGAACAGCACGCGCCCCGACAGGCTTTCCTCCGGGCGAATCGCCAGAAATTCGGCGGTGTGCCCGACCGGGGGCAGCACGACGCCCCGCAGATCGGGGATGTGGTCGCGCAGCGCCGCCAGATCGCGCGCCGAGCGCGTCACGACGAGGTCCGCCGCCCGGCAGTAGCGTAATTCCTCGGCCCTGCGGGCTGCCGCGTCCGGCCTGCCCGCGCGCTCGTCGACGAGGAAGCGCACGTCCACCTCGTCGAGGGCGGTCACGCAGCCCGGCGGCGCGGCGTCGAGATACTGCCCCATTTCCGTCCACGCGCCGTACAGCACATCGCCCCCCGCCGTGGCGACCGCCGCCCGCAGTTCGCCCTCCGCCCTGCGGCCAAGAGATCGTAATCCCCCTGAACCAACCGCCCGGAGCAGGCTGGCCGCCTTCTGGCGGGGCGTGACCGCCGGGCGGATCACCGTCAGCGCGGCGACGTGCGGGCGCAGCGCATCCGCGTGGACCGCCTGCGCCGCGTCCGCGAAGCTGATCACCGTGACGGCGTGCCGTTCGCCGAGGAAGGCGATCAGGTGGAACAGGTCGCGCCCGCCGCCGTGCGGCACGCCGGGATAGGGCAGATAGGGCGTGACGACCGTGATTTTCACGGGTAGACCTCGTCCAGCGCGGGCAGATGGCACTCCCAGCTAAAACGGCTTGCGACCTCGCGCCCGGCCCGGCGCAGCCGGGCGTACAGATCGGGATCGGTGAGCACTCGGGCCGCCGCCCCGGCGAGATCATCCAATTCCGCCACGAGTAGATGCTCACCCGGCACGAGATTCAACCCCGCCGCCCCATCCGGCGTGCTGACCACCGGGCGGCCTGCCGCGAACGCCTGCAAAATCTTCAGCCGCGTGCCGCTGACCCGCTGCACCGGAACGATGACCGCCGCCGCGCGCGCGAACAGCGGGCGCATGTCAGGCGGACCGGCGATCAGCGCCGCCGCCGGGTGTGCGGCGACCCGCGCCGCGAGGTCGCCGTCCGACATCCGCCCGGCGACGATCACCTGCGCGTCGGGGATAACCTGTTGCAGCATAGGCAGGACGCGCGTCACGAGGTCGAGCGCCGCCCGGCGGTTCGGCTTCCAGTTCAGCGCAGCGGGGAACAACAGCGTGTGCGGCTCCGGCGGCCCACCGACTGCCCGCCAGCAGGCGAGGTCGACGCCGTTGGGCAGCACGTGGACCCGGCGCGCCGGGAAATGATCGGCCAGCCGCGCCGCGTCCAGTGGAGAAACGGCGATCACCGCGTCGACGCGGTCCCACCGCCCGTCCGGCAGCGCCTCTCCCTCCAGCGGCGCGTCGTGGCAGTCGTAGATCACCCGCCCGCCGAACCCGCGCGGGACGAGCCGCGCCATCGACGGCCCCTGTATATGAATCGCTTCCGGCTGAAACTGCCGGATCGCCCGTCGGATCGCCCGCCCCGGCCAGCGCGATCCGTATGCCAGCCGGACGAGGGTCGCCATTTCGTCTTCGAGATCGTCCAGCCCCGCCTCGTCCGCCTCCCCGGCGTACGTCACCAGCGCCACTTCGTGCCGCGCGGTGAGGTAGCGCAGCATCCGCCGCGCCCGCTCGCGCCCCCCGCTGAGCGGTGGAACCGGCGCTTCCGGGGCCAGCCACAGGATTCTCACCGCAGCCCACCCACCACGATCAGCGCCGCCGCGCCCAGCACAGCCGAGAGCGCCAGCGGCCTGATCACCGACGGCCACCACCGGATGTGTATCCCGTCCGGCAGGCTGGCCGCGATCGCGATCGTCATAATCGCCGTCGTGGCCGTGAACGCGATGGGGATGATCAGCAGGCCGTCGAACCAGACCAGCCCGCCGAGGCTCAGCGCCCAGATCAGCGCCGCCCACGCCGCCGAGATGCGCAGCCCGCGCCCGGCGTGACCCGTCGCGTAGATCACGGGCAGCAGCACGGTCGCCAGCGCGTCGAACGGCGTCCGCAGCAGGAACACGACCAGCGGCCCCACCGCCGGGAGCCACTCCGCGCCGAACACCGGCCCGACCAGCAGCGGCGCGGCGGCGACGCCCAGCGCCGTGACCGGGAACGTGATCGCGCAGACGAGCGTCAGCGCCTCCTGAATCAGCCGCGACAGCGCTTCGGCATCGCCCTGAAGCCGCGCGTAAGCCGGGAAGCCCACCCGCGCCACGTAATCCGCCGGGATGCGCGGCCAGCGCGCGATGTCCTTCGACCAGCTCAGGTAGCCGACCCCCGCGCCGCTCAGCCAGAGTCCACCCAGCGCCGGGATCACGTTGTCGATGGCGAGGTGCAGCAAGCCCTGGCTCTGGTACGGCAGCCCGAAGCGCAGCAGCGCCCGCATCGCGCCGGGCGCGACCGCCAGCCCCGGTCGCCACGGCGCGGCGACGTTCACCAACAGCGTGCCCGCCGCGCTCGTCGTGACCCCGCCCAGCACGAGGCTCCACAGCCCCAGCCCGGCCAGCGCGCCGCCCACCGCCGCCGCCTGCCCGGCGACCAGCGAGCCGATCTCCGCCGCCGCCAGCCGCTCGAAGCGCAGCGCGCGGCTCAACCGCACGGTCGGCACGAGGCCCAGCGTGTTGATCAACGGGCCGAGCGCCAGCGCGCGCAGCGCCCACACCTGCCCCCCGCCGAGGTCGTAGACGCGCCCCACGATCCCCGCCCCAGCCATCAGCGCCGCCCCGAAAACCAGCGACAGCCCCACCCGCAGCGTGAACCCGGCCCGCTCCACCTCCGCCGTCAGGCCGTCGCCGCGCTGCACCAGCGCCGCGCTGATCCCCGCATCCGCCACCAGCTCCAGCAGCCCGACCGGCAGCGACAGGATGGCGAACACGCCGAAATCGCCCGGCGTGAGCAGCCGCGACAGCAGCACGAGGCTCGCCATCGAGATGACCTTGCCCGCCCCGCCGCGCAGCGCCAGCGCAAGCAGGCTCCGCGCCGAACGCTGGCGCAGTTCGTCCAGACTCAGCGGCGCGTCGGCTAACACACGGCCCTCGCTCGGCGAATTATCTCTGCGGTTTGGTCAAACACCTGTAGTCAGCCCGATCACCCTTACGCGTCTACCAGCCTACATGGAAATAGCCCCGACGCAAGCCACAACCGGGGCGCGTCGGACAGCTTATCACGTTACGATTCTGTGACATGTCTGCCACACGCCTGTTGCCCCCATCGTATAGACTGTGTGTGATCATCATCCCGATCACTGAGACCTGACCCGCATACCGGTCGGCGCGGAACGAAAATCCTGCCGCAAAACCGGCCTAACGAAAGCGATTCGCCGTGAAGAAGAAATCCCTGTTACTGCCCGCCCTCCTGACCCTCACGCTGTTCGCCCTGAGCGCCTGCGGCCTGCTGACCTTTGAGGCCAAAGTCGTCGATCCGGCCAAACCCGCCGAAGCGACCGCCGCCCCGCCGGACGACGCTCCGGCCACACCCACCGAATCCGCGCCTACCGAAAGCGCGCCTTCTACCGAGCCAGCCGCGCCGGAAAATCTATCCGACGTGACGTTCGAGGGCGGCGGATTCTCGTACGCCAATACGCTCGCCGCAGACGCCATCGTCAAGACCGTCCCCGCCAATACGTCCGGCCAGCCCGGCGAGATGGTCGCCCCGGAGCACGTCGCGATCACGTTCGACGGCTATATCCTGCCCGACACGCTGCACACCCCGCAGATCGCCATCTACCCCGTCGGCGGGCTGGAGGCCGTCAACGGGCAGGCCGCCAACGAGATCGCGGCCCTGCGCGCGCTGCTGGCTGCCAGGCCCGACATCCCCCCGG
>CAZWUX010000215.1:0-7841 GCA_964637665.1 uncultured Anaerolineae bacterium
GCCCGCGACCTTGAAGTCCATGTCGCCGAGGTGGTCTTCCATGCCCTGAATGTCGGTCAGGATGGCGAACTTCTCACCATCCGTGATCAACCCCATCGCGATCCCGGCGACGGGCCGGGTGATCGGAACACCGCCATCCATCAGCGCGAGGGTGCTGGCGCAGATGCTCGCCTGTGAGGTCGAGCCGTTCGAGCTTAGCACCTCGCTGACGACGCGCATCGTATAGGGGAACTCCTCCTCGTCGGGCAGGACGGGGCGCAGCGCGTTCTCGCCGAGCATCCCGTGCCCGATCTCACGACGCTTCGGGCCGCGCATGAACCACGTCTCGCCGGTCGAGAAGGGCGGGAAGTTGTAGTGATGCATGTAGCGCTTCGAGTCCGCCGGTTCGAGGCTGTCGAACTCCTGCGCGTCGCGCGGGGTACCGAGCGTCAGAATGCTCAACACCTGCGTCTGGCCGCGCTGGAACAGCCCGGAGCCGTGCGCGCGGGTGATGATCCCGACATCCGCCGAAAGCTCGCGGATGGTCGTGTAGTCGCGCCCGTCGGGGCGGACGCCCTCGTGGAGAATGCGCCGCCGCACCTGCTCCTTGACCACGTCGTCGATGACCTGATCGACCTGCTTCATGCGGTTGGCGAGCTCGTCTTCCTCGGTTGTCTCGGCGTACTCGACGCCGATCTGATCGCGCAGGTCCTCAAGCTCGGCCTTGCGCTCGTCCCGATCGTAGTACTCGCTCAGAATCTCGGTGATCCGGCTCGTGACGCGCTGCTCGACCTCCTGACGCAGCGGGTCGTCGGCCATCACCTTCGTCTGGTATTCGGCTTTCGGCTTGCCGACTTCCTGACGCATGAGGTGCTGGAGCGAGATGAAGGGCTGCATCGCGTCGTGGCCGAACTCAAGGGCCTCGACGAGCAGGCCCTCATCGACCTCGCTCGCGCCACATTCGACCATCAGGATGGCGTCCTTCGTGCCTGCCATCTTCAGGTCGAGCGTCGATTCTTCCATCTGCGCGTAGGTCGGGTTGATGATGAACTGGCCGTCGATGCGGCCCACCCGCACAGCACCGACCGGCCCACCCCAGGGGATGTCGGAGATATGCACGGCGGCGCTCGCCGCGTTGATGGCGAGGATGTCGTGCTGGTGCTCCTGATCGTGGGAGAGCGGATAGAGGATCACCTGAATCTCGTTCCGCATCTCTTTGGGGAAAAGCGGCCTGAGGGGGCGATCCGTCATGCGGGCGACGAGAATCGCCTCGGTCGGCGGGCGACCTTCCCGGCGGTACCAGCCGCCCGGAATCCGGCCAACGGCGTACAGACGTTCTTCAAAGTCGACGCTGAGGGGCAGAAAGTCGATGCCCTCGCGGGGCTTTTTCGACATCGTGGCCGTCGCCATGACCATCGTCTCGCCCTCGCGCAGCGTCACGGCCCCGCCCGCCTGCTCAGCAAGGTGTCCGGTTTCGACGAAGAACTCGCTGCTGCCGACGGTGGCCTTATACCGCTTGATATCCTTCATAGACATACTGTGCTTTGCCTCCACTGCAATTTGCCCGGAGGCCCAGGGACTGGAAACCGGCATCAAGCGGGTGGCGCATCCTCTTCGCGAGGGTGCCTTTCAGCCTGTGCTTGATCTCGCTTTCCAATTCCTGCTCCTACGGGCCGCGTTTAAACCGATAAGTTAACACTGCCTAGAGTCTACAACGACCTGACGAAAAAACCAAAGCGAGCAGCAGGGCCGTATGGCCTTATTGCTGCCCGCCTGTGGATCTTGCTCGTCGAGGCGTCGTCTTAGTGACGCAGTCCGAGCCGCTGGATGAGTTGGAGATACTCCTCCGGGTCGGTGCTGCGCAGGTACTTGAGCAGCCGACGGCGGCGGCCAACCAGCTTGAGCAGGCCGCGCCGGGTGTGCTCGTCGTGCTTGTGCTCGCGCAGGTGTTCGATCAGGCGCTCGATACGGTGGGTGAGCATCGCCACCTGCACCTGAGTCGAGCCGGTATCGCCCTCATGCGTGGCGTATTCGTCGATAATGGGTTGTTTTTCCTGCTTCGTCAGCGACATCTCTGGGCAATCTCCCTTTCAAGACACCGGGTGGGCCGGAGATGAGGCCCACCGGTCAGATTTGATACAACGGGCGTGAGTATAACGCGTCCCAACCCCGGTGACAACACGGATGGGCATCCGCGAGAGGCGTGATCAGGCGGGCGAGAGGTGTATCCACAAAAGTCTTCGCGGCGGCCTGCATCGATCTCCCGATACCCCCGGACGCGGCGGGTGGGATGTCGTACCAGGCGTGATATAATCTAGCCAGACTGTTCCGTATTCTGGCAGGGCAGTGTCAGCGAGATATGGGACAGTCATGATATGCCAGCCTGCGCGCAGCAGAAACGGGTGCCCCTGCGATGGATAATAACTCCATGAAGCTAACGGGAAGAATCGGAGACAGCAGCGATGAAACGTTCATCGTCTCCGTCAGCCCGGCGATACGCATGGACCAGATCTTCAGCCGCTTTCTGGCGCAGCACACGCCGTTCGGGTTCGAGTCGAGCGTGGAGGACATCGCCTACCATCCGCTGCCGTACAAGCCCGGCTCGGATGACGATCTGCTGCTGGATAAGCCCTGGCGCATCTGGCTGGAGCTGTACGCGAAGGACAAGCGCATGTATATGGGGCTGGACCTCTACGGGGACGTGATTCTGGGGCGGGGGAAAAGCCAGCCGGGGCGCATCATTCTGGACCTCGAACCGTACGGCGCACACGCAATGGGCGTTTCTCGCGAGCACGTCATGCTGCGGCCCACACGAACACGCCTGTTCGCCATCGATCGGGGCAGCACGAACAGCACCTCGGTCAACGGGGTTCACTCCGGGCCGGGGGTCGCGACCCGGCTAAATGATGAGGACCTGATGACACTGGGCAACATGATCATCATGCTGCATGTCATTGACAGGCCGGATGCACCTTCCGGCGACGGCAAAAAACCGGCGGAGACAGCGGACGAGAAAACACCGAGCGGGGAAACACCAGACGGAAAGACGCCGACGGCTGCTGTAGAGGCCAAAAAAACGGAACCCGCCGGGGATACAAAAAAGGCCGGAGAAACCGGACCCGCCAAAAAGTCCGCCGAACCCACAGACACCGGGAAAGACACGACCGCCAGAAAGACCGAGGAGGTCTGACAGGCGGTTTGTTCCTCTCTGCGGGCGGATCGGCGCGACCCTAAGACTCGCCTGCTTTAACCCCCTTCACTGCCTCGATCACCGCCGGATCGTCGGAGAAATCGCCGCTTTTTACCAGCCGGTCGATCAGATCCCGCCAGATAGGCTCGACGGTAAACACCTCTGCGAAGATCGGCAGGGCTTCGGCCAGATGGCCGTGTTCGGCGAGCGCAGTGGCGTACCAGAACTGCGGCTCGCGCGTCCCGACGACCAGCCCGCGCAGCCTGCCGTAGTACGCCCGCGCCTGCGCCATATCCCCGATCGACACAGCGTGGATCGCCTGTGTGTGCCACTCGTAGCCCCGTTGGATGGTCAGCAGCCTGCGCAGATCGACGAGCGGCTGGTCGCTGTCGTCGACACGCAGGTCGGTGATCGCGTCGCTGCGGTCGAGTGGATCGTCCGGGCCGGGCACGACGAGCAGCCCGGCGGACTGACGCCCGCGCACGTCCCCGCCCGCGTCCTGAGCGGCTTCCAGCGCGGCGAGCAGGCGACCGGAGAAGTCGCCCTCGGATGCGTTCTGATAAGCCGCCACCATCGCCTCGCAGATGCCGGGGTTCGCCATCAGGTTAGCCTGCACGCTGAACCCCTCGCCGGTGAGGTGGCAGGCGTAGTCGATGCAGCGCTCGCCCGTGTGGGCGGCGGCGCGCCCCTCCCCATCGACCATCGCCACCTGCCGGATCGCGCTGTCAGGGTCGGCGGCAACCAGCGCGCTCAGGGCTTGTGCGGCGGATTTGCCCGCGCGCATCAGGTCAAGCCCCAGATAGCCGTAGCTCGTGTCGGCCTGCGCCTGCGTGGCGACCGCGCCAACGCCGCGCTCGGCCCAGGGCACGATCGCGCCAGCTGCGAACCAGTGACTCTGCACGCCGACTCCGAACTGCCCGGTCGACGGATCGCGCGCGGCGATGCTGAACGTGTGCGCCAATGGCTGTGTGAGCATGGTCTACCATTCCCTCGCTGTGAAGATGGAAGATCGGGGGTTTTCGTCTCGTACACAGGGATCGTCGCATGACTTGGCGCGTTTGGCAAGCCGATTCCAGGCGGCGGGCGTCGATTGACATGCGGTTGATAGGCGCTCGCCATATAATCAGGTTGAACGTAAGGCGAAAACGGGCTGCACCAGAAATGACAAAACCGGGCGGGGAGAAAGTGCGAATTCTGCTGGCCGACGATCACACCGTCGTGCGGGAGGGGCTGCGCACGCTCATCGAGCGCCACCCTGAGTACGAGATCGTGGCCGAGGCGTCGTCAGGCGATGAGGCGGTTGAGCTGGCGAGGGAGGTCAAGCCCGACATCGCCGTGATGGACATTCAGATGCCGGGGCGCTCCGGGATCGAGGCGTGCCACGCGATCGTCGAGGAGGTGGAGGGGTGCCGCGTGATTCTGCTCACGTCGTATGCAGAAGATCACCTGCTGTACGAGGCCGTGCGGGCGGGGGCCTCGGCGTACGTCCTGAAGCGGGGTGGCACGGATCGGCTCATCGAGGTGATCGAGCGGGTCAGCCGGGGTGAGAACGTGCTCGACCCGTCGCAGCTAAGTGACACGTTCGATGCGATTCATGATGCCCGCCGCACGCGCCGTATGACGCCGTTCAAGGAGTTAACCGCGCAGGAGATTGAGGTGCTGGCGCTCATTGTGGAGGGGATGACCAACCGTGAGATCGCTGCCGATCTTGGGCTGGCGGTGGGCACGGTGCGGAATTACGTCAGCCGCGTGCTCGACAAGCTGAACGTCGCCAACCGCACTGAGGCGGCGGCTTATGCGGTGCAGCATAACATCTCGGACGTGCTGCCTTCGGAATATCAGGAGATCGATTAGAACATCCCACCCCCGGCGGCGCCGACCGACCACAACCCCGGTCAGGCGGCGCGCCCGTTAGAAAGTGCGTTTAGCTCGTCCGCGAGGCCCGATCCCCGGCCCCCGTCGCGTAGCCTGCCGACAGCCCGTTCTGCTTCCCACAGGGCCGCGTCCCAGCTTGCGCCGCGCGCGCGGCCTGTTTCCCGCAGCGCATACAGCCGCAGGACCGTCGTCTCGGCCTCCGCCCGATCCCAGCCCAGCCCGTCGAATGTGTCCAGTGAGGCGTCCAGCCAGCCAGCCGCGTCGCCGGGGGCGTCCATCGCCAGCAGGACGCGGCCTATGAGGCCGCGGGCCTGAGCGATGTGTGCCCGGTTGATGGAGCGCTGCGTTGCCTCGTGGGCGGCGTCGAGCGTCGTCAGGGCGGCGTCCAGATCGCCGAGGGCCAGCAGGGCCTCGCCCAGCCCCATCGCGGCGCCGGTGCGCTCGACGTGCTGCCCGGCGCTCTCAAACTCCGCGATGGCGGCCCGGAAAGCGTCCGCCGCCTCTTCCGGGCGATCCGTCCACAGCAGTGTGCTGCCCTTCAGGCTGTGCTGGTAAGCGGGGGGCCACCTGAGCGGGGGTAAGGCGGCCAGCGCCGTGCGGGCGGCGAGATCGCGCTCTCCGCAGGCGGCCAGCGCGTGCGCGCGCACGAGTTGGAAGCGGGAGGCGACATCGGGTGTGACCGCCTGCCGGGGGATTTCCTCGGCGGCGGCCAGCACGGACGTGCTGTAGCCCGGCCCGTCGGTGTCCAGCCAGGCCCGGAGCAGCGTCTCGCGGGCGTACAGGGCCGGGATCGGGGCGTTCAGGTGGGCTGCCTGCACGGTGGCCTGCACGGCGAGATCGCGCCCGCAGGCCAGATCGCCCAGCCAGTTGATATGTGCGGAGGCGTCGTAATAGTCGGCTACGACCTCCCACACCGGCTCGTCCAGCGCGCGGGCCAGCGCGCGTACGTCGGGCAGCGCGGTCAGAGCCTCGACGGGGTGCCCTTCGAAGTACAGGTCGCAGAATGCGTCGAAGGCCAGCGCCAGCGCGCCCTTATCCTCGGCCTGAAGCCGTTTGTATTCCGCCTCGAACCAGCGTCGTAGTGTGGGCATGATGATTCTAGTGTAGCC
This sequence comes from uncultured Anaerolineae bacterium, assembly GCA_964637665.1. Taxonomy (GTDB): domain Bacteria; phylum Chloroflexota; class Anaerolineae; order Aggregatilineales; family UBA3940; genus CAZWUX01. The sequence goes on from CAZWUX010000215.1 coordinate 6,154, forward strand.
AGAATCGGGGCCTGATGAAAGTCATGTGTGAGTGGCATCCGGTCTTTGCTAGGATCACTGTGGGAATGGTGCCCGAACGAGCAAAAAGGGTTTCACTACCCCGGATGACAAAGTATAATGGCCCCAGACACCAGCCCGACACCAATTAGGAGGTCGCCAGAGGCGCTATGAGCGAACGCAATATCCGTGTGCTGATCGCCAAGCCAGGCCTCGATGGGCACGATCGGGGCGCAAAGGTGGTGGCGCGCGCGCTGCGCGACGCCGGGATGGAGGTCATCTACACCGGCCTGAGGCAGACGCCTGAGATGATCGTCGAGGCGGCTTTGCAGGAAGATGTGGACGTGGTCGGCCTCTCGATTCTGTCGGGCGCGCACCTCGCGCTCGTGCCGCGCGTGATCGAGCTTCTGCGGGCCAGCGGTATGGGGGATGTAGCGGTGTTCGTCGGCGGGATCATCCCCGACGCGGACATCCCGGCGCTGAAGGAAGCAGGGGTGATGGCGGTCTTTGGCCCCGGCGCGCTGACGGAGGACATCATCCGCACGATCAGAGAGGCGGTTCCGACTGGTGGTTGATGCCGCGTCGCTTGCAGATGATGTCACTGCTGGAAGCAGGCGGGCGCTGGCGCGGCTGATCTCGCTGGTCGAGGATGGCTCGCAGGAGGCGGATGAGGCGCTCGCCGTGCTGTATCCGCACACCGGTAAGGCGCACGTCATCGGCGTGACGGGTGCGCCTGGCACGGGCAAGAGCACGCTGACGAACCAGATCGCGCTCGAATACCGCCGCCGTGGTCGGACGGTGGGCATCGTAGCCGTCGATCCGACCAGCCCGTTTTCGGGCGGCGCGCTGCTTGGTGACAGGATACGGATGCGCGATCTTGCCGGGGACCCCGGCATCTTTATCCGCAGCATGGCGACGCGCGGCAGCCTGGGTGGGCTGGCATGGGCTACGGCGGATGCCGTCATGGCGCTGGATGGGGCGGGATTCGATATCGTGATCGTCGAGACGGTGGGGGCAGGGCAGGCGGAGGTGGAGATCGCCCGGCTGGCGCACACCGTCGTCGTGGTCGAGGCGCCGGGGTTCGGGGATGACGTGCAGGCCATCAAGGCGGGAATCCTCGAAATCGCGGATGTGCTCGTCGTGAATAAGGCGGATGATCCGCGCGCTGAGGGTACTGCGCGCACGCTGAGGGCCATGCTCGATCTGGGTGGCAGCGTGCAGGACCGCCGGGTGGCGCATCACCGCTCGGCTGCCGACCGTATTGAGCCGGACAGAAGTCAGGAACCGGCGGGGGAGCTTGTATCCTCCTGGTCCGTCCCGGTTGAGGTGACGAACGCGCTGACAGGGGAAGGCGTCCCGGAGCTTGTCGATGGGCTGGCCCGGCATCTGGTAGTGAAGGACGAACGAGTCGCTAGTCACGCCGGGATTCGGCAGCACCACCGACTCGTCGCCGAACTGCGCGTTGACGTAGAAACCGGGTTCCATACAAAGGGAGTCGAAGAGGTTTGCGGTGATGGCCACGCCGTTGGCCTCCTCGAAGGGAAACGAGTGATGCACCAGGAGCGCCATCCCCACGCTCTCGTGCTCGATTCCCCTGTACTCCCGTTCCTCGAAGGCCCGAAAGTACCAGATGCTTGACCAGACCGTCCGCACGGCGTCGAGCACCGGATAAGCGGGATCGCTTGGATCGC
>CAZWUX010000216.1:0-7806 GCA_964637665.1 uncultured Anaerolineae bacterium
AGCGCTGGCAGGATGACCCCAGCGCCATCGAGGGCAGCTTCGTCTCCGAGCAGCTTGAGTTCGACGAGCGCGTCGTCTCGGTGCATGTCTCGCCGGTGCGACATGGCAGTGAGTACATCGGCCTCGTCTCGGTTTTCCGTGACATCACGCGGGAGGTCATGGCGGACCGCATCAAGAGCGAGTTCGTGGCGCGCGTCTCACACGAGCTTCGCACCCCGATGACGAGCATTAAGGGATACGCCGACCTGCTGCTGCTCGGCGCGGCAGGTGAGGTCACGCCTGAACAGCGGCGTTTCCTCGAAACCGTCAAGAGCAACGCAGACCGGTTGAGCTTGCTCGTGAATGACCTGTTAGATATCTCGCGCATCGAGCAGGGGCAGATCGACCTCGACATAGAGACCGTCGAACTCGAGGCCATCGTGGGGGACGTGCTGGCCGCTTTCCGGGGGCGGATGCAGCAGGAGGGGCGCGACCTGCGGATTCAGGCCGTGCTGCCCGACCACGTCCCGCTGATCGAGGCCGACTACGACCGCGTGGTGCAGATTCTCACCAACCTCATCAGCAATGCCTACCAGTACACGCCCGACGAGGGCCGCGTGACGCTGCGGGTGATGCCCGGCAAGGACGGCGTGCAGATCGACGTGATCGACACGGGGGTCGGCATCGCGCAGGACAGCCAGGATCGCATCTTCGAGCGCTTTTACCGTGACGAGAGCAACCCGGTCGTGTTCGAGGCCGCCGGGACCGGCCTCGGCCTGTCCATCGTCAAGCAGCTCGTCGAGCTTCACAATGGCCGCGTCTGGTTCGAGAGTGAGGAAGGCGTGGGCAGCACGTTCAGCGTGTGGCTGCCCGCCAAATTCCGCGCAGCACCGGGGACCGAGCGCATACGTGGCAGCGTAACGACGACGACCAGTTAAACAGCGGACGGATGGAATGGCAATCATACTTGTCGCCGAAGACGAACCCGACATCAGCAACCTGATCGCCCTCACGCTCAAGTTCGGCGGTTTCGAGGTCATTTCCACGTCGAATGGGGTCGACGCGGTCGCACATGCGAAGGAGGACGATCCCGACCTGATCATCCTCGACGTGCGGATGCCCCGTATGACGGGTTATGAGGCCTGCCGTAAGTTGAAGGCCGACGAATCGACCGCAGGAATCCCGGTGGTGTTTCTTTCCGCCAGAGGGCAGGAGAACGAGGTCAAAGCGGGGCTTGAGGCGGGTGGTGTGGATTACATCCTCAAGCCGTTTGCGCCGGACAAGTTGATCGAGCGCGTCGGGGAGCTGCTCAACAGCCACGCGCCGGAGGCCGCCGGTAAACCGGCCACCGAGAAAGCCGCATCGCCAGCCGGGAAACCCGCCGCCGGTGAACGGTCTGAAGCTGGAGCGGACGAAAAGGAAAAGAAAAGCAGAGAAGAAGCCGAAAAGCCGACATCTGCTGCACCCTCCACCGGGCCGGGGGCAGGATCGACTATCGCCAAAAAGTCCGGTGAAAAAGCCAACGGCAGCGATCGGCCAAAGCAGGTCGATAAAAAAGAGCAGGCCGAGGCCAAAGCGGAGAAGAAACCCGACCCGGATGAGGCGAAGGAAGCGAAGGATGGCAAAGCGGAAAGCTGATCGCCGTCTTCCCTGCCGCAGTGATTGACCGCCGCGCCCCGTCCGCGCGGCGGTTTTTTTTGATGGGAAAGAGGGCAAAACGGCGGGTTGAAGAAACGTATCCGCCTGCTATAATCCCCCACACATCAGGGATGACGAGAGGGACTCTATGCCGCCGTTAGTGACACGACGCCAGTTTTTGAAAGCCGCCGGGTTGGGCGCTGCGGCGCTGGCCGCCGGGCCTGCGCGCGAGGCGCTGGCCCAGGACACAAGCCCGGATGATGGCTCGTCCAACATCGACTTCGACAACGAATTGAACTCGTATAACGAGATTTACAACTACCCGCCCCTGCTGGGGCGTGTCCACCCCTGGAATCGCGTTAGCATCTGGAAGGGGCCGGGGTCGAGCTACGGGCGCGTACGCAACGTTTATGGCGGGCAGGGGAGCCATGGCTCTTACATTGCGCCGATTTACCGCTCGGTGCGTGGGGAGCGCTACGACAGCCGCTTCTGGAGTACGGTGTGGTTCGAGACGAACGATGGCTACATTCACTCCGCGCACTTGCTGCCCTGCCGAGAGGTTTTCAATGAACCGGTGGAGATTCCCGCAGAGGGGTTGTGGGGCGAGATCACGGTGCCGGAGTGCTTCCAGCACAAGCGCCCTTCGTTCCTGGGCGCGCGCTACGATTATGATCACTACAAGTGCTTCTACAGCCAGGTTCACCGGGTGCTGGAGTCGACGACCGACGATGAGGGGGATACATGGTACCGGCTGTACGACGACATTGAGCCGGAGCGCCCGGCCTGGGTGCTGGCCCGCAACGTGCGGCTCGTCGCGCGGGAGGAGTTCGACCCGATCTCGCTCAACACGGAGGATAAGCGGATCGAAATCTCGTTGAACGCGCAGACGTTGACCTGCTATGAGGGTGACCGCGTCGTGTTTAAGACGCTGCTTGCCTCCGGGTCGAGCTACCCGGATGATGAGGGCAATCTGCACGACTTCCGCACCGTCGAGGGCGAATACGTCGTCGAGCGCAAGCGGCCCTCGCGCCGGATGCGCGGTGGCGGCGACATCGGCCTGCCATACGATGTCAACGGCGTGCCCTGGTGCACCTACTTCGGCGGCACCGGAGCAGCGATTCACGGGGCGTACTGGCATAATAATTTCGGCTCACCGCGCAGTCATGGCTGTATCAACGTCACTGCGGATGCGGCGAAATGGGTTTACCGCTGGACGGCCCCCCACCTCAGCTATGATGAGGAATACCGCTTCCGAGAGGAAGGCGAGCCAGCCACCCGCATCATCGTCGTTTAAGAGGCGATCCGCAGACCAAACGGCACAACAAAACCCGGCTCAGGTTGAGCCGGGTTTGTTGTTACGATCCCCAACGCCGTTAAGAAGCCGTACACTTATGGAGGCTTACCCGGCAGCGAGTGCGCCGCTTTCGCAGCTCGCCAGGCACACGCCGCCGCGCGCAGGGGATATCGTCACATAGAAAGAAGCAGGTCGGGCTGCTTGCCAGTCCCTTCCAGTGTACACCAAAATCGTCGCCCGTAAAGACCATATAAGCAATTATTATAACAGTCTATAATCCACAGAAGGGGCTTCCGGATGTCAGGGCCGCACCAGCAGCGGATCAGACCGCGTCGATGTCGATCAGGCCGATCTTGATCGCATATTTCACGAGTTCGGTCCGGCTGTGCAGTTCCAGCTTACGCATGATGTTCTCCCGGTGGCGCGCGACCGTCTTGGGGCTGATGCCCAGCCGCTCGCCAATTTCCCGGTTCAGCAGCCCCTCAGCGAGGAGGGTCAGCACCTCACGCTCCCGGTCGGTCAGATCGTCCATCGCGCCGTCGGCGTCGTCCGCCTGGCTGCGCCGCAGGTGGTCCTGTAAAAGAAGCTGGGCGACGGATGAGTGAATGTACACCTCGCCGCGCGCGACGGCCCGGATGGCGATCATCAGCTCCTCGGCGGCGGCGCTCTTGGGAACGTAGCCGGAGGCCCCGGCGTTGAGCATCTCGAAGAAATACTCACGCCCCTCGTGGATCGTCAGAGCCAGCACGGCCACGCTGCCACAGCATTCGGCCATCTGGCGGGTCGCCGCCATGCCATCCATGCCCGGCATGGTGATGTCCATCAACACGACATCGGGAGTCAACTCCATGCTGGCGGCAACGGCCTGCTCGCCGCCCGCCGCCTCCCCGACGACTTCCATATCATTTTGCGCTTCGAGCAGCGCCCTTATCCCCGACCGGACTACGTCGTGATCGTCCACCAACAGCAGCCGGATCGGCCCATTCTCGGCCATGATCATTCTCCCCGGATAGAGGAATCTTTACGCACACCGTCACGCCCTTATCCTGCGTGGCGATGATGTCTAACCTGCCGCCCGCCGCATCGGCCCGCTCCTGCATCCCGATCAGACCCCAGGCGGGTTCGCCGGATGGCTCTATCAGCAGGACGGCCTGCGGGGTGAATCCGCGGCCTTCGTCCCGCACCGTCATTCGCACCTGCCCTTTACTAAAGGCAAGTTCGAGATACGCCCTGTCGATCCCGGCGTGCCGGGCGACGTTGGTGAGCGCCTCCTGCGCGATGCGGAACAGCGCGGTCTCCACATCGTCAGACAGGCGTGTTTTTCGCCCTTCGATGGCGATCTGAACGTCCAGCCGCAGGCGGCGGCGGGTCTCATCCGCCAGCCAGTGCAGGGCCGCCACGAGGCCCAGATCGTCAAGCTGTGCCGGGCGCAGGTCGACAACGATATGACGCAGTTCGGTGAGCGCCTGATCGGCCAGCTGGGCCAGATCGTCGACGGTTTTCGGGTCGATGGGCTTGCCGTTGCCGAGCGCCGCGATGTGGTACGTCAACGCGGTGAGCATCTGGCCGGTCTGATCGTGCAGCTCGCGGGCGATGCGCGCCCGCTCGGCCTCCTGCGCGGCGACGGTGCGGCGGAGAAGCTCCTTCTGGAGCGCCTCCCGGCGGGCAATCGCATCGCGGGCCTGAGCCTCGGCGGCCAATCGCGCGGCGTTGGCGGTTTCGAGCGCGCGGTAGCGCTCGAACTCGGCCTCGCGCAGCGCGATCATCAATCCCCCGGTCGCTATCGCCGCCATGCCCGCCCGCAGCAGTTGAACCGGGAAGCCGAACAGGGCCTGAAACGTCTCCGTATTGTAGACGGTCGACGGGAACAGCGCGCTGGGTGCGGGCACGGTCTGGCCGATGACACCATAGGCGATCAGCGTCCCCCCGGCGATATACAGTCCGCGCCGAATTCGGGCGTTAATCGTCCCCTGATCGCGCCCGTGCAGGATCAACCCCAGCCCCGCCGCCACCGCCCCGGCGACGCCCATCGAATAACGCGTCCATGCGTCGACGACGTGCAGCAGAACGTCCCAGCCGCGCATAAAGTCGGGTACGATGAAGGCCAGCCCGGCGAGATACACGGTCACAATCACGGGGAACACCCAGCCCATGCGCCCTTTCGGGCGCTTGCAGAGCAGGGCGCAGCCGCTCATCGACAGCGCCCCAAACGAGATGATCAGCACGGCCAGCCGCACAATCTCGACCACCAGCGTCGCGTGGCGGCCATAGACCGTCTGCTCGATCTGGAGGAACATCTCGAACCACTCGTGTGCGCCGTGAACGATGCTGAAAAACGCCAGCCCGACCATCGCCCGCCGCATAATGGAATCGGCGGGATGACGCGTCGTCTCGAAAGTGAGGGCCAGCCCCATCGTGAAAAAGGCAAGTCCGTATACGAAATAGACGAACACGATGGGATCGATTGCCGTCAGAGGGAGATTCATGATCGTCTTACTGCGGAGGGCGTCCAACGCCCTCATAGGAAATTGCGTGGCAGCAGTTTGCCAGTATGATGGTGTAGAACTGGCACATAACTCGATCTTATTATGGGTTACTCGCCCCATCAAAGCATGTGAGGTATGTCACAAGGCATGGGATGAATGTCATAGCTTTGTGACGTTTATCCCAAACATAAGTGATGTCTCTCACTCTTGAATATGGGGGGAATTCACCATAATTCTATTGGTCGCAGCCTGCCATATGGACACACTGCCAATGCACGGCCCGGCCCCTCACGTCGATTGTGCCAGTTTGACTCCGAACGAGCATACGGATCGGACAGTATCGAAGCGTAGGCGGGCGTCAGCCGCCCATTATACGCCACACACATGGTTGGCGCTCAGTTTTTAAGGAGAATCCCGTTGTCCATCCTCAAGAAATACCGGCTGGCAGGCTGTATTCTTGCCGTCCTCATGGCGGCGGCCTTGCTGGCAGCCTGCGGCGGCGGCGAGACGCCCACCGCCGGACAGGAAACCACCCCAGCTGAGGCGGAAGAAACCGGGGCCCCGACCGAAGCCGCCGAGCAGGAGCCGACGGCAGAAGAGGCCGCCGAGGAGCCTGCCGAAGAACCGGCGGAAGGGGACGAGGTGGCTGGCGAGTCGGTTCCCATCGAGGCGATGGCCGAGGTGCCGGTCTTCACGACTTCGAGCAGCGTCATCGGCACGGGATTCTACGCTGCCGCCGAGGCGTACGCCATCCCGGCGGGTGAGGACCCTGAAGCCGAGCCGCTTCAGGCCATCATCATGCCCTACGCCATCTACCCCAACATGCACGTCGAGAATCTGGAGGACTTCGACCCCGCCGCGCAGAGCTACCGGATCGACATCGAGGGCTTCGAGTTCGAGTGGCTGCTTGAAACTCCCGAAGACTCGGAAGCCGAGCTTCTGACCGGGGACGGCGTCGCGCGCTGGCAGACAGACCTGCCGGGCGATTACATCCTCACCCTCACCGCCTCCGACGAGGCCGGGAACGTCGACTCGACATCGTGGACGGTGCACGCCGCGTCGTACGTCGGCGTCGGCACGCTGACGGGTGATGCGCCCACCACGCCCGAATGCGGCACCTGCCATGCCAGCAAGGTCGAGAACTGGTCGGCGACGGGGCACGCATCGATCTTCACCCTCGCCATCGACGGCGAGGCCAGCGATCACTACGCGCCGGAGTGCATCGCCTGCCACACAACGGGCTTCAACAACCGGCCTGAAGCCGCCGATGGGGGATTCGACGACGTTGCCCGCGAGAGCGGGTGGGAATTCCCCGCCGTTATGGAGGAGGGCAACTGGGCGCAGATGGTCGCCGAGCACCCTGAGGCAGCGGGGCTCGCCAACGTCCAGTGCGAAAGCTGTCATGGGCCGGGGAGCGATCACTTCACCGGAGATGTGGAGAACATCGGGCCGGTTTCAACCGGGCTTGAATACGGTGTCTGCGCCCAGTGCCATGCTGAGGACCCCTATCACTTCGTCCCGCAGCAGTGGGAAAACAGCGCTCACGCCGACCGCACGGCGCGCGCCTTCTGGTATCCGACCGGCGAAGATCGCGCCGCTTGTGTGGGCTGCCACACCGGCGGCGGCTACATCGACGCGGCGAACGGCGTGCCGCCGGAAGATCGCCGCACGGACTACCAGCCTATCACCTGCGCGGTGTGCCACGATCCGCACGACGCCAACAGCCCAGGCCAGCTTCGCGTGTTCAACGTGGTGATGCTGCCCGATGGAACTCAGCTTACCGACAAAGGCGCGGCAGCCACCTGCATGACGTGCCACAACACCCGTGTCGACCCGGTCGAGTCGGTCGAGGGCGACTCGTTCCAAACGCCACACTACTCGGCGGCAGCCGAACTCCTCAACGGGACGGGCGGCTACACATGGGGGCAGGAGCTACCGAACATCCTGCATGTCACCATTCTGGAGGACTCGTGCATCACCTGCCACATGGCCGAGACGCCCGGCACGACGGAAGACGGCGAGCCGCTGCCGGGGCATAACGTCATCGGCGGCCACTCCTTCGCCATGAGGAGCGCGGACGGCGTGGAGAACGTCGCCGTCTGCCAGCAGTGTCACGGCGTGGAGATGCAGCAGTTCGAACTTCAGGCCACCGAGGACTACGACGGCGACGATGTGATCGAAACGAACGAGGAGGAGATTCAAGGTCTGCTGGATCTCATCCGGTCGGAAATCGAGCTGCGCGGCGTCGTGATACTGGATCACCATCCGTACTTCGAGCTGCCGGAGGACGCCGACACCGATCTGAGGGGCGCGGTCTACAACTACAAGCTGGTGCTCGACAATCCGCAGCCCGCCCACAACCTCGACTACATCGTAGCGCTGCTGCAGCTCAGCTACGAGAAGCTGACC
>CAZWUX010000217.1:0-7396 GCA_964637665.1 uncultured Anaerolineae bacterium
TCCCGCGCAGCACGAGCCACGCGTCAAAGGCCGACGGCATCGCGCCGAGCAGCTTGCGCAGCTCGTAGGCCTGCCGCATGTCCCAGCTCGACCCCGCGAGCACGCCGCCCAGCACGTCGCCGTGCCCGTTGAGGAATTTCGTCGTGGAGTGCACGACGGCGTCCGCGCCGACCTCAAGCGGGCGCAGCAGCAGCGGCGTGGCGAACGTGTTGTCGACCAGCAGCCGCGACCCCGCCGCCTTTGCCGCCTCGGCGATGGCGTCCACCTCGACGACGCGCACGAGCGGGTTGGTCAGCACCTCGCAGATCACCGCGTCAGGCCGCGCCGCGTCGATGGCCTTCCGCGCCGCGTCGAGGTCGAGGAAGTCCGCGAAGCGCACGTCGAGGCCCATCCGCTCGCGCATCCAGTTCAGCAGCGTGCGCGTCACGCCATAAAGCTGCTCGGCGGCGACGATCCGCCCGCCCGCCGGAACGAGCGCCAGCAGCCCGGCGTGCAACGCGGCCATGCCGCTCGAAAAGCTGACCGCCGCCTCAGCCCCTTCGAGCGCGGCAGCGGCCTCCTCCAGCGCCGCCTGCGTCGGCCCGCCATAGCGGGCGTAAACGTAACGGTTGGGGTCGAAGGGCGTGCCACCCGGATAGCCAAGCGCCCGGTCCGAGTCTGCCATCTCCGGGTGGACGTAGCCCACCGACGGCGTGATGGGCGGCACGGCGGGCGTGGCCTCGCCCTGCTGCGGGGTGGAGGCAGCCTGCACGGCCAGCGTGTCGATGCTGCGGCGGTTTTCCGGGGCGCTCATGGTGTTCTCCCTTCCGGGCGTGTGGATGTTCGCTCAATGATAACCGAGGCAGCGGCATCAAGCCATTTTGCCCCATTTGAGGCGCGCAGCGCGCGCCTCAAATCTAATAGGGTCCAGGGGTCGTGACCCCGCAGTGTGGAGTTTGCCGAAGGCAAACTCCTGGTCAAAATCGAACGCAGTTCGATTTTGTACGGGGCCTGGGGGCAGCGTCCCCACATACACCTCTCCTGCGTTTCCAGCACACGCCATTTTCATTTGCAGATGCCTGCCCGGAGACGTTATAATCCCCTTCTGCCGAAAGGCCGCCCGGCACGACCGCTGTCATAATTGTTATCCACCGACCAGCCAGCGCGCTGGTCTGTTGTTGGAAAGGCGGTCGGCCCGGCGCTGAGATGCCCGTCAAGCGAGCCGGGGCGCAGCCGGAAAACGAGTCCGGTGCCGCGCCTGCGGCGTTCCCGTAGAAGATACGTGACATCGCCGGGAATGTGCTTAATTTTGCGATGAGAGGAGGCAGGCGCGGAGCGCTCCCCCGCGCCGATCACGAGATGGATGACAAACTGATCAAGGCCCTTGAACGTGAGGCCAACCCGAACGTACCCGACCTGAACCCCGGCGACAGCGTGCGCGTGCACCAGCTTATCGTCGAGGGTGATCGCGAGCGCGTCCAGGTTTTCCCCGGCACGGTGATCCGTGTCAAACGGGGTGGCAACAACGCGAGCTTCACGGTCCGCCGCACCGCCGCACATGGCATTGGCGTCGAGCGGACCTTTTTGCTGCGTTCGCCCCGGCTTGAGAAGGTCGAGGTCGTGCGCCACGCGCACGTCCGCCGCGCGCGGCTGTACTACCTGCGCGAGCGCACCGGGCGGCGCGCCCAGCTTCGCGAGAAGCGCCGCGTCCGCAAGGAAGAGGCCTAGCCCGCCGGTTGTGCGCCTCGACCGTGACGATCCCCGTGTTTCGTGGTGATGGGGGCCACGCGTCGGAGACCACTCCGCGCGCGGCGCTGCCCGTCGAGGCTGCCCCTGTGACGCCACAGGGGCTTTTTGTTACCCCGCCCCGCCTCGTAAGGGGCGGAAAAGGACAGGGTGATGGATCCCCGCCCCATTGCGCTGCTTGACTCCGGCGTCGGCGGCCTCTCTATTCTGCGCGAAGTGCGCCGCCAGCACCCGGCTGAGGACGTGCTCTACGTCGCCGATCAGGCCCACGTGCCCTATGGCCCCCGCCCCCTCGCCGAGATTCGCCGCTTCTCGGAGGGCATCACCCGGTTTTTCCTCGCGCGCGGCGCGAAAGTCATCGTCGTCGCCTGCAACGCGGCATCCGCCGCTGCTCTCCACCACCTGCGCGCCGTGTTCCCTGACGTGCCGTTCGTCGGCATGGAGCCTGCCGTCAAACCCGCCGCCGAGAGCACCGAGAGCGGCGTCATCGGCGTGATCACCACCCGCGCTACCTATCAGGGTGAATTATTCGCCAGCGTCATCGACCGTTTTGCGGCGGGCGTCGAGGTCGTGACGCAGGTCTGCCCGGAGTTCGTCACGCTGGTCGAGGCCGGGGAGCTTGACGGCCCGGCGGCCCGGCGCGTGGTCGGCGAGCGCATCGCCCCGCTGCTCGACGCCGGGATCGACCGGCTCGTGCTGGGCTGCACCCATTTCCCATTTCTCATCCCGCTGCTCGAAGAGGCCGCCGGTCCTGCTGTGACGATTGTGGATCCCGCGCCCGCCATCGCCCGGCAGGTCGGGCGGATCATCGCCGGGCGCGAGAACGACCCCACGCGCGCGGGGCGGGTGACGTACTACACGAGCGGGGAGCTTGCCGTGTTTCACCAGGTGGCCGAGCGTCTCCTCGGCGCGCCTGTCCCACCGGGAGCCGCCTATTCTCTTCACTGGTCAGCGGATGAGCTTGTCGAGGCGTGAGGTGTTTCCGGTGGGGGTGCGGGCGAGCGGGCGCTCGTGCGCGGGGTGAGAATCTGTAACGTCGTGGGAGCGATGCCCTGCCACCGCGCCCCCGATCCGCCTAATCCTCCGGGGCCGGGCGGATAATCGTATCTTCTTTCGAGGCCTGAATCTGATCGATCCGGGCGCGGATCGCGATGGCGGGCGGCATGACGGGCAGCACGACGTGGAACGTGCTGCCGGGGTAGGTTTCCTCGTCGTGCGCCGGGCTGTTGACCCAGATTCGACCACCATGCCCGTCGATGATGCCCTTCGTGATCGGCAGCCCCAGCCCCGGCCCCGCCCCCTTGTACTTCGTGATGCCGCTCGAATGGAGCCGCACCGAGCCAACCCGGAAGAACTTCTCGAAAATCAGGCTGTGATGCGCCCGGTCGATGCCGATCCCGGTGTCCGCGACCGTGATGCGCACGCTGAGGGGCCGCCCCTCGCTGTCCTTCTCGTACACCTGCCCTGTGATGTCGATCCGGCCCCCATCCGGCGTGAACTTGATCGCGTTCGTGATCAGGTTCTCGAACGCCCGCACGAGCCGGTCCGCATCCGCCTTGATGAGCGGCAGATCGCCCAGCCCGCGCGCCACGAGCGTCTGACCGCGCTGGGCCAGCGCCTCGACGTACGACTCGGTTGCCCGCTTGATGACCTCCGCGATGGCCGTGTCCTCGAATTCGAGGTCCATGCTCTCCACGTCGATCATCGTCACGTCGAGCAGCGCGCCGATCACGTCCCCCATCCGCTGGCTGGCCCGGCTCAGGCTGTACAGCAGCGAGGTCATCTCCTCGGAGTCGAGCGTGTCATCCGCCGCCATGTCGAGCATCAACTCTGCGGATCCCTGAATCTGCGTCAGCGGCGTCCTGAGTTCGTGCGAGGCGATGGCTAAGAAGTCCGATTTCACCGCGTCGAGTCGTTCCAACCGCTCATTCGTGGTGCGCAGGCCCTCATTCAGGGCCGTGATGCGCCGGTTCAACTCCCGCAGGTCCGTCACCAGCCGCGCGATCTTAAGCGCCGCGATGGTCTGGTTGGCGAGCATCTCCAGCAGGTTAATCTCATCCTGCCGGTAGGGTGCATCGTTGGCCTTCGGTCCGAGCGCCAGCAGCCCGGCCAATTCCTCATCTGCGACGATGGGCGCGTAAATATCCATCCGCAGGTCTTTGAAATAATCCCGCTCCTCCGCCGTGACGGCGACGAACTGCTTCTGGTAATCGATGTCGTACTGGAGCAGCGGCGCGCGTTCCTCGACGAAGTGCGTGTAAAGCAGGCTGCCGGTTGGGATTTTGCCCACCGATGCCGATCCGGTGTGTTCGCGGCCAATGCTCTCCAGAATCACCGCATCATTGTTGAGGGTGGCGAGGATCAGCGCCCCGCGCCGCACGTTGAACAGGTCTTTCAGCGCCGCGACCGCTGCCTCGGACAGCCCTTCGAGTTCGATGGCCTCCTGAATACGGCGGGTGTACAGGCGCATCGCCTCGGCGGGTTCGGCGCTGCGCGCCCCTGCGAGGCGGCGGAGCGGCTGCCGCGCGATCTGGATCAGCGGCGTCAGGACGAGCGCCGCCACCATCGCCGCGACCACCGCGACGGCCCACGCGTCCGGGCTGGGGATGTCCCGCACCGGGGCGAACATGACGATGGCTATCGCGCCCAGCACCACCCCGAACGAGAGGACCGCCAGCAGCGCCTGAATGATCGTGAGCCGCGTTAGCTCCCGCAGGTTGATGATGCGCTCCGCCGTCAGGCTGTACACCGCCCCGACGGTGCCTGCCAGCGCGATGCCATACCCCGCGAGATGCCAGGGCCAGCCCATCCACGCGGCGAGCGCGTGCCCGAACAGCAGCGCGGGCGCGATGAACACCCAGATCAGCACGCGGTTGGCGTACATCGGCAGCCGCGTGCGCAGAAAAGCCCGCCACGTCAGCGCCAGCAGCGCCACCGCCAGCGCCGCCCATCCCGCGACGGCGATTTCATCGGAGAGAGTCAGTTCAGAGGTGAGGACAAGCTCCGCCCAGGGTTGAAGCCCACTGGCCGCCGGCAGCCCCATCAGACCGGCGACCGCGACGGCGGCGATCCACGCCGCGATGGCGCTCCCTATTCCGAGCGCCAGCCGCCTGTCTGTCTCGATGTAGACCAGCGTCAGCATGGCGGTCAGGCCCGTCACCACCACGAAGCCGATGGTCGTCAGATACGACGCGGTCAGCGGCGGCGAGAAGGCGAGCAGCCTCCCGGCGATGAGCGCGTAAAGCGCCATCAACCCGGCGGAGGCCCCACAGATCGCGATGAGCCAGTTTTCTGCGGAGCTGCGTCCGACCCGCTGCCAGGTGGTGTAACCGGCAAGCAGAAGGTAGATGGCGGCAATGCCGAGGGCGGCGATCATCCCGGCTAGCCCTCGTCTTCGCCGGGCGAGTCCTCTGGCTGGCTGGTTGACCCTGCGCCATCCGGCTGCTCGTGTGAGTGGGCCTCGAGGTGCGCCTGAAGCTCGGCGCGGTCGGCCTCCAGCGCCTCCTGCCGCGCGAGGCGGCGATCCTCCTCCAGCAGCGCGACCGAGGCGATGGCATCCCCCGGCGCGAGATTCATAAGCTGAACGCCCTGCGTGTTCCGCCCGTAGCGCGAGATGTTATCTACCTGCGTGCGCAGCGCCATCCCACCCGTCGTGATAAACGTCACGTGGTCACCGGGCTGCACGGTCCGCGCCGCGATGATGGGGCCGGTTTTCTTGTTGTGGGCCAGCGTGCGGACGCCTATCCCGTAGCGCGACTGGGCCTTGTACTCGGTCAGCGGGGTCAGCTTGCCGAATCCCTTCGTCGTCACGACGAGCAGATCAGCCTCCGGGTCGTCGATGGCATCCATCGACGTGACTTCGTCGTTCTTGCGCAGCTTGATGGCGTTCACCCCGGCGGCAGCGCGGCCCATCGCCCGCACCTCATCTTCGTTGAACCGGATGGACTGCCCCTCTTTCGTGACGAGGATCAAATCCTGGTCGCCTTTTGTGACCTTCACCCAGCCGAGTTCATCTCCCTCGTCGAGCGAGATCGCGATCAGCCCGCTGGGGCGCACCGACTCGAACGCCGACACGACGACCCGCTTGATGCGTCCCTGCCGCGTCACCATCGTGCAGTACTCGACCTCGTCGAAGCTCGGCACGGGCAGCGCCGCCGTGATCGACTCGTCGCCGTCGAGCGCCAGCACGCTCAGCAGCGGAATCCCGCGCGAGGTCCGCCCCGCATCCGGTATCTGGTACGCCTTTTCCTGATACACCTTCCCCCTGTCGGAGAAAAACAGGATGCTGTCGAGCGATCCGGCGGCGAACATGTGCTCGACCACGTCCTCATCGCGCGTCGTCATGCCCGTCACGCCCTTGCCACCCCGGCCCTGCGTGCGGTACGCCTCCGCCGAGACGCGCTTGGCGTAGCCATTCCGCGTGATGAAGATCAGCACGTCCTCGTCCGGCACGAGGTCGGCCTCGTCGAAGTCGCCGTCCATGCCCGGCACGACCTGCGTGCGGCGCTCATCGCCGTATTTTTCGGCCAGCTCGTTGAGGTCCTCCCGGATGCCCTCCAGCACCTTCTTGGGGTGGGCCAGCAGGTCCTCAAGCTCCGCGATGAGTTCGAGCAGCGACTGGTACTCCTCTTCGATCTTCTGCCTCTCCAGCGCCGCGAGACGGCGAAGCTGCATGTCGAGGATGGCCTGCGCCTGCGCCTCGGTCAGCTTGTAGGTCACCATCAGACGCTCGCGGGCCTGATCGGCGTCGGGACTCTGGCGGATGGTCTGGATGATCGCGTCGAGGTTGGCGATCGCGACCAGCAGCCCTTCGAGGATGTGGGCCCGCCGCCGGGCGCGCTCAAGCTGGAAAATGGTGCGGCGCTCGATCACGACCCGCCGGTGGTTGATCCAGTGCAGCAGCGCGTTCTTCAGCGAAAGCAGACGCGGCTGCCCGTTGACGAGCGCCAGCATTTGCACCCCGAACGTGTTCTGGAGCGCCGTGTATTTCATCAGGCGGTTGATGATCGTGCGCGGCTGCGCGCCCCGCTTGAGTTCGATGACGATGGACATCCCACGCCGGTCCGACTCGTCACGCAGGTCAGAGATCATCTCCAGCCGGCCATCGCGCACCAGTGCGGCGATGCGCTCCACGATGGAGGCCTTATTCACCTGATAGGGGATTTCCGTCACGACGATGCGGTAGCGCCCCCCGCTCATCTCCTCGACGTGCATCGCCGCCCGCAGGACGATCCGCCCCTTGCCCGTCGCGTAGGCATTGACGATGCCATCCGCCCCCACGATCAGCCCGCCTGTCGGGAAGTCCGGCGCGGTGACGTACTGCATCAGGTCCTCGACGGTCACGTCACGCAGTTCCTCGTCGATGGCCTGACCTTCCGGCGCGCACATCCCCGTGATCATGAAGTCGACGGCGGCGGCGATCTCCCGCAGGTTGTGGGGCGGGATGTTCGTCGCCATCCCGACCGCGATCCCGGAGATGCCGTTCAGCAGCAGGTTCGGCAGGCGCGCGGGGAGCACGTCCGGCTCTTGCAGCGTGCCATCGAAGTTGTCCGTGAAGTCGACGGTGTCCTGATTGATGTCCTCCAGCAGCTCCTCCGCAACGGAGGCCATCCGCGCTTCGGTGTAGCGCATCGCTGCCGGGCTGTCCCCGTCGACGGAGCCAAAGTTGCCC
>CAZWUX010000217.1:7406-7800 GCA_964637665.1 uncultured Anaerolineae bacterium
CGCAATACCAGCACTGCCGTTAAGCAATAAGTTGGGCAACCGAGCCGGTAAAACCATGGGCTCTTGCAGGCTATCGTCAAAGTTAGGCACAAAGTCTACCGTAGCTTTTTCGATATCTACCAGCATTTCACCCGCAATCCTGGCCAGGCGTACCTCGGTATAACGCATTGCCGCGGGTGGGTCATTGTCCACACTGCCGAAATTGCCCTGCCCGTCAACCAGCGGATAACGCATCGAGAACTCCTGCGCCATGCGCACCATCGAGTCGTAAACGGCGGTGTCGCTGTGCGGGTGGTATTTGCCCAGCACCTCGCCGACAATACGCGCGCTTTTCTTGTAGCTTGAGTTCGACCGGATGCCCATGTCGTACATCGCGAACAGGATGCGGCGGTGA
>CAZWUX010000218.1:0-7741 GCA_964637665.1 uncultured Anaerolineae bacterium
CCGCGGATCGCGCCCCGCCGCCGCAAGCTGGCTCGCCGTCCGCCCCGCACAAACGGGCGCGGCGGCTGTCACAGGGAGCAGCACGGCGGCCAGACTCAAACCCGTGAGGCCTGCGCCCGCGAAGCGACCAGCGGGCACGACGCCCGTCGCCGCCCACGCCAGCCCCGCGAGCGCCGCGAACCCGAACATCGCATAGGGCAGCGCCCGGCTCAATGCCCCCACCGGCATCGGGTGCAGCCGCCGGGCATGGTTCAACAGCGGATTCTCCCACCAGCGCCGCAGCACGAGCGACACGCGCTCGCCCACTTCCCCGGCGATCACCCGCAGCCCCCCGGCTCCCGCGTCCGCTCCCACCCGTGACCGGCGCTCCATTAGCCCCCACTCGCCCGCATCATCACGACACGATGCCCTTCGTCGCCCGCATAAACACCGATTCGAGGTCCCGTGTCTCCTCGACGAAGTGCATCACCGGGATGTCCGCCCGGACGAGGTCAGCCAGCAGATTGCTCACGTCCGTGTCTTCCCCCTGAAGGCTGACGTACAGCCGCGTCCGCCCATTATCAGGCTTGAGTTCTTCCACCGGTTGGACGCCCTCCCGCCCGAAAAGCAGCTCTCTGGCCTGCTCCGTGCCCCCCAGCAGCGTGACGATGATCTCGCGCTGCGGCACGAGCTGCCGCTTCATCGCCTCAATGTCGCCCTCCATCACGAGGCGGCCCGCCTCGATGATGCCCACCTGCGTGCAAATCTCCTGTACGTCTGCCAGGATGTGCGTCGAGAAGAAGATCGTCTTACCCATGTTCGCCAGCTCGACGAGAAGCTGCCGGATCTCGACGCGGGCGCGCGGGTCCAGCCCGGAGGCCGGTTCGTCGAGAATCAACACCTGCGGATCGTGCGCCAGCGTGCGCGCCAGGCACAACCGCTGCTTCATCCCTCGCGATAAGCTGTCCACCATGTCATCAGCGCGATGATCCAGCTCGACGAGTTCCAGCAGGTCGCGGATCAGCGGCGGGCGATCCGCCTCCGGGATGTCATAGCAGGCCGCGAAAAAGTCGAGGTATTCCCACACCTTCATGTCGTCGTACACGCCGAAAAAGTCCGGCATGTAGCCGATCACCCGCCGCACGTCGCGCGGCTGCTGCGTGACGGAATATCCCGCTACGCGCGCCTCGCCGCTCGTCGGTTCGAGCAGCGTCGTGAGAATCTGCATCGTCGTCGTCTTGCCCGCGCCATTCGGCCCGACGAACCCGTAGATCGCGCCCTCCTCAACCTCCAGCGACAGGTCCTCGACGGCGAGCACTTTCCCATAATGTTTCGTCAGGCCCTTTGTTTCAATAATAGCCGCCATACCTCTACTCCTCGCCAGCAGTCATTCCGCGCAGTGTGATGTCCAATCGCGAGATCTGCGAGCCGAAGGACTCCGCTCCCCCGACGATACGCAGATCGACCACATTCCCCGGCCCAACGTAGCGCGCCGCATCTTCCACGACCGTATCTCCATAATCGACGCCTTGCAGCGTCTCCCACCGCCCGGTTTCCACATTTCTCAGCAGGATTTCCGGCGGGGCGTCCGTTCCATAATCACGCTCCAGATGCACCGTGAACGATTCCACGTCGATCGGCCCGACCACCGGCAGCGGCCTGAACTCGAACGTGTACGTCTCGTCGGGGTACATGTATAGATCGTAGGGGGAAACCCACGTGTACTGGTCATCGAGCACGTTCCACACCATCAAACCGGGCGGAACTTCCACCACTTCACCCGCGCCCACCCCCAGATCGGCATCAAGCTCGACGACGTAGAGCGCCGTGTCAACCGCATCAGACGGCCCGCCCACGATGCGCATGTCCACCGGGATCGAATCCGCCCACCCGAACAGGTACACGTCAGTTCCACTCACCTGCGTGCTCGTCATGCTTAGCAGCAGGTTGCAGCGGCGGCGGTATTCAGGCAGACCATAACAGTCCCCCCCGCTCACGCCCGACACGAACGTGTTGTATAGGCCACCGTAGCCGCTGCCCTCCGATGGGTACGGGTCGAGCGAGCTTGTCAGCCCGCGCGAGGCCTGCCCGCCTGCCAGAAGCTCATCCACGTCTACCGCGCTCCCCGCCGGTAGATTCGGCAGCGCGACGACCGCGCCTCCCAGCGCCAGCGACGCATCGAGCAGGTCGACCTCACCCTCATTCCGCACCTCGCCGCGAACCCGGACGCCCCCTACTTCCGGTACAAGCGTCAGCGCGCTCTCCACCCGCAGCCCTGCGGTTGTGAAGCCCTCGACCACCAGCGGCTGGATCGAGCCAACGTCCACCTGGATGCCGTGCACCTCGACGCCATCCCCCTCCTCGACCTCCATCTCCGCCACCGACGCGAACGCGCCGCCCAGGTCGCGCGGCATCGGGCGGGCCAGAAAGCCCGGCCCAACCTCCAGATCGTAGCGCGCCCGGCGCGGCGACCAGACCCCGACGAGCGCGTCCACCTGCGCGGTGTCCTCCCCTTCCCCGGTCTGGATCAACGCCAACCGGTGCAGGATGGCCCGCGATCCTCGCAGCTGGAAGCCCGTCACGTACGCCACGCCGGAGAACAGCAAGATCAGCGCCGGGATCGTGAACCATGCCAGCTCGCGCCGCTTCAACCGCGTCAGCACGAAGTAATTCACCGGTCCGATCAACCCGACGTACAGCGCGAGGAATCCGCACAACTGCACGACCGACGGCAGGCTAACGCCCGGCACCGCCGCGACGGCCTGCCGCGCATAATCCCACTGCGAGTTCATCTCATACGCCCACGACGGGCGCGGGGGCCCGGCGGAGAGCACCGTCCGCCACAGCGGGGCCATGCCCTCCCAGCCGATCAGCGGATTCAGGCCGGGGTCAGGCGCAAGGTACGCTACATAGCCATATCCCGACGGTCGCCACACGACGAGCGGGCCGCCCTCTCCCCCGATCAGAGTCCGCGCGCCGGGGATCGGCGTGCCGACCGCTGCCGGGCCTTCAGTTGGAGTCTGCGCCTCGAATGGCGCATCGACCGCAGTTGCCAGCGACGCTAAATCCACCGTCGACACGCCGACATCGCCGACCGGGACGATATCATCCAACCCGCCGAGCACGCGCTGGTAACCCAGCCCGCCGACGATCACGAGCCTCCCGCCGCCCATCACCCAGCGCGCCAGCGCGGTCCGCTGCTCCGGTGAAAGCTGGCCGGTGTCCGCATCGGCGATGACGAGCGCATCAAGCGCCGCCCACGCCGGTGCCTCCGCCGGGAAATCCTCGGCGGTGAGCACCGCCAGCCGCGTCTCACCGCTCGTCGGCGTGACCTGCGCGAGGTCCACGAGGCCCTGCGGCGAGTCGCTCCACACGCCGACGAGCAGCACATTCGCGCTCACGATCTGGACGCGCACGCGCTCACTCGTGACGACGCGTCCGCGCTCGACGAGGTCCACCTGAATCTCGTTGCCAAACCCGGAGAGGTCCGCCACGTACAGCATCACCTGCTTGCGTGAGCCGCGTGGCAGTTCGATGGGGTACACATAGTTCGTCCGCGCCCCGGCCAACGGATCCACCTGCACGCGCAGTTCGCCCGTCACGCCGGGGCCGTCGTTGCTAGCCGTCACCGAGATCGGCGTCCACGTGCCGGGCTGGACGTAGCCGTCGAAACCCGCCTGCACCTCGATCTGAAGCGGATCGTCGGCCTGCTGGGCGCGCGCAGCGTGGGTCGCCGCTGGCAGCCAGAGAAAGGCGACGGCTGCCAGCACGACTCCGAGGGCCACAGTTTGCATCCTGTGAGAAGTGCTCACCACACGGTCTCCTGAGGCGGGGTCCGCTGCTTGCTGATTACTGAGGATACCATACGGATCACAAAACCGCTCATCATGATCTCGCACCGGTACCCGACGCGTTGCACACGATGACTCGACGGTCGAAGCGCTCACCGGCTTCGACCGCCCACCACTATCTGTGTTGACGTGAAAGGGGGATGCAGTTCTTACGCGCGCGGCCCGCGCCGGGATTTACCCGCCGTCGGCGCTGCCGGTGGCCGTCGGCTTGGGATCGCCCCTGTCGTCGGCTTCCTCCGATGGCGTGGCCGGAATATCCTCCGGCGAGACGACGACGTAATCTTCGAGCAGAACGTCCGGCGGGCAGGTGATCTGCGCGGCAGGCAGCCAACCGCGCATATCCAGCGTATCGAGGTCATCATATGCCAGCCACACGAAGGACCCATCCTCAGTGCGCCCCAGAATGACGACCTCATCCGAGGTGCGCGGCGGATCGATCAGGTCAGCCTGCGTGCCGGGTTCGGTGAGGATGGCCGCATCCGGGTCGGCGATGAGGCACTTCTCCACCTGAACGGTCACGCTTGTCAGCGATGGCACCATCGTTTCGCCCGCCTCGTTCGTGACGGCAAGCTGGAAGTTGTGGATGCCGGGTTCGAGTTCCGAAGCGGGGATCGTAACGCTGCCATTCTGCACGTCCTCGCGCGACAATTCGATCGCCGTCCGCGTGTCGCCTAATTGATCGGTCAGCGTGACCTGCCCCGGATTCACCTCCCCCTCGATGGTCCAACTGAGGTTGATCGACACGTCAGTCCGGTAGGAGACCTCACTGAGATCGGCCTCAAAGCCATCGATCAGCACGTCACCCGCCCCTGCGGTCGGCGGCACGAAGATGGTCGGCGTCGGGCCAACGGTCGCCGTCGGCGTCTCCGTGAGCACGATCGCCGCCGTCGGGGCGGCCTCCCTCACCTGCCCGACACTCCACAGGCCAAGCAGCAGCGCCCCCCCGGCAGCCAGCCCCGCGATGACCAGCACGCCGAGCAGGATCGGCAGCAGTGTGATCGCGAGCGGCACGCGGCGTTTCCGCGCCGGATCATACTGGGTGTATACCGGCGCGCGGAAGCCCGCCGCGTCATGTGAGTGAGCGACGACGGCGAACGGCACCGGGCGGGTGTCGCTTCGCCGCCCCCTGCGGTCGACGCGCAGCGCGGAGCGCGCCGACTCCCCCGGCGCGATGGCGAGCCGGGATGGCCGGAAGTGATACGTCAGTTCGTCATTCTCGTCGAATCCCTCTAACGACATGTCGAGCGGGACGTTGCCCTGATTCTGCGCGACGATCCTGAAACTACTCTGATCGCTGTCGGGCTTGACCACCAGCGCCAGCCCTCCATAACCAACCACGTCGATCTCCCGCACCGCTTCGAGCGACTGCCGGGGCTTGTCACTGCGCGAGATACGCACCGTGAACGGATAGCGCCCCGGATGAGTCATGCTCATGCGCGGCGGGCGCAGCGAGATCAGGACCTCCGTGTCTTCGTACGGATCGAGTATCACATGGGTGCGGCTGACCTTCACCCAGCCATCCTCAAGCCCACCCGTGCCCACGTCGAGCGTAAGGCGTTCGTCACTTCGATTTTCGATGATGAGGATAAGCTGCATCCGCGCGCCGGGCGCGAGAAGCTGGTGCGGCTTGTCCAGCACGATGCGGAACGGCACGCCCTCTTCCTCCACGACGGTCGGCGTGGGCGTCAGGCTGATGTCGAGCCGCCCCGGCGAACGCGGCGACGCGAACACCAGCAGCACGTCCCCCATCACGACCCGGTCGCCGTTTTCCAGGGGAACGCTGCCCCCCGGCTCGACCTGCTCGTCGTTGACGAACGTCCCGTTGACGGTCCCCAGGTCGACGAGGTACACCTGACCTTCGGCAGTGTCGAACTGCGCGTGATAGCGCGACACGGCGGCGGTGTTGAGCACGATGTCGTTCCCCGGCTGACGCCCGACGGAAGTCGTCGGCTTCGTCAGCTCGTATTCGCGGATTTCACCGCTCGCAGTGCGAACTGTCACTTTGCCGAAGGCCATCCTATTTTCCTCCTGCGCCGGATGTGTTGAAAAAGCGCGGACTTCAGTCTAGCATGGAGCCAATCGGCATACAAGTACTCCGGGGCGCGCCACCCCGGCGCAAAAGGCGGGGGTGATCGATGGAACGGCAGCGGGTGACGCTCGACAACCTCGACGTGCTCGACCGGCTGATGCAGCTTTACCTCTACGACTTCAGCATCTACTTCTGCGACGAGCAGGACGGCTTCGTCGGCCCGGATGGCCGCTTCGATCCGGGGTTCCCGCTCAGCCGCTACGCCGGGCAAGCAGGCTACGCGGGCTGGCTGGCCCGTGCAGACGGTCGGTGGGCCGGCTTCGCGCTGATCGGCCACCGTGCGGATCAGCATCCGCACGGCGGGGAGGGCCGTAATGTGGATGAGTTTTTCGTTCTGCCCTGCTTCCGGCGGAAGGGGATCGGGATGTCGCTGGCCCGGAGCGTGTTTGACGATTATCGCGGCTTCTGGCAAATCTCGCAGATCGAGATCAATCGATCCGCCACCGCCTTTTGGCGGATGGCTATCAGCGCCTACACGGATGGCCGGTATCAGGACTATACACGCGAGGAGCGTGGCGGGACCATCGTCTGGCAGACCTTTAACAGCGGCGGCTGGTAAGCGGGCCGAAACTTTCCGCGCCGTCCTGCGTAGATGAACGTACAGCGACGGAGAGACGATTCCCTGTGTGGACAAGGAGCGATATCGTGGAAACCGAAGGCAGGCCAGCGAGGAAGGTTGACGTTCGGCGGTTGTTAGGTGTGGCGATGCTCGTCCTCGGCGTGATCGTGCTGGCCGGACGGCTGTCGACCACCCCGCGCATCATTCACCAGGTCGTGCGCGTGGAGCGGCCCGCCGCGCCCATCCCGCCCGATCCGCCCGCCATGCCGGGGATGCCGGAAATGCCCGCGATGCCAGAAATGCCGGAAATGCCGGAAATGCCCGCCCCGCCTGAGCCGCCCGACGTGCGGACCATCGAGGTCAACGTATCGCCGCGCGCGCCCTGGTCTATCTTCACGCTGGGCCGCGCACTGGCTGCCGCCTTCTTAGGGATTGCGATCCTTGTGATGGGCGCGATCCTCGTCATCCGCCAGATCAACCACCCGCCCACCCCTGCCCCCGCGACCGGCCCCGAGGCCGATCACGGTCCGAGCGTCTAACCACGCCGCGCGTCAAACCCGTAACGAAAACTCCCCATCCGGTGTGATAGGGAGTTTATTTTTTCTACCAGCGGTCAGACTGCGATCATTTGCCATGATCGTTCCGCAGGTCCTCCGGGAAGATGACCTGCTCCTTGCCCGACAGTTTTTGCTCGATCCGGTCGATGATGATCCCGATGTGCCGCTCATTCGTCACGAAGTTGAGGTTGTCCGCCGGGATCGTCAACACCGGGCACCAATCGAACCCCGTGAGCCACTCCGCGTAAAGGTCATTTAACAGCGTGAGATACTCTGCTGTGATGCCCGTCTCGATGTCCCGCGCCCGCGCGCGGATCCGCTCCAGCATGACCGGGACGGACGCATCAAGGTAGAGCAGCAGGTCCGGGCGCGGCAGCGCATCGATCACGAGATCATACACCCGCCGGTACGCGAGGATTTCCCGCTCGGTCATATTGCCCATCGCGTGCAGCGCCCGCACGAAGATGTGCGCATCCTCATAGATGCTGCGGTCGATGATCGCCGAGCGCGGCGCATCGGCCAACCGCCGGTGCATGTCCGCCCTGTCCCCCAGAAAGTAAATCTGGAGGTGGAAGGCCCACTCGCGCATGTCCCGGTAAAAATCCGGCAGAAACGGGTTGGTCGAGACCGTCTCGTACCCTGCCTCCCATCCCAACCGTGTCGCGATCCGCTCGGTGAGCGTCGTCTTGCCCGCGCCGATGTTCCC
>CAZWUX010000219.1:0-7704 GCA_964637665.1 uncultured Anaerolineae bacterium
GACGCTCATCGCGTCGCGGCAGGCGTCCAGCACCATCTGCGGGCTTTCGCCGCCGTCGAGCATCTTCCCGGCAAGCTCGACGGCCTCAGCCTCCCGCATGTTGGCGATGGCGTCGGTGAGTTGTTCTTTCATTCGGTTGCTCCTTCAATGCTGGGACGTAAAAAACGAGGCAGCAGGAACGTTACTGTTCAGGCGATAGCGTTCCCTCCCTTTCTTCACACAGGGGCGTTTGATACCGGGGGTCTCCCGGCTGCTCCCGTGAGGGGAGCTGGTGAATGAACAGCTCGTCCGGCAGACACAGCGCGAAAGCGCCTGCCTGCCGTCGGGTGGCCGGGGCTGTGATGCGTTATATCTTCAGTGTACGGTGAATCGCGCAGAGCGTACAGGGACACTCGTCCTACGTTGGGATAGGACACTCGTCAGGTTTTCGCGGCGCGTCCAGCCATCCCCACCACAGGGTGGGGTTGGCGGGTGGGCAAACCACAGGTTTGCTTTCAGTCCGGGGCGTGGCAGCTCGGCAGCGCGCCGCGATCGCGCGGCCATCCCTGCGTGTAAAACGTGAGATAGTCCGCGACGTGCGACGACCAGTATTCCTCGGTGTGGCCGCCGGAGGGATTCTGCACGTAGGTGACTTCGATCCCGCGCCGTGACAGCCGGTCGATAAACTGAGCCACGCCGCCAATGACCTGATCGTAATCCTGCGGCCCGTGATCGAAATACATCGCCAGCCCCTCGATGCCGGGGGCCGTATCCACCAGATTGTTGGGGTTTTTGTCCGTCGGGTAGTCGGGCTGGAAGAAGTAGGGGCTGTGCCCCCCCACCTTGCCGAACAGGTCCGGGTTGCTGAAGGCGACCCAGTAGGCCCAGTACCCCCCGCGAGACAGCCCGCCGATGGCCCGCATCTCCGGCAGGTTCCACGTGCAGTACTGCTCCTGAATGGCGGGCATCAACTCCCCGACGATGACCTCCGGGTACGGGCTGGGGCCGTGATTCTGGGCGTGGTCGGCGTCGTTGCCGTTCGGCATGACGATGATCAGCGGGGCCAGCACCTCCTGCGCAATGCCCTGATCGGCGGCCTCGTCCAGCCCCATGCGGTCCCACTGCGAGTCGTCCATGCCCGCGCCGAGGCCGTGCAGCATGTACAGCACCGGGTAGCGCCGCTCGCTGGCGGCGTAGCAGGGCGGGAGATAGACGCGGTAGTGGAACGGCTGCCCGGTGATCTGGCTGACGAACGACTCCTCGATGACCTCGCCCTGCGTGTCCGTGCAGGCGACGGGCGTGCGCGTCGGGCTGGGCGTGATGGTCAGCGTGGGGCTGGGGGTGACGGTCGCCAGCGGTGGGATCGTCGCGGGAGGCGACGGCGTGACCGTCTCGGCGGGGATCGGGCTGGCGTTCTGAGCCGCTTCCACCGAAACGGTGGGTAAATTGCCCGGCGTGCGGTAATAGCCGAGCTGCATCTGGTCGCAGCCCGCCAACCACGCAGCGCTGAGCGCGATCAGGGCGGCGAGCAGGGTCCGGGGGGAGAAGATGGAGAATTTCACGGCGGGATTATAGCCGGGCAGGGTCAGGGGCGGCAAACGGATCACCTCGCCATAATCGGCTATAATCGGGGGTAGATGCTCTCATCCCGATACCAGAGGCGGCCCGATGGACCCGAAACCCATCTATCTCGATTACAACGCGACGACCCCCGTCGACCCGGCGGCGGTCGAGGCGATGCTGCCCTACTTCACCGAGCAGTTCGGCAACCCGTCCAGCTCGCACCCCTACGGGGGGGCGGCCCGCCGGGCCGTCGACCGGGCGCGGGCGCAGCTCGCCGCGCTGATCCGCGCCGCGCCGAGGGAGATCGTCTTCACGAGCGGCGGCACTGAGGCCAATAATATGGCGATCAAGGGCGTCGCAGAGATGAAGGGCGGGCGCAGCCACATCATCACGTCCGCCGTCGAGAACCCCGCTGTGCTGGAGCCGAGGGCGTGGCACGCCGAGCGCGGCTACGAGGTGACGGTCCTGCCCGTCGACGGGTACGGCATGGTCGATCCGTCGGCGGTCGAGGCGGCCCTGCGCCCTAACACGATCCTCGTCTCGATCATGCTCGCCAACAACGAGGTGGCACGATCCAGCCCATCGCCGAGATCGCCGCGCTGGCCCACGCACGCGGCGTGCTGGTCCACACCGACGCCGCGCAGGCGGTCGGCAAGATCACCGTCGACGTCGGCGTGCTGGGCGTCGACCTGCTCAGCGTGGCCGGGCACAAGCTCTACGCGCCGAAGGGCGTCGGCGCGCTCTACGTCCGGCACGGCGTCAGGCTCGCGCCGCTGATGCAGGGGGCCTCCCACGAGCACGGCAGGCGACCCGGCACGGAGAACGTGCCCTATCTCGCGGCGCTCGGCGCGGCGGCGGAACTCGCCGGTCGCGATCTACCGGCGGCGATGCGTCAATTGGCGGATATGCGTGACCGGCTCTACGAGGGGCTGCGCGACCGGTTGAGCGACCTGCGCCGCAACGGGCATCCCGACCACAGCCTGCCCAACACGCTCAGCGTCGGGTTTACGGGCGTCGAGGCTGATACGCTGCTGGCCCGCATCGCGGACCGCGTCGCGGCATCGGCGGGGGCAGCCTGCCACACTGGCAGCGTCACGGTATCCCCCATCCTCCGGGCGATGCACGTCCCGCTCCCCGCCGCAAAGGGGACGCTGCGCCTCTCGACGGGCCGGTACACGACCGCCGACGAGGTGGATTCGGCGGTGGAGGTCATCGCGGGGGCGGTCGAGGCGCTCCGCGTGGCGCGCTGATCCCGCCATCCCCCTATTCCCCCATTCCAGATGGGCCATTTCTGTCTTAAATTCACGTTAAAACGCGCCGCAGGGCCGCTCGTCCGTTGTGAAGCAGGGGGTTATCTGCTACACTAGGCCTAAATACATGGACATCGACCACACGAGAAGCCCGCGCAGGTATGTTTTCCGAGGTGCCACCGGTCGCAGCGTTGATTTAAGCGCAGAAAACCGGTTATCCCACAACCAGACATCGACCTTTGTTGGGCTTGAGGCGAGTCGCTCGGCCCAATTTTTTTGTACGTTTTAACCGTAGTGAGTTTGTAGTGATGAGGGTAAGTTTTCGATTGGTAACTGTGCGTTTAGCAGACTTGAATCCACGCCACGATTGACTGCCTTCGATGCACTCCCCCATCACTCCTTATTGAATTCAGGAGATAGTTGTACGTGACGAAAGCAAGACAGTTGTTAAATAACCCCGCCGACGGCGGCGAGGGTGTCCTGCGGGTTGTGCCGCTGGGCGGCCTCGGCGAGATCGGCAAGAACATGACGATCATGGAGTACGTGACGGACGATACGCACGACTCCATCATCATCGACACCGGGATCATGTTCCCAGAGAACGACATGCTGGGCATCGATTACATCATCCCGGACTTCAATTACATCATGGATCGGCTCGACACGATCCGGGGCGTGATCATTACGCACGGGCACGAGGACCACACGGGGGCCATCGCCCACGTGATGCAGCACGTCCACGCGCCGGTTTACAGCTCGCTGCTGACGCGCGGGCTGCTGGAGGTCAAGCTCAACGACGCCGGGCTGCTCAACCAGACGACGATGATGACCGTTCAGGCCGATGACACCGTGCGCATGGGACCGTTCGTCGTCGAATTCTTCCACGTGTGCCACTCCATCCCCGACAGCCTGGGGGTGGGCGTGACCTCGCCCGTCGGGCTGGTCGTCCACACAGGCGACTACAAGTTCGACCACACCCCGGCGGATAACTGGCCGCCCGACTACGCCAAGCTGGCCGAGTTCGCCTCGCGCGGCGTGCTGGCCCTGTTCGCGGACAGCACCAACGCGGACGTGCCGGGCTGGACGCCGTCCGAGACGGGGATCGAGCCTGCGCTCGACGCGGTTTTCCGCGATGCGCCGGGCCGGATCATCGTGGCGACGTTCGCCTCGCTGATCTCGCGCATCCAGCAGGTGGCGGATGCCGGGGCGCGCTACGGGCGCAAGATGGTCGTGCAGGGCTACAGCATGGTCAAGAACGTCGAGATGGCCCGCAAGCTCGGCTATCTGGACATCCCCGACTCGATGCTGATCGACATCAACGAGGCCCGTAACCTGCCGCCGCACCGCGTGTTCGTCATGACGACCGGCACGCAGGGCGAGCCGCTGGCCGGGCTGGGCCGCCTCTCGACCGGGCGTCACCGTTACCTCGAGGTCGAGGAGGACGACACGGTCCTGATGAGTTCGCACCCCATCCCCGGCAACGAGGAGATGGTATACCGCACGATCAACAAGCTCATCCAGCGCGGCGCGGAGGTCATCTACGACCCCATCGCCTCGGTGCACGTCTCCGGGCACGCCGCGCAGGAGGAGATGAAGCTGATGATCAACCTCATACGGCCCAGGTTCCTGGTGCCCATTCATGGGGAGCTGCGCCACCTGCACCAGCACAGCAAGATGGCCGTCGATCTGGGCATCCCGGCGGAGAACATCGCCGTCGTCGAGAACGGCACGACGCTGACCTTCACGCCCGACAGCATGACGGTCGGCGAGCGCGTGCCGGGCGGCTACGTGTTCGTGGATGGGGCCATCGTGGGCGATGTCGGCCCGGCGGTGATGCGCGAGCGCGAGATTCTGGGCCGCGACGGCGTGCTGATCGCCAATCTCCACGTCGACCGCGACTCGCGGCAGCTCGTCGGCCAGCCGGACATCATCTCGCGCGGGTTCGTGTTCATGCGCGACACGCAGGAGATGATGGAGCGGGCCTGCGACGAAATCCGCACGACGGTTAGCTCCAACGGGCGCGACTCGCTCAGCAGCCTGCGTCAGGAAGTGCAGCGCGGGCTTGAGCAGTTCTTCTACACGGAGACGCGCCGCCGCCCGATGGTGTTCGTGTTCGTCAACGAGATGTAACCGCCGATATCAAAAAGCCAGCCGGGGCGTGGAGTGATCCACATCCCGGCTTTTTCTATGCCTGTTTGCGGCGCTCCGCGCCGCAAACGACTAAATTTTCGATCCAACCTTTTTTCAAAAGGTTGGCGGGGTGTGGGGCAGCGCCCCACAATCCCCCTCCCCACACACCTCCTCACTCCGCCCACAGACTCAGCGCGTCGTCCGGCAGGGACAGACAGCCGTCGTCCGCGAGGTCCGCGGCGAAGCCGTCAGCCGTCCGCCCGTCGACCTCCGCCAGCGGGCGCAGCGCGTCGGTGCCGTCCAGCCCCTCCATCATGGGGACGCCTTCCGCGAACAGCCCGAAAAACGTCCGCTCGACGTGCGCCTCGTCGAAGCACAGCGCCGCGCCGCCGGTCGCGGGCGCGATCTGCCCGTAGAAGGCGAACCCCGCCCGTCGATCGGGGTAGAGCATCCGCAGAACGTACCCGGCGGGATCGGTCGCCGGGTCCACCGCGAGGTCGATCTGCCCCGGCAGCCCAAGCGCGTCGAGCACGCCCGGCAGTGTGAGGTATGGCGGCGCGTAGCGCCACACGACGTATAGAATCTGCGCCGTGCCGTCCTCCAGATACAGGTCGACCAGCGGCGCGGCCAGCCCCATGTCCTCGGCCTGCGCGGCGTCGGAGGTCTTGGTCAGCCATGCGCCGAGCCGCCCCGTGCCGTCGCGCGCGGCGTTGTAGTCGCCGGGGATGGTGTCCGTCGGGCCGATGCCCAGCCGCGCGTAGAAGTTCAGCGCGCCGATCCAGCCCGTCTCGCCGACCACCAGCCCGTTATAGCAGGGCAG
Organism: uncultured Anaerolineae bacterium; assembly: GCA_964637665.1. Lineage (GTDB taxonomy): Bacteria > Chloroflexota > Anaerolineae > Aggregatilineales > UBA3940 > CAZWUX01. Next base: position 5,743 of record CAZWUX010000219.1, read on the forward strand.
CACGCAGCCCTCGACCGCCGGGGTGAAGGGGTCGAGGCGCTCGTGCAGCTCGGCGGTGGTCAGGCTCTCGCGCGGGTTGGGCGTGGCGGTGATGGGGAGACCGGTCGGCGTGGCGGTGGGGTCGGGAAGCACATCGCCAGCCGGTGGAGCGGCGGCTTGCGCGGCGCCTGCGCCGGTCGGCGGCGGGGGCGCTGGCCCGGCGGTTCGCCCGCGCCCACACGCGCCGAGCACGAGCGCAGTGAGGCTTATCAACAAGATAGGTCGATGTGCTTTCATGGGTCTCCGTTCTCACTCCGGGCGACAGTCAGCCGTTCGATTATTATACAGCGCCCGCGCAACCGCGCCCGCCCTACCCGCGTAGAATATTATGATGTAAAATTGGCCGGACAACACGGCAAATCGAATAACTGGATCGAGGGTGGGAGGTGGGCAGACGCGGTGTGGATTCCGCCACATCGCGGCGCGGCCCGTCGGATTCCGGCGGGCTGTTCTTCGTGCATGGACGCGGCGCGTTCAGGCCCCTCCCTCCCGATAGTTGCATTGGGAGGCATCCTGATGTTTGGGCAGCAAGAGCAGGACATCCGCATCTACCTCATCGAACGCGACATCTACGCGCGCCACGCGATTGCGGGCTATCTGAGTCTGGACCGCCGCACGCGCGTACTGGGGCAGTGCCGCGCCCCGCACGAGCTGCTTGCCGCCCTGCACGACGACCCCGCGCTTAAACGTCTGGACGCCGTCGTGCTCGATACGGCCCCTGCGGCCACTCCTACCGAACTGGCGGCCCTGATCCGCCTGATCCTGACGCGCATCCCGCACGCGGCCCTGATCTGTCTGGCCCACGCGCCGGATCGTGATGCCGCGCTCGCCGCCGGGCGGGCCGGGGCGCGCGCTTTCCTCGTGCGTGAGGGCGTGGGCGTGGCGCTGGCGGACGCGATCTGCTATGCGGTGGGGCATGAGTTCGTCGTCACGCAGGACGTGGCGCGGACGCTGGGTGGAACCGGCGCGGCGGTTGGCAGGCCGGTCGAGGTGCTGCCGGGCCGCCGCCACTACCCCCGGTTGACGGGCCGCGTCGAGCAGGCGTTGTGGTTATGTGTCGTGGAGGGCCTGCCTGCCGACCGAGCCGCAGAGGAGATGGGCGTCAGCACCCACACCGTGCGGAGCTACGTCAAGGAGGGCTACCGCATCCTCGAAGCGGCGGATGATACGGTGTTCCCGGCGGCGGTGTCTCCCGCCGAACGCGCCTTTTTGCGCTACACATCCCTCGACGGCGAGCGCGATCTACCTGCGGCATGACACGGTTTTTTGCATATGAGTGATCTTCAGCCTAGAACCCCACCCTTAATCCGAGCGTAGCGAGGATGGGTGGGGTTTCGGTCTGAAAAATGACTAACAAGCAGATTACTTTTCTGCGAGTCTGAAAACTGTCGTGTACCCCTTGTCGGGTTTTAGGGGGCGAAGCCCCTGAGTTCCTCCCTCGTTGCACACACCGCTGTAACTAAACGCTCCGGAAGATATAATCAAAGTCGACATCACACCTGCCAGGTGAGGAGACAACACAGCGTGGAACATAACGGCATCGTGAAAACGACGCTCGACAATGGGCTGACGGTCATCGTGAAACCGATGCATCATGCCCCGGTCGCCGCGTTCTGGACGTGGTACCGGGTCGGCAGCCGCAATGAGATTCCCGGCGTGACGGGCATCTCGCACTGGGTCGAGCACATGCAGTTCAAGGGCACGGAGCAGTTCCCCGGAGACGACCTCGACCGGTTGATCTCGCGGGAGGGTGGACAGTGGAACGCGATGACGTTCTACGACTGGACGACGTACTACGAGGTCATGCCCGCCAGCCGGATCGACCTCGGCCTGCGGCTGGAGGCCGACCGGATGGTCAACTCGGAGTTTGATCCCGGTGAGGTTGAGTCGGAGCGCACCGTGATCCTCTCGGAGCGCAGCGGG
>CAZWUX010000220.1:0-239 GCA_964637665.1 uncultured Anaerolineae bacterium
GATCGTCGATCTGGACGCGGATGGGCGGCGGCTGGCGGATGCTGTTTCATCAGGGCACGAACACCCAGGGTTGATTACCCGGTCAGCAAGCTCCGGAAACGCGACAGGTCGACGCGGGAGGTCATGTCGAGGCTGAGCGGCGTCACGGAGACGAGCCCCTCGACGACGGCGGTGGCATCCGAGTCCTCCGCCATATCGCCGTCGGCGGCAAGCTCATAGCCGATCTGCCCGACATCGCC
>CAZWUX010000220.1:249-7699 GCA_964637665.1 uncultured Anaerolineae bacterium
CAGCTTCTCGCGCCGGGGCGGCAGCGGGCGGAAGTAGGGTCTGCGCTCCAGCCGGGTGACGCGCCACGCCGTTTCGGGAGTCGCCCCATGCGGGACTTCGATTTTCAGCACGTCGACATCAGGCGGCATCTCCTCCGCCAGCAGCCGCTCGCCGAACTGCCGGGCGAAATACCCCGCAGTCGAGAAGTCAACACCGGGGTCGTTCGAGCGGTGCTGCTCGACGTGAAGCACCGCCAGCGACACGGCCAGCGACGGGATGCCGTGCGCCGATGCCTCCAGCGCCGCGCACACCGTGCCAGAGATCGTGACCGATATCCCGATGTTCTCCCCGTAATTGATGCCGACGGCGGCCAGATCGGGCTTACGCCCGGCCAGTTCCAGCAGAGCGTGCTGGACGGCCTGCGCGGGCGAGGCGTGCGCGGCGTACGCCTCCCAGCGTTTTTCCCCCGTGCCGATGTGCGTTTTGAACAGCCGCCCGTCGTTCTCGATGGGCATGGCGCGGCCCATGCTGGTCTGCTGGTGGCGGGGCGCGACGATCAGCAGGTCGCCCAGCGGATCGAGCGCCCTGGCGAGCGCCAGCAGGCCCGGCGAGTCGATTCCGTCGTCGTTGGACAGCAGGATGAGGGGTTTTGTCACGGCGTGAAATCCTCTGGATGTTGGGTTAATCGCCTGAAGTGTAACGCCGGGGGAGCGATGCGTAAAGCGAAGGCCCGGAACACAAAGCGCCGGGCAGCACGCCCGGCGCTCTCGTCGCCATCAAAAAAGGGTGGAATTATGCCTCGGCCCCGGCCTGTGCGCGGCGGGTCGCCTTCGTCCCTTCGAGCAGGCCGATCCACGTCGATGCGAACACGAGCGCGGCCAGCACGACGGCCAGCGCCGCCGGGTCTTCGATCAGGAAGGCCAGCCAGCCGTACATCGAATCGACGATGAAGTTGGCCCCGGCGAGAACGTCGCCGTAAGCGTTGAGCAGCCAGCCCAGCGTCCGGCCAATGCCGGGTATCGCCGCGACCACCTCGTGCAGCCCCAGCGAGAAGAACGCGACCGGCCCGGCCACGCTCAGCGCGCCGAGCAGGGAGGCGACGACCAGCACCGCGATCAGCCAGGGCGTCCAGCGGCGGCGGGCCTGATACGCCTGAACGCGCGCCATGACACCGGCGGTGAAGTCGCGCGGCGGCTCGACCTCCGGCGGTGCGGCGAACAGCACGTCGACCCGCGCCATCCGTTCCTGCAAATCAGCGCACACCTCGCACGCCTGGAGGTGCTGTTCGAGATCCTCCGCTTCGTCGGGGTCGAGCAGCCCGTCCAGCGACAGGCTGATGAGCAGTTCATATGGATTATGCGCCATTACGCGCCCTCCACAATCATAATGAGTTCTGATGCCTCCCCGGCGCGCATCATCTCAGCAAGCTGCTGGCGCGCCCGGTAAAGGCGGGACTTAATTGCGCTTTCCGTCGTATCGAGCGTACTCGCTATCTCGGCATACGACAGATCGTACCAGTATCTGAGCACGACGGCAGCCCGGTAGTCGGGCGCCAGATCGCCCAGCAAATCCTGAATGGCGGCTTCCTGCTCGGTGCGGACCGCCGCGCTCTCCGGATTGGGCGCATCACTGTTCAGCGCCGGATGCGGGGGCAGCGGCTCGTCGATGGAAAGCCACGTCAGCCGCCGCTTGCGCAGCCGGTCGATGCAGTGGTTCGAGGCGATAGAGAGCAGCCACGTCTTGAACGACCGGCCAGGATCGTAGCGCTCAAGGTGCTGGTAGGCCCGCAGGAACGCCTCCTGCGCGGCGTCCTCTGCCTCGCCTGGATTGCCCAGCATCCGGTACGTCAGATTATAAACCGATCGCTGGTAGGTCTCTACCAGTTCGGCGAATGCCTGTTGGTCGCCTGCTAACGTGCGTGCGACCAGTTCTTGATCCGTACTCACGCTGCATACCGTCCACTTCTTAAGCGAAACCACGCGGCGAGATGCCGGATGGATCCGTTCGTATATACCTACGCAGGTTGGCTCAGGAGGGTTGCAAAATTCCGCCTGCTCGTCCGGAATCGCGACCGAATAGAACGTTCCTTGCCCCATTATACTCTCCTTGCCGGGCAAACCACCCACAGGACGTGGGAAGGTGGGCAGGCGGTGGTTTTCCGTGCCCAACCCGTCGCGGATATGCGCCGGCGCGCTGACAAACGTCTGCACCTCGCCACCCACACACGGAAAAGACACCGTCGCCGGAGCGCCCGGCACGGCCCTCACGTTCCCCTCCGGCGGGGCGGTAGCTTCCACCCCACCTGTCGAACTATAATCACTCTATCTACCTCCGGAGAAAGCACCTACCTTAGACCATGCGAATCTTTATCGCGTCCGGTATTTTTCACCCTGAGCCTGGCGGACCGGCGACCTATCTCTACAATCTGCTACCTGAACTGATCGAGCGCGGGCACGAGGTCCGCGCGCTGGCCTACGGCGACGACCCGGTGGCCGATTATCCCTACCCGCTGACCCGCATCTCACGGCAGGGCGGCTATTTGCGGCGGCAGCGGGCCTATCAAAAAGCGGCGGCGCGCATCTGGCTGGGCTGCGATCTGGCCTACGTCCACACCCTCGGCCTGCCGCTGCCCGACGACGCCCGTCCCCGGATCGCCAAGATCGTCGGGGATAAGGCGTGGGAGCGCGCCGTGAACAAGGGCTGGATCCCGCCGGACTTCGACATCGACCGCTTCCAGAGCGGTCGCCTGCCACTGCTGGCCGCCATCAACCGGCGGCTGCGGGCGCAGCAGGCCCGGCAGTTCGACCACATCATCGTGCCGAGCATGTACCTCAAAAAGATGGTCACGGGCTGGGGCGTGCCTTCCGACCGCGTGACGGTGATCTACAACGCGCTCCGCTCCGACGACGCCCCGCCCGGCCTCTCCCAGCAGGAGGCGCGGCGTCACTTTGGCCTGCCTCCCGGCCCCCTGCTGCTGACCGCTGCCCGCCTGACACCCTGGAAGGGGGTCGACCACACGCTGGACGCGCTGGCGCGTGTCGGCGGCGTGCGGCTCGCCGTCGCGGGCGACGGCCCGGCCCGGCGGTCGCTCAACGCACTCGCCGACGACCTGCGCCTCGGCGACCGGGTGCGCTTCCTGGGGCGCGTGCCCCGCGCCGAGATGCCCGGTCTCTACCGGGCGGCGGATTACACACTGCTGTATTCCGGCTACGAGGGGCTGCCCCACGTCCTGCTCGAATCGCTGGCGGCGGGCACACCCGTCATCGCCAGCTACAAGGGTGGCAACCCGGAGGTCATCCGGCACGGGGAGAACGGCCTGCTCGTGCCCTACGTCGACGTGGATGCGCTGGCGAACATGATCCACCGGGCTTTCGCCCCCGGCGTGCGCGCGGAGCTGGCCGCCCACACCGCCGACGGGCTGGTCCGCTTCGGCTGGAATCGCATGGTCAAGCAAACCGTTAACCTGCTCGAACGATACGGAGGGTACTGACCGATGTACGCACTCGCCGTGAAGCGTGATTTCGTCGCCCAGCATTACCTTATTGGCGGCGACTGGGGACCGGAGAACGAGCTTCACTCCCATCACTACGCGGTCGAACTCAGGCTGGAGGGCGCGTCGCTCGACGAGCATGGCTACCTCGTCGACATCGTGGACGTGGAGGCGAACCTCGACGCGCTGGTCGACGCCTACCGTGATCACACCCTCAACGATCTCCCCCCGTTCGAGGGGCTGAACCCCAGCGTCGAGCACTTCGCGCGCATCTGGTCCGAGGCGCTGAACGCGCGCATCGACGCGGAGAACATCACCGCGCTGGCCGTCACCATCTGGGAGAACGACATCGCGTGGGCCTCCTACCGCCTGGATCGCTGACAGGCCGCCGTGAGAATCTGCCTGATCGTCTACGGCGGGCTTGACGTTCTCTCAGGCGGCACGCTCTACGACCGGCGGCTGGTCGACTATCTACAGAAGGCGGGTGAGACGGTTGAGGTGATCGCCCTGCCTCCCTGGGGTGGGCGGCTGGCCTACGCCCGCGCGCTGGTCGATGTGGAGAGCGCCCGCCGGGCCGCGCTCGACGCGGTGCGCGCTGCCCGGCCCGACATCCTGCTGATCGATGAACTCTGCCACCCGTCCCTGTTTCTGGCGGCAGACCGTCTGCGCCGGGCCGCCCGCTGCCCGCTCGCCGCGATCGTCCACCACCTGCGGGTCAGCGAGGCGCGCCCCGCGTGGCAGAACGCGCTCTACGGACTCGTCGAGCGCCGCTTCCTGCGCGCGATGGACGGCTTTATCCATAACAGCGACGCCACCCGGCTCACCGTCGAGCGCAACCTGGTCGATCCACGCCCGTGCGTCGTCGCGCCCCCCGCCGGGGACCGGCTGGGCGATCCGCTGCCCCCGTCCCGGATCGCCGCCCGCGCCGACGAACCCGGCCCGCTGCGCGTCGTGTTCGTCGGCAATGTGATCCCGCGCAAGGGCCTGGACCTGCTGATTACTGCTCTTGGCCGCCTGCCTCATGCGGATTGGCGTCTAACCGCCGTCGGGTCGCTCGCGGTTGATGTGCGGTACGTCGGCGCGCTCCGCCGCCAGATCGACGCCAGCGGCCTCGCGGGCAACATCACCCTCGCCGGACGCCTGCCCGACGACGCGCTGGCGGAAATCCTCGCCTCCAGCCACGTTCTCGCGGTTCCCTCCACCTACGAGGGATTCGGCATCGTCTACCTCGAAGGGATGGCGTTCGGCCTGCCCGCCCTCGCCTCCGCCCACGGCGGCGCATACGAGATCATCACGCACGGCGTCGACGGCTATCTCATCCCGCCCGGCGACGTGGACGCCCTCGCGGATCGTCTCGCCGCCCTCCACGCCGACCGCGACTCCCTGCGCCGCATGGCCCTCGCCGCCCGCGCCCGCTTCGACCGCCACCCTACCTGGTCCGAGTCGGCGGCCCGCGTCCACGGTTGGCTGCGCACGTTCGTGACGATGTATCAGGATTGATCCGGGGGCGCTGCCCCCAGTCCCCCGGAAGGGGATTCTCCCCTTCACCCCGTAGCGTTGGATTGACGCTGCTAATTCAGGTTTTGTTGCTGAATGCTGATGGCGGGAGCCTCTGGCTCCCGCCATCGCGCCACGAGAGGAACGGGCGTCGCCCGTTCCTCTCGTGATCGTAGATCGTTTCGCTACAACGCCACGCAAAATCAGCGGCATGATCAGGCTACGGGGTGCAGGGGGCTTCGCTCCCTGCCGGGGTGTGGGGCAGCGCCCCACGAAGAAAAAGCCGCTTCCCCGCTAAAACGCGATCTCCCCAGCCTCGCCGAGATCGAAGTCGACGAAATCGACCTCGGCGTCGATCTCATCTCCGGCCTCGTCGAGCAGCCCGGCGCGGACGCCCCGATCGCAGAGCGAGCGGTAGACGCAGTACTTGCAGTGCCACTCGTCGGCGGTGAGCGGCCAGATGGTGGTCGGATCGGCGGTGAGGATGTCATCGATCAGACCACGAATGGTGGCGCGGTCGTCGGCCATCTGACCGGCGGTGTAGCGGAAAATGGCCGGATCGGCGGGCTGGTTGGCGAACCAGTAGATCAGGGTGATGTCATCGGGCCGGATAGGGCCGCCGAACAGGTGCGCTCCGGCTTCCGCGAGCACGAGCGGGTAGACGCGGGTCTGGAGCCGCCGGGCCAGCGTGTCGCGGTCGGGGCGCTGGCGGGTGGTTTTCCAGTCGACGATCACCGCGCGGTGGCCGGGATCGATGGCGAGCAGGTCGAACTTCGCCATGAGACGGTAGTCGCCGAACGGCATGGAGAGCTGCGCTTCGGGCAGGCGGATCGCGTCGGGCACGTCGGGCGGCGGCGCTTGCAGATAGGCGTCCCACCAATCCGCGAGCGGCGCTTCACGCGGGGCAAGCGCATCGGCGGGCACGCCGAGGATGTGCCGCTGCACGAGCAGGTGGAACGCCTCCCCCATCCGGACGAACCGCTCGTGCTCCTCGATGGGTTCGCTCTCGGCGGCAGGCCAGCGCAGCCCCTCGATCACGCTGAGCTGGAACCGCCGCGCGCAGTCGGCGTAGGCTTGCAGGCTGTTCTGGCTGAACTGGAAGAAGGGTGGCAGCGCGCCGGGCCGCTCGACGCCCGTTTCCTGCGTGGCGTGCGCCTTCAGCCGCGACTCCCAGCCCGTGAAGGGGCCATCCATCATTTGAGCGCCTCCTCCCAGTACGTCGCCAGCGCCATGAGCGCGGCAGCGGGGTTGTTGCGTCTGCCCTGCTCCCAGTAGCGGCCCATGTTCCACGTAATGATCAGGTCACGGCGGGCGCGGGTGATGCCCACGTAGAGCAGCCGCAGCCGCTCGGCGGCGTAGTCGAGCCGCGCCTGCGCCGTCGCCTGCCCCTCGACGTACTCATCCGCCTTTTTCTGCATCGCAAGCTCGACCTGCCGCCGCGTCTCCGCCTGTAGATTCAGGCTGTCGCGCACGAACCACTTCTCCGCGATGTAGGAGTCCCCCGGCTGGGCGGCGGGGAAGCTGTAGCTGTTGACCGACATCAGGTAAACCCGGTCCCACTCCAGCCCCTTCGCGGCGTGCATCGTCGCGATGGTGACTCTGCCCGGCGTCGGCTCGTAGCCCTCTGCCGCATCGTCGAATCCGAGAAAGCGCCGCTCGTTCTGCGCGATGAGCCGCAGTTCCCCCGCAAGCTGGGGCAGGCGGTAGTCGGGGTTGTTCGCCGCGATGCCCGCCAGCACCACCGCGATCTTGTGCCCCAGCGCGAGGTCGGCCTGCTCGTCGAAAAGCTGCCCGGAGACGGTCAGCACGAGCTGATCGACCGGCAGATCGCTCGCCTCCAGCCAGAAGCGCACCTGCACCCGGAACCCCTCCAGCCGCTCCCGCTCATCGACGGGCAGCGCGTCGTCATCCAGCGTGTCGAGCCAGTCCCCCTCCGGGCCGGGCCACAGAAAATCCTCCGTCGCGCGCAGCGTGCGCAGCGCGCGTGCGGTGTTTTCTGCGACAAGCTGAGCATCGCCGTTCTCCGGGTCGTCGGCGACGAGCGGCCACCACACGTCGCGGTACAGTGCCGCGAGTCGGCGCGGATCGGTCGGATCGGCCAGCACGTCGAACACCCGCACGAGGCGGCTGGCGGCGGTGCGGGTGGCCGTCGTGCTGCGCAGCAGTTCCTCGTAGGGGACGCCCCGCTCCTTGAGTTCCTCCGCCACCTTGAACCCCCGGCTGTTTTCCGGCACGAGCACCGCGACGGTCCAATCCGGGTGATCGGGCAGCCAGCGCTCGATGGAGGTCACGACCTTGTGCAGCTCCTTTTCCGGGGTGACGTTCTCCCCCGGCTGCCAGTCCAGCCACACGAACCCTTCCTCCGGGTTGGGCTGAACGTCGCCGGACGGCGTCGGTTCGATATCCTGCTCGACGTAAAACGTCTCGGCGAGCGAGCGGTCCAGAACCTTATTCTCTCTGTTTGCCACCCAGTGAGCGAGGTG
>CAZWUX010000221.1:0-6528 GCA_964637665.1 uncultured Anaerolineae bacterium
CCTGCGGCGAGGAACCGGCATCAACTCTTAACAAAATGGGTGTACCATAGAAGATAACTCGTTTCTTTTGGCAGAAAAGGAGCACCGTATGGCAAAGAAGATTCTCTTTCTGGTGGGGGATTTCGTGGAGGACTACGAGGTGATGGTCCCCTTCCAGGCGCTTCAGATGGTCGGTTATGAGACCCACGCCGTCTGCCCGGATAAGAAGGCCGGTGACAGCGTGCGCACCGCCATACACGATTTCGAGGGCGATCAGACTTACAGCGAGAAGCCCGGACACAACTTCGCGCTCAACGCCACCTTCGACGAGATCGACCCCGCCGACTACGACGCGCTCGTGATCCCCGGCGGGCGCGCGCCGGAATACCTGCGCCTCAACGAGGACGTGCTGAACATCGTGCGGCACTTTGACGAAGCAGGAAAGCCCATCGCGGCTATCTGCCACGGCCCGCAGATTCTGGCGGCGGCGGGCGTACTGAAAGGGAAGGCGTCCGCGGCCTATCCGGCGGTCGGCCCCGGCGTCACGAATGCGGGCGGTGAGTACGTCGACATCCCCGTCAACGCGGCCCACGTCGATGGAACGCTCGTCTCCGCGCCAGCCTGGCCCGCGCACCCGGCGTGGCTGGCGGAGTTCCTCAAGGTGATGGGCGCCAGGATCGAGCTATAGTCTGACCGCTGCCGTCCACACAAGCAGAACCGCCCGGAAAAAGGGGCGGTTCTGTGCTTTCTGGCGGGCGGATCGCGCGCGGCTAGATCATCCTAGATCATCCACTGAATCAGGGCGGCGACCGGCTCGGCGATCACGATGGGGCGGGGCGTGAACAGCAGCACGAAAACGACGAGCATCGCCACGCCGAGCGCCTTGCGCGCCGGGTCAAGCTCGGTGATCTCGTCGAGCACGGGCGCGTGCTGCCGGAAGAGGAACAGGATCATGATCACCCACAGCCACCACCCGGTCCAGCCGAAGCCGAGATCGACGATCCCCATGTCGGTCAGCGTTCCGGCGGCGGCCATCACGACCAGCACGCCGACGATCGGCCAGCGCACCCAGTGCGCCTTATCCCCGAACAGGCCGAACATGACGTGCCCGCCGTCGAGCTGGCCGATGGGCAGCAGGTTGAGCATCGTGACGAGGAACCCGGCCCACGCCGCAAACGCCACCGGGTGGACCCACACGTCGGTGCCCCCGCTCGGAAGCACCTGCCCGAACACGAGGTATTTCAGCCCCAGATAGGCGAGCGACTGGCCTTCCTGAAAGATGACGACATCGCCCTGGACCGCCTGTGGCATCTGCTGGACGAATGACTGCGTCGTGCCGACATCGGACAGCATCAGGCCCACGATCATGACGGGCACCGCGACGATCAGCCCGGCGAGCGGCCCCGCGATCCCGATGTCGAACTGGATGCGGCGGTTGGGCGCAGGTTCGCGCATCGCGATGACGGCCCCCAGCGTGCCCAGAATGTTGAAGGGCAGGGGGATAAAGAACGGCAGCGTCGTGTGGACCTTGTGATGCCGCGCCATCAGGTAGTGGCCCATCTCGTGCGTGCCGAGGATGCCGAGCAGTGCTGCGGCATACAGCGCCCCGGTGCCTATCGCCTGCCAGAACTCGGCGCTGGTCGGCAGCAGGCTCGGATCGACGCCGGGCGGCGCGCTGCCTGTGATCTGCGTGGCGATGGCCTGAAAGACGGGGATGTAAAGCTCCCCCTGCACGCCCACAAACAGCACGCTCAGGATGGTGGCAGCCAGCAGCGCGATGTTCACCCAGGGGATTTTACGGCGCTGGCCGCCGAACACACCCGGCATCGCCCGGATCACGTCGAGGCCGTCCTCACGCCGCATCTGGGGGGTATGCCCCGTCGCCTCGAACGCCGGGCGCAGCCGGTCAAATGCCTCGCCGGCGGGTGTCTGGAGGCTGCCGCGAAAGCGCAGCGGAATGTCTCCGTTCCCGCGTGTGATGTCCTGAATCGACATCACCTGCTCCACCACCGGGCGCAGGCGCATGGTGAGGTCCGGGTTCGGCGCGTCGACGCGGAAGGAGCCGGGGTCACCGGGGGGAGTCTGTTTTTCTTGCAGGAGATCGCTCATCGGATTGCTTGCCTTATCTATCGTGTGATCGGTTTGATTGTATCGCAAGCACGCGGCGCGATCATCGCAGGAAATGCTTTTTTCGGCGTCGTGTGGCGGGGGAATGATGCGGGGGCCGGGCCGTCCCCGGTCCCCGGCGGTGAGGGCAGACAGTTTACCGCATGTCGAGCATATCGCTCAGCGGCCTGCCTTTGATGAGGATCACGGCGTCGTTCACGCCGTCGAACTGAGTCACAGTGTCGACAAGCTGCGCCTCGACACGCGGACCGTCGCACGCCCCGGTCAGTTGGAAATTGCCGGTTAAAGTGACGAGTGCCGTTCCATCCTCGCCCACGTCGACGCCGTCGACGCTCAGCGAGTCGCCGGCGAGGGCGTTGAGCAGGCCGGACTGGCCGTAGCGCTCGTTATCGACGGCGAGCAGCATCTCCAGCGTGGTGGTGATGGGCTGGTTCGTCGGCTCGATCTGCAGGGTGACGGGCACGACGCTGTCTCCGCAGCCGATGGCGCGCCCCGATTCGCCGTCATCGCCCTCCGCGATGAAGAAAAGCTGGATTTCGTCGATGGTCGCGTCGGTTGGCTCACCTACCATCTGCCCTGTGATCACGTCGAGCGGCTGCCCGTTGATGAAGATCGCCGCGCGGTCGACCGTGTCGAACTGGGTGGCGGTCGCCTCAAGCTGGGCCTTAAAGCGCGGCAGGTCACATTCCCCGCCGAACTCGACGGCCCCCGACAGGTCGATGACGGCTGTCCCGTCATCGTAGATGATGGCCTGCTCGAAGCGCAGCTCCGACATGTGCAGGGCGTTGTACAGGCCCGACTGGCCGTAGAACTCGTCTTTGACGGCCAGCAGCGCCTTCATGGCGTCCTCAAGCGGGGTGGGCGTTGAGCCAAGCTGCACCTCGACCGGCACGAGGCTGTCGCCGCACCCGACCGGCTCGCCCGACGCGCCGTCGTCCTCCAGTGCGATGAGGTAAATCTGCGCGCCCTGCGCCCCGGCTGCGCCCTGCGGGCCGACCTCCTCGCTCGGCTCCCCGGCGAGGAAGGCGTTCAGCGGCTCGCCGTTGATCAGAATCTGGACGCTGTCAACCCCGTCGAATTGGAGCGCCGTCTCCTCCAACTGCGCCCGGACGCGCGGCACGTCGCACGTGCCGCCGATCATGAACTCGCCGGACAGCGCGATGATGGCTTCACCGTCCTCTATCTGATACCCGTCCACCTGAAGGTCAGATTGGACGAGCGCGTTATAAAGCTGCTCTCCCTGCCCGGTCTCGGTGAGCAGCGCCTCGTATACGCCCTCCACCGGGTCGGCATCCGACGGCAGGTCGACCGGCACCGGCACGAGGCTGTCCCCGCAGCCGATCTCCTCACCCTGCTCGCCGCCGTCCTCCAGTGCGACGAGGTAGATCGCCGGGCCGCCGCTGGCTGGCTCCCCCACATCCTGGCTGGTGGCGGCAGGGGCCGGGGACGAATCGGTCTCCGGCGCCTCAGATGGCGCACTCTCCTGCTCAGGCGCGGGCGTGCTGGATGGCGACTGCCCTGGGGTCGGTATAAGTGTTGGCGTGGGGGGCGCTTCCGCCGTTCTCGTGCAGGCAGCGAGAATCAACAGGGCGAGCAGCGCCGCAGTCGTGCGGATGATGCGTTTCATCGGCTTCTTCCTCCTCTTTGTGGGGCGGTGGCCGCCGGATAGTCGGATGCCGCTTGCCGCCCGCAAGCGAAGCCCCGGCGCAACCCGCCAGGGCTGTCGTCCCTATTATAGTCCGGTTCGGGCTGGTGGTGGAGCGCACACCGTGTGCTATTCAGCCTGCACCTCCGCGCCGAGCGCGTCGCTGAGCCGCGTCATCGCGTCTTCTTTGCCACCGGAGTAGAGAGCGACCAGCTCCCCCTCCTGATAGACGTGCATCGCACCGCCCAGCAGTTCGTCGAGCGCCACCGTCGATTCGCCGGAGACGATGGCCTGGGCCTCGGCGCTCGCCTCGTCGACAGACGCGAACTCGAATATCTGCACCGCTGCCCCGTTGACCATGATCTCGATGCCTTTCAGGCCGAAGTTGATGTTCTGGAGCGCGCCCGCCTCGTGGACGGTCGCTCCCTGATTACGAAGCTCGGCGATCAGGTTGATCGTCGCCGGCCCGGAAACCTGTGAAGTCTCCTCCGAGCCTGATATATCCTGATCGGTATCGCCTTCTGCCGCCTCGCTCGTCGCCCCGGCCTCCACCTCGGCCCCGGTATTGATCTCGCCGACCGTATCCGGCGTTTCGAGCGTCGCCTGCCCTTCCCCCCTGACCCCGGCCTCGACATCAGGCTGGTTGAGGCCGCCGCCTTCTTCCACGCTGCCCTCTGACTCGACATTGCAGGCGGTCAGCGTAAGCCCGGCGGCGAGCAGCAGCCCGGTAGCCAACGCCCATCTTGCGCGGTTGCGTAACAATATCTTCTCCTTCTACCAGTTCATCGCTGATTTCCAATTCCACATTATGACCATATCGAACCCGTATGGGAACTTGCTATCGACGTTCTCATGGGCAGCCCACGAGTCTTAGCTACCGGTTGCATATTAATAAACAACTTACTATGCTGCGTGCCAGCGTGCTGCCATCCGCGCTCGTTTGCTGGTCGGGCGCTGGACGGCGCGCTATACTTCCCCGCATGAGAGGCTTTTTTTCTTACCGGGTTGGCAGGCTGCGAGTCATGTGGATCGTCGCCCTGATGGTTGTTTCAGGGCTGGCGGGTTGCCGTGCTTTCCCTTCTGCGCTGGGCGCGGGGGCCGAACCTGAATTCGCGATTGCAACCGGCGTATCAGATATGAACGGGCTGGCGCGTGTAGAGAGCGCGGCGGGCGTCGTCGACTTTCAGGTGTCGTCCGGGCTGTCGGGCGAGCGGCTGACAGGCGTTCGCATCCGGCTGGCCGTGTCTGGTGATACGCGGCTCCTGTTTGCCGAGGACCCCACCGGCGCGCATCTGCCTGTGTCGGTGCCGCTGGCGGGAAATGCGACCGTCAGGCGGCTGGTGATGCCGCCTCGCACCGGGCTGGGATACAACCTCACGTCGGTGGCCGGGGTGCTTAACGTCGACACACTGGACCCCCTCGGCGAGCTGTCCCCTGACGCGGTCCGCGATAAACTGCGGCGCGGCCCGGACGAGGCCGTGCTGCTCTACTTCTACAACCCTGAGCGGCCCCTCGCGCTGACGGATACGGCCCTCCAGGCTTATGGAACCCCTTTCCAGAACGTGACGGTGCTCCGTGCCGCCGGGGAGCCTGCGGACGCCGAGCTGGGGCTGGTCGTCGTGCCTATCGAGCACGAGGTATACGGGGACTGGAACCACCGCGCTATCGACCGCTATCTGGCCGGACGGATCGGCCAGCCGCCCGCTGCCGACCTGCTGGGCGACCTCGCGCTGGGCTGGGCCTACCCCGTGTATGACGTGTTCCCCGCGCCGGACGAGCCGCTTGAGGTGGGGGAGGGCGAGCAGGTGACGTTCCGCGTCAACTGGCGCTCCCAGAACCCCGATCCGCCGCCGCCCTGGAGCTTCTTTGTCAGCGCGGAGGATGACTGGCTGACCGTCGAGCCAGAGGCCTTCCAGCTCGATCCCCAGTCGCCGCCCGCCGAGGTCATGGTGACGGTCAACCGGGAGGGGCTGGAGCCGGGCGCGTACGAGGGAGCGGTGTTGATCCAGCCTTACAGCGATGCGTTCGGCATGATCGAGCAGGCAATGGAGCGCACGGTGTCCTTCACGGTGGGGCAGGCCGAGCCGACCGCGACCGCCGGACCGTCGCTCGACAACCTGGCAGTCGATCCGTCCAGCCCGCGCGAAGGCGGGCGGATGACGGTTACCGGGCAGGGATTTGAGTCGAATGAGGCGGTCGTGTTCGAGTTCACCGGCCCGGAGCGGACCATCACGGATACCCTTCAGGTGGCGGATGAGTCCGGTGTCTACACCTACGAGGTCGACCTCAGCAACGTCCCGGCGGGCGAGTACACGCTGCGCCTGACGGGCGCGACGAGCGCCATCGTCGCGGAGATGCCCGTCGTCGTCGGGGAGGAGATTCCCGACGCCGTCGTCCAGAGCGCCGAACTGAACCTGCGCACCGGTCCGGGCTACGATTACCCGGCCATCGACGTGCTTGTACGCGGCGATGAGCTTGAGGTCGTTGCGACGAACTGGGACGACACGTGGATCGAGGTCCGCGCGTCGACCGGCGAGCAGGGCTGGGTCGTGACGGAACTCGTCGAGCTAAACGTCGATCTCGAAAACGTGCCCTGGAACTCCAATTTCCCCAACCCGGACTTATAACCTGGTCGGGCCGTGATACCATAGGGGCGCATAGACGCGCGCTCCTTTTTCGTGCGCCGGAACGTATTGGGGGCGCATCTTATTTTGAGTAGGGTTGTTTCTACTTGTGCGGATTCGTGCTTTCCTTATACTTGACCTGGATCATCATTC
>CAZWUX010000221.1:6538-7612 GCA_964637665.1 uncultured Anaerolineae bacterium
TTGAGGTTCGCCGTGACACCTGGTACCACGTCGTTTGATCCCCAGCATATGCTGCGACTCGTGAGCCGGACGTTCGCTCTGTCCATCGAGCGGCTGCCGAGGGCGCTGCGTGAAGCCATCTCCCTCGCCTATCTGGCCTTCCGCGTTTCCGATTTTCTTGAAGACAACGAGTCGATGTCATCCGAACGCAAGGTCGCGTTGCTGCGCCTGTGGGTGCAGGTGCTCGACGGCGAGGTGAACGCCGAGGCGCTCACCTCGCGGCTTGCTGACGTTGACGCAGAGGGCGACCCGGAGGCCGCCGTTGCTCAGCACGCCGACGCCGTGCTAAATTACATTCGCCAGCTTCCGCCCGAACTGCAGGACACCATTCTGGCGGAGGCCCGCGAGTCCGCGCTGGGCATGGCCCGCTGGCAGGCGCGCGGCCCGCTGGTCTGTGATGAGGACGATCTGGACGATTACATGTTCGAGGTCGCCGGGCGGGTCGGCCATATGCTGACGCGCATTTTCGCGTGGCATTACGCGCCGCTGGGCGCGCTCAAGGATGACCTGATGCCGCTTGCCCGCGAGTTTGGGCTGGCGCTCCAGACCGTGAATGTCATACGCGGGCTGGCGAAGGACTACGAGCGGGGCTGGATTTTCGTCCCGCGCAGCTTTTGCGAGCAGGTGGGGCTTAACCCGCCCGATCTGTTCCAGCCCGAAAACATCGAGTCGGCGCTGCGGGTGGTCGACATGCTGGCCGACAAGGCCGAGGGCCATTTGTTGGCCGGTCTGGCCTACGTGAAACGCATCCCACCGCGTTATCACAAAATCCGGCTCGCTTGCATGTGGCCGCTGTTCTTCGCGGTGCGGACCCTCGCCATCAGCCGGGGCAACCGCGACGTGCTGCGCGACGAGGCGAAGATCACGCGCAGTGAGGTCAAGCAGATCGTCCGCTCGACTCAGGCTATGGGCTGGTCGAACCGCTGGCTGGACGAGTACTATGAGCGGCTGAGCAGCGCTGGCTCTGACACGCCGGGGCTGGTTGGCGGCGCGGGCCGCTGAGCGGGATCATCTACAGGATTAAAATAAGGGGCG
>CAZWUX010000222.1:0-7557 GCA_964637665.1 uncultured Anaerolineae bacterium
TTATAGCCCTTCGTGTGGTCAAACTTCTCGACCGCACGCAGCAGGCCGATGTTCCCTTCCTGAATCAGATCGAGGAAGTTGATGCCCCGCCCCATGTACTTTTTGGCGACGCTCACGACGAGCCGCAGGTTGGCCCGCGTCAGCGCGGCGGCGGCCTCGATGGCCCGCAGCCGCGCGCCCTCGAGTTCATCGGCGATGATGCCCGGCTCGGTCTGTTCGAGCCAGCCTGCGAAGGTGCGCCGCGCCGGGAGCTTGTCGTAGCGGCTGACGAACTCGGCCAGCCGTACCTGTATCGGATCGGGCAGCAGATACAGAATCTCGAACACGGTGAACAGCCGCCGGGCAAGCTGGGTCCAATCGTCGTCGCGGCCCCAGTCGCCCAGATCGAGATAGCCGTGCAGATAGGACGGATCGGTCCACCACCAGCTGTTGCGCAGCCGCCGGGCTTCCTCCATCAGCGCGATGAGGTCCGGCGGATCGACCTTGAAGGTCGGGGCCAGCGCCAGAACGTCCTGCCAGGCCTGCTCCATCTCGACGAACAGCGCGTCGAGCACCGCCGCCCCGTCGAACGGATCGCCGGGCTGGCGGCCCAGCTCCGCCCACGCCTGTTTAACGCGGTAGTTGGCCGTCATTTGCGCGGAGAGCCAGCTCTCCTGGTCGGAGTCGAGCAGCTGCACCTGCCCGATCTCCTTGAGGTACATGCGGACGGGGTCGTTCGCCAGTTCGGGGTCGGACAGGCTGATGATCTGCGGGTTGCCGTCGTCCCCGTCGCCGTCATCATCGTCGTCGCCGTCGTCGTTAAATCCCTCGAAGTCCGAGTCGGCTTCTAACGGCGCATCGGACTCGTCATCGTCGAGCATCGGATCGTCATCGTCTTCCAGATCGTCAATGTCTGAGGGCATGATGTCCACATCCAGCGCTTCGAGGTGTACGAAAAACTGGCGCGCTTCCTCGCTCTCCGGGTCGTCAAACTCGGCCAGCAGATCGTCTTCGTCGATCCGCTTTTCCTCTACCGCGCGCTTCAGCAGGGCGCGCAGGTTGTCCGTCCACTCGTTGATGTTATCTGTCATAGGCGACATCGCCTCACACTTGTGCGAACGCTTACAGCGCTGTCCCCACGCAGGGATGCGCTTAGCTGGCGAGCCTCTGTAATCTCGCCTGTCCCCCATCCCCCAGATCGCGGTGCGCGGGGCCGTAGCGTTTCAGGGCCTTGTTGACCCGCTCCCTCGCGACCAGCAGGGGATCAAGGATGACGTGATATTGCTGAACTGTCAAACTGTCCCCGCCGCCGTCCTCGTCCTCCAGCAGGAACGTGATCTCCTGAAACGTCTCGTCGAGGCGTCTGGCCCGCAGCTGGAGCAGGGCGAGGATGACCTCCTCGAAGACACGGTCATCCGAAAGCTCAACGTCCGGCGGCGCAATACCCCGCCTCAGCGCGTACAGCGGCGCGTCGAGCCAGTCCTCGACCAGCGAGCGCGTCGCCGCGTCGAGCGACTCGTACAGCAGGGCCGCCGGGTCGTGCTCGTCCTGATTCAGCGCGTCGAGCCACGCCTGAAACACGGCCTGATGCGCCGGGTGCGCGAAATCGCTGGGCGTGACGTGCCACGCCAGCGTCTCGAAGTCGGGGCGCTCGGCGCTCTCGTCCTCGTCAGGCAGCGCGTCCGCCATCTTCTCCGGCGCGAGGAACTCCGCGAACACCCGGTTGACGCGGTACAGCAGCCGGGGGTAGCGGATCAGCCCCGCGAGACAGAACGCCTCTCGCAGATGGGCCGGCGCCTCGACCGGGGGCGGTTCCGGCATCCCCCCGTCCGGCGGGAAATTGGGCGGCGGCTCCGGCTGGTGCGCGCGCCGGGGCGGCGGCGCGGACTGGGAGAAAAGCGCCGATTCCTGCACTTTCAGCAGGCGGGCCACCCGCTGGCGATAGTGGCTCCGCTCGACGGGATCGGCCACGTCGTCGATCAGCGGCGTGATCTGCGCCGCCACCCACGACTTGACCTTCGCGTCGTCGAGGTTCACCCCCTCAACCGTGCGGTCGATCACGTAGTCGACGATGGGCTGCGCCCCCTCGACCAGCCGCGCCCAGGCGTCCGGGTCATCCCGGATCAGGTCGTCGGGGTCCTGCCCCCCCGGCAGGACGATCACGCGGATGTCGAACCCCAGACGGCTCTCATAGCGCAGCATCCCGCGCGCGTCGAACTCGGTCGTGACCTTCGCCCGGTAGTCGCGCTCCGCCGTGTCGAGGTCCCACACGCCATCCTCGACGGCCTCCGCTGCGGCGGTCTTCGACATGCGCTCGATCACCTCGCGCCCGCGCTCGGTCGCCATCTGCCCCGCCGTGTCGGGGTCGAGCGCGAGGATCAACCGGCCCGCGTAGCGCGCCAGCAGCCGGAGCTGCTGCTCGGTCAGCGCGGTGCCCATCTCCGCGACGACGTTGGTGAAGCCCGCCTGGTGGGCCTGCATCACGTCCATGTACCCCTCGACGATCACCGCCGTCTCGCCCTCGCGGATCGACCGCCGCGCCTGCGAGAATCCGTACAGCAGGCGGCTCTTGTCGAAAACCGGCGTCTGCGGCGAGTTGAGGTACTTCGGCACGGCGTCCTTCGCCAGCGCCCGCGCTCCGAACCCGACCACGCGCCCGCGCGGATCGCGGATCGGGATCACCAGCCGGTCGCGGAAGCGGTCGTAGATCCCGCCATCCTCCCTGACGACGACCATCCCCGCCTCGACGAGGTCATCCCGGCTGTAGCCCTTCTCCAGCAGGGTGTTCATCGTCGCGTCCCAGCTATTCGGGGCGTAGCCGACCAGGAAATCCGCGACGGTCGCCTCCGCCAGCGCGCGCCGGGCGACGTACTCACGGGCGTGGCGGGCGTTCGGCGCGTTGAGTAGCTGCCGGTGGAAAAACTGCGCGGCCTCCTCAAGAAGCCCGCGCAGCCGGTCGTGTTGTTCCTGCTGTTCGGCCTGTTCCGGCGTCGGCGGTTCGAGATCGACCCCCGCCTGCTCCGCCAGATAGCGCAGCGCGCCGGGGAAGTCCCAGCCTTCGTGCTTCATGACGAAGCTGAAGATATCGCCGCCCTCGCCGCACGCGCCAAAGCAGCGCCACTGCTGCGAGTCGGGGAAAACGACGAAGGACGGCGTCTTTTCCTCGTGGAAAGGACACAGCGTCTTATAATTGCGCCCCGACTTCTTCAACGGCACTTTCTGGCCGATGAAGTCGACGATGTCGAGCCGGGCCTTGATCTCGTCTGTGACGCTCATACCTTTGCGGCGATACCTGCGGGGCCGGGTAAGACGGCAACAGCCCGCTTCATACGCGGACTCCTCTGCGCACGCTTATGCTGGCTTAATGTGCATCGTGAAGATACGATGGGCTTCTCCCGCCTGCGATTATACTCGTCTGCCGGGATTCGGCGCAAACCGGGCGGGGCCGGAAAACGGCGCGCGCTCCGCCTCCGCGCCGCCCGCGCGGCGTGTGTCGGGTTTTTCGCCGGATTTGTGTTAAAATGGCGACGCACGCAAGCGATGAGTTATACGTGCCGGGCGCGCCTGTCTCTCACCCGGACTTCACAGCGAGCGATTTGCGTTCGAATCGTGGCGCGTCAGGCAGTTAATGAGGAATCCTGACCCTTATGACCAGGTCCACCTTTGGTCATCTGCCGCCACGAACATTGGATGCGATCCACGAGGCGGCCCTTACCATCACCTCCGAGCTTTCCCTTCCCGTCGTGCTCAACCGCGTCGTCACCATCGCCCGCGATCTCGTTCAGGCCCGCTATGCCGCGCTCGGCATCCCCGATCCGACCGGCAGCAACATCGTTCAGTTCATCACGTCGGGCATGACGCCGGAGGAGGAGCACGCCATCGGCAATCTGCCCGTCGGGCGCGGGCTGCTCGGCGAGCTGCTTGAGCCGGACGCCCGCCCGATCCGCATCACCAGCATCGTGGACGATCCGCGCTCTATCGGGTTCCCGCCCAACCACCCACCGATGACGAGCTTCCTCGGCGTGCCCCTCCGCCTGCGCGGCAAGCTGCTCGGCAATCTGTACCTGACGGACAAGATGGGCGAGGACACCTTTACCGAGGACGACCAGAAGATCATCGAGACGCTGGCCGGGTACGCTGCCGTCGCCATCGAGAACGCCCAGCTTTACCAGCAGGTGCAGCGGCTCGCCGTGCTGGAGGAGCGGGATCGCATCGGCATGGACCTGCACGACGGCATCATCCAATCCATCTACGCCGTCGGCCTGACGCTGGAGCACGTCCAGTATTTGCTGAACGAGAATCCGCCCGGCGCGGAGGAACGTCTCAACGAGGCCATCAAGGGCCTCAACCTGATCATCAAAGACATCCGTAACTACATCCTCGACCTGCGCCCGGAGCGCTTCGAGGGCACGAACCTCGCCGTTGCGCTCGACCGGCTGGCCCGCGAGTTTCAGGCGAACACGCTGGCCGATGTCGACGTGAGCTACGACGGCAAGCTGAGCGGCCAGCTTGACGAGAAGTCTGCGGCGGCGGCCTTCCACATCGTGCAGGAAGCGCTCGCAAACGCCGCCAAGCACGCCGCCGCCACCCACCTGAATGTGATCGTCGCCAGGATGGGTCCAGAAGTCGTCATCGGTATCCGCGATAACGGGCGGGGGTTCGACGAAGACGAACCGCAGCAGCGGCTCGGCCACGGCCTGTCGAACATGCAGCTTCGCGCCCGCTCGGTCGGCGGGCGGCTGAAGGTTCGCTCCAAACCGGGCGAGGGCACGCTCGTCACCGCCTACCTGCCGCTCAACCACCGGGGCGAGGATGGGGCCGCATAGCGCCGCCGGGCGCGATGTTCTTTCCCCCGATCTGCTATACTTCTTCACGGAGAACCCCATTATCGAAGGGAAGATGTCCATGCTTAACATTTCCATCACTTACTGTGCGGTTTGACACTACCTCTCCCGTGCCGTGAGCGCAGCGGAAGAGGTTCTTCAGGCGTTCGAGCCGCGCGTCGAGGGGCTGACGCTCATCCCCAGCGACGGAGGCCGGTTCGAGGTCGAGGTCGACGGCGATCTGATCTACAGCAAGCTGAAGACGCGGCGGCATGTCGAACCCGGCGAGCTTGTGCGCCTGATCCACGAGCATCTGAAGGCTCGTTGAGCGGTATCTGATGTCCATCTAACCCGGTGATCGCCTGAAAGCGTCCCGCTCCCCGGAGACTTCATGAAACGCAACTGGTTGATCCTGCTGATCGTCGCTGCTCTGGTTGGCCTGACGGCGTGTGATCGGCTCCCGCTGCCGGGAACGCCCGCGCCGACCGTGCCCGCGGTCGCGACCGTGACCCCCGGCCAGAGTCCGGCCACCAGCGTGCCCCTGCCGACCGAATCCGCGACACCCACCCCCAACCTGCCCCCCACGCCGCCCGCGCCTATGCTGGCCTGGCCTCTCGCGGCGGACCTCTTCTATTTAAACGACGCCGGGCAGGTCTGGCGGCAGCCATTGGGTGGCGGCGATGGCACGGCGGTGGCCGTGACCCCGCTCGATCAAAGGGTGGTGGATTTCGATGTCGCGCCGGGCGGCGGCTGGCTGCTCTACCGGCTGGAGGACTCCGTTGCCATTGCGTCGATGGACGGCAATCAGGGCCAGCTTCTCGCGTGGGATTTAGCGCCGGTCGACGTGTCATCCCCGGCTGGCCTGCACACCGTCGCCTGGTCCCCCGACGCCACACGTCTGGCCTATACGACCGCGACCGGGTTCGACGTGGTGACGCCCGGCGAAGGTCCGGGCGGCGATCCACTGACCTATCAGGTCGAAGAAGGCGCGGTGGGCGGGCTGAGCTGGTCGCCTGACTCGCTGTGGCTGCTCACCATCGCCGCCGACGGTGGGGCCGTGCTGTACAGCGCCGAGCCGCTCCAGCGGCAGGTCGATCTGGGCCGGGTCAACGGGCACGCGTGGCTGTCCGATGGCCGTCTGGCCTTCGCCCCGGCGGAGGGCGGGCTGGCCGTTCTGACCCCCGGCGACCTCGGCTCGCGGGCCTTCGTCGTACCGCAGGATCGGGCCGTGACGCTGCCCGTGCGCCGCGCGGACGGCGCGCTCGCGTTCTTCATCCACCCGGACGGCGTCGACGGGCCGGGCTATCTGCACGCCGCCGACCCCGGCGCGCTGAGCTTCAGCCCGGAGAGCAACGTCCCCGTGGGTACGGCAGGCATGGTCTGGGAGCCGGGCGGGGCGCGCCTCGCGCGGACGGACGGCGAGACGATCACCCTGCTCGACCCGGCGACGGGCGCTGCGGCGGCCTTTGCAGCGGCGGGCGCGGCCCATCACATTGCGTGGGGCGAACCCCCACCGCGCTCCGTCAGCGGCATGACCCTGCCCGCCGACCTCTACTACCGCGCCCCGCAGGCCGGGGTCGTGCAGGTCTGGCGGCTGCCCGCCAGCGGCGATCCGCCGGAGGCCCTGACCGCCGCTCTGGCGGACGTGACGAGCTTCGACCTGTCGCCGGACGGAGAGCGGATCGTCTACACGAGCGGCGGCGGGCTGTGGCTGGCCGGGATCGACACGCCCAACGCAGAGCAGATCATCACGCTGTCAGCCAGCGCCGGGACGCCCAACGCCTCCCCGCGCTTCTCACCCGACGGCGCGCGCGTGGCCTACGCCGACGGCGGCATCCGCATGATCGACCTTGAGACACGGGCCGTGTCCCGCCTCGTCGACGACCAGCAGCCGACCGGCGAAGAGGCGCGCCTCGTGCAGGTCTATGGTCGCCCGCAGTGGTCGCCGGATGGTGCGTGGCTGCTCGCGCAGGTGGCGTTCTACGAGGGCGGCGACCTCGCGCTGATGGCCGTGCCGGAGCTGGCAGGCGTGCGCGCCACCCCAATGACGCTCGACCTGTTCGGCGCGGACGCCCGCTGGGTGGATGATGGTCGGGCCTATGCCTTCAGTCCGGGCGGCGCGTACAGCGAGCCGCTCGTCGCCGCCGTGCAGGCGGGCAATCCGCCGGGCATTGTGCGCCTCGCCCAGCTCCCCGCCGCCGACGTGCGCCCCCGCGCGGACGGGCGGCTGGCCGTGCTGCGCGTCTCCCCGCCCAACGCGGGCGGCCCGGCGACCGCCAGCCTGTTCAGTATGGGGGCGGGCGGCGGCGAGCCGCAGGCTGAGACAGGGTCGTTCGTGCTGGCCGCCCCCGTCCTCGCGCCGGATTCGTCGCTGATCGCCGGACTGGTTGGGGCCCGCGTCGGCGAGTTCGGCGGCTGGACCGGGCAGCTTGCCCTCGCCGACGCCTCGACGGGCAGCCTGTTCGCGGTCGAGGGCGCGGTCGACGTGCGCGAGATCCGCTGGGCGGAGTAGTCCGCCGGAAGCCCAACCAACCGCGCCGGGGCGGCATCCCCCACTCCGGCGCGGTTTTGATTCCCCACCTTTCTCAACCCTCTCCCGGCCCGGTGTGCTCCCCGGCCTCATCCATGATTGGTGAATGACGCGCTCGCCCGCCTCACCGAGCGTCCGCCGCCTCTCCCCCGTCGTGTATCCGGCGTTACGATGCCCTCCCGGCCCCGTGTGCCCCCCGACCGTTTTGCTATCTGCGCATCCCAA
>CAZWUX010000223.1:0-4940 GCA_964637665.1 uncultured Anaerolineae bacterium
GACGGCCACCACGTTTGAGGACGAGCCGACGACCATCCATTATGACAACGTCGTCGTGCGGGAGCCGGGGGGATAGCCGGTCAGTCGGTCAGTCGGTCAGTCAATCAGCAGGTTATGTGGATGACGTGCTCAGGGCCGGTTCCCCGGCCCTGTGTGCGTTGAGCGGCGGTCGGGTGGCCGGGGGGTGGGATGCGTAATGCGGCGGCGGATATCTGCGGGTGAATAAGGAAATAACATGGATCAGACAACAATGGAGGTCCGTCCGGTCGAGGCGCGTGTGACCGATAGCTATGTCATCGTGAAGCTGGCCGATGGCCGTGAAATCAGGACGCCGCTGGACTGGTATCCGCTGCTGGAAAAGGCCTCACCGGAACAGCGTAATCACATCGAGCTGATGCGCTACGGCCTGCACTGGCCCGATCTCGACGAGGACCTATCCATCGGCGGGATGCTGGCCGGGCGGCATGCCGTCGATAGAGACATGCTGGTGTCAGAGGTCGCCGACTTTTTCGACGTTTCGAAACCGACCGTTTACGCGGCCATCGAGCGAGGGCGTCTGTCCGCCCGCAAGGTGGGCGGCACGTACAAGATACGATACTCGGATGCTGCCCTGTGGCGCGCCGAAACGCGTATGGGCAGGCCGCCGACTGACTAAAAAACTGGCAACTCGAAACTCGTAACTGGCAACTACTCGTAGACTTCCACCGTCACGCCGGAGATATTCAGCGCCGGGTCCATCGAGCCGACCGTGTCCACCGACACGTCGGTCAGGCGGACCGCCGACAGCGCCCCCTCGACGCAGGCCTGCGGCAGGTCGACGGTCTGCATGTCGAGGTGGCCGTCATAGCCGATCCCCTCGATCTCCCCGACCCACACTTCCTCGGCGTCGGGGGCCTGCTTGACGATCTCGCCCACGCTGTGCCACTCGCGCAGATTCTCACCCAGCACGAGGTCCGCGACGTGCATCTCATCCCCGTCGCAGGTCGCGTACACCCCGCCGATGACGCTGCCCGCGAACTGCGGGAAGCCGTCGCCCGCCGTGACGAGCAGGTAGAGCCGGAAGGCGCGCGGCGCATCCACCGGAATCACGACCTCGGTGGGGTACGTGTCGTTGGGCGGCGGGACCGCCTGCGTCTTGAACTGGCCGTCGATCACGAACGGCACGCCGCCCAGCGTCAGCTCGCCCAGCGGCGGGTCGATGAAGGTGAACGCGCCGTTGGTGACGCCCGTCAGCGAGACGGTGCGGAAGGCGGGCACGGGGACCGGCGTCTCGGTCGGGAGCGGCGTTTCGGTCGGCGGGGGTGGCTCGGTCGTCGCGGCCTCCTCGGTGGCCTTGCCGACGCCGCCGGACGCGATACCCGTCCCGGCCCCGGCGGTAGGGGCCTGTGTGGCGGTCGGCTCGCCGGGGGGCTGAGCCGCCCCGCCGCCGTTCCCCAGCAGGCCGGTCAGCAGCAGCACGATCACGCCGATCACCAGCCCGCCGGCGACGGCGACGCCGCCCACCCATACCCAGATCGGGATGCCCCGTTTGCGCGGAGGTTCAAAACGGCTCTGCCGTTTTGACTGGGAGTTGGCTGCGCCAACTCCACGCGCGGACCATGCCGGGGCGGCATAATCGCCTTCCAGCAGCGTGCCGTCATCCTCCAGCCGGGGTTCGATCTGCGTGCTGCCAGTGTCCCTGCGCGGTGGCGGGGTGGGTGTCAGGTCGGGGCCGAGCACCGTCCCGCCGGGGCCGGATGGCGGCGGTGTGGGAATCCGCCCTGACTCGAGCACCGTGCCGCCGGTCTCTGCCGGGGGCCCGGCGGGCGGCCCGGATTCAGGCATCGTCGCGCCGGGGCCGCCGACCGGTGGCGCAACGGCGGGACCGGGCGTCGTGCCATAGAGATCGTCATCCGCCACCTCCGTCCGCGCCCACGTCCGATCCGGCACGCAGTCCGGCAGGATGGCGCACAGCCTATCCGCGACCTCCCCCGCGCTCTGGCAGCGATGCTCCGGCTCTTTGGCGAGCGCCTTGTCGAGCACCACCTGAATGGTGGGCGGCAGGTCGGGGCGGGCCTCGCGCACGTCGGGCACGGGCTTGGTGACGTGGGCCATCATCTGCCCGATGGGCGTGTCCGCGTCGTAGGGCAGCCGCCCGGCGAGCATCTGGTAGAGCATCACGCCCAGCGCGTACACGTCCACCAGCGGCGACACCATGCCCGGACGCGCCATCTCCGGGGCCATGTAGGAGGGCGTGCCGACGATGCCGCTGCCCGTGAGCTGCGCGGTCGACTCGGTGAGCTTGACGATGCCGAAGTCCGTCAGGTAGGCGTGCCCGTCCGCGTCGAACAGGACGTTGCCGGGCTTCACGTCGCGGTGGATGACGCCCCGGCGGTGCGCGGCGTCGAGCGCGTCCGCGATCCGCGCCGTGATGCGGACCGCCTCGTCGAGGTCGAACGGCCCCTCCCGCGCGATGCGGTCGGCCAGCGAGCCGCCGGGCATGTAGCGCATGACGAGGTAGGGCTGGCCCTCGTGCATGCCGAAATCGTACACCGGCACGATGGCGACGTGCTCCAGCCGGGCGATGGCCTTCGCCTCCTGCTCGAAGCGGGCCAGAAACGTCTCGTCGTACAGGAATTCGTGGGGCAGGACCTTGATCGCCACGTCGCGCTCGAAGCGGGGGTCGAAGGCGCGGTACAGAATCGCCATGCCGCCGCGTCCCAGCTCGGATTTCACCTCGTAGCGGCCAATCGTCGAGGGGGTCATGCGTCCCTTCCTCCCGTATGTTTGATACGCGCAGTCACCCGGCCCACGCCACGATTGTACAGGGAAACAGCGCAGGGTAGAAAGTGCCGGGTGTCATCCCGGCGGGGCCGGGTTGGTAGAAAACGCGGATCATGGGGAATGGTATAGAACCGCTGCGCGGTTCTAACGAGGAGAAAGCTGCGCTTTCTCCATATATGGTGAATGACGGGCACAGATCGCAAGAACCGGGCGTTTGCGCGTCTGTCACGGTCGCCCCGCCGGGGTTGCGATGTGCTATAGGGGCGGCAGGCGAAGGCCTATCAGCCGTCGTGCTGCTCCATGATGGCGTCGATCTTTTCGTGTGTGAATTTCTCAAGCTCGGTGATCTGTGCCTCCGCGCGGTACATGGGCGGCAGGATGGTCCGCACCTCGTCCTTGCTGCCCAGATCGACGAAAAACCACGCTTTGTGCACGCCGTCCGAGCATCCCCAGTCGGCGTTCGTCATGAAGTGGAATCCGGTTGACAGGAAGGCCCGGATGGCCCGCGCGCAGCCTTCTTTCGACTCGTCGTGAGGGACTTCGACCAGGTACTTTGTCACGGTGAACTCCTTCCGGTGATCAGACATTCCAGCGCGGGCAGAACGCTATATTGGATGTTGATTGTAAGTATAGTCCACTTGGGAGCGCAAACAAAGGGTGAAAACCGCAGGGCGTTTTCACGGCCATCCGACCGGCCCCAACCCGCAGACGCCCGGCGATTCGTGCTATGATAGGGCAGATTCTCTCCACCGCCGGGAGCGAATACCATGCGCCGGATTCGTACGCTTCTCACCGCGCTTTTCATCACGTCGATCCTCGCGGGCTGCGGCCCGCCGGAAACCCCGGCGGCGCTTCCGGCCCTCACCGCCCTGGCGAACGCGCCCACCATCCAGCCGCCACCACGCGAGCTGCCATCCGTCACGCCGCTGCCGTTTATACCCCTTGCATCGGCCACCCCCCTCGCCACGCCCACCCCGACGGCGCCCGCCCTGATCACGCCCACGCCCGCCCCCGGCCCGCCCATCGAGGGGGTGCAGGCCCGCTACCGCGCGGAGATCGCGCCGCTGGCCGCCCGTCTGGAGGCCGCTCAGCCGCCGCCGGAGGATGTCGACGCACCGCGCGCGGCGTTCGCCGTCCGGCTGGTGCCGCTCGACGAGCGGCTCTACTACGTCCAGACCGTCCTCTACCCGGAGCGCGATCCGCTCCCCGCCGACCCGGCGGGCGGGCTGTACGTCGTCTACGGCTACGCCCGCGAGGACGACCTGAGCCTGATGGGCCTCGGCCCGGCGAGCACGGAGGGCGTCACGGCGACCGTCCGGCTGGTGGCGGAGGTGGACGGCGCGCTCGCCCTGCTCGACGAGGCCGAGGGCTACGGCGGGGCCGGGAGCAGCAGCCAGTCCGGCTTCGTCCGGGAGGCGGTCCTGCCGCTCGACGCGCTGGGCGAGGCCGCCGGGGACGTGGAGGACGTGGTAGAGGACGTGGTGAGGAGCGCCACCGAGATCGGCGTGCGCGGGTTCCTCCGGCAGCTCCCCCCGCCGGATCGGTTGGCCTATACATTGTGGCTGCTCGACAGCCCGTACTGGGCCGAGCGCGCGGAGGCCGCCGGACTGCTGGGGCTGTCGCTGGACGGCGTGCCGGTCGCGACGGCGGAGGAGGCCGTCCCGCTCCTGATCGAAATCCTCGCGGACGAGGACGAGAAGATACAGGTGCGGAGCGAGGCCGCCGGATCGCTGGGCCGGTTCGGCCCGGCTGGCGAGGACGCCGCCCCGCTCCTGATCGCGCTGCTGGCGGACGAGGGCCAGCCCTACGACGTTCGCGTGAGCGCCGCGTACGCGCTGGGCGAGGTCGGCCCGGCGGCGAGCGACGCCATCCCGGCCCTCATCACCGCCCTGGAGGATCGGGATGAGACGGGCGCGCTGCGCTCAGGCGCGATGTACGCGCTGGGACGGATGGGCCCGGCGGCGGGCGACGCCGTATCCCACCTGATCGCCATCCTGCAAGACGAATCCACCCCCGGCTACCAGCGCGGCAGGGCCGCCGAGGCGCTGGGCCTGATCGGGGTGGAGCGCGAGCGGGTCATCCCGGCCCTGATCGACGCGCTGGACGGCGATAGCGAGGACCTGCGGGAGGACGCCGCCGGGGCGCTGCGGGCGCTCACCGGCGAGGACTTCGGCATG
>CAZWUX010000223.1:5040-7531 GCA_964637665.1 uncultured Anaerolineae bacterium
CGGGCTGCGGCCCCGGCCCGGCGCGGCTGGCGGCCTCGGTCGGGTTCATCGGCGGCGGCGTGCTGTTCTGGTCGGAAGGGACGGCGAGTGATATAGCCCGGCGCGCCCATTATCGTTGAAGATGGCGCGGGGGGAAAGCGTACGAAACGGCTGCGCCGTTTCGACCGTCAGGGGGATGAACCGCTCGTCTTGCCTGACCCTGTCCTGCGTGCCCTTCGCCCGGTTGCAAGGCGAACGAGAATGGACGAAACTCGAGTTGCTGTATGAACTCTACCGGGTGGATTTGGCGAGCGCTCTAAAGAAGGTGTTACGAATCCTTTCTCGGATTGGGCCGAGGGTTTAGACAGGAGCGAGCCATGGGCAGCGAGACAGAAGAAACATGGTCCCGGGAAGTGGCATCTTACGAAGAAGTTCCAGACGACTTCAAGGGCTTCATCGAAGAGCTGCTTGCTGGTGCAGGCGTCTTTCCTTACACGGTTTTTACCCCGGCATGTGGGGAATTCCTGGACAGGTCGAACGCGAAGTTGATATGCTGTTTTGACGACCGGGTTTATGTCGCGGAACGGCGAAGACGGGCGATCAGCACTACCTGCCATCTGCTTGAGGACATCCATTACGTCGAGATGGGGAGGGTGCTCCTGAGATCGTGGATAAAGATTATCAGCCTGACCGGCGGCAGCCCGATTGGCTCGACGTTCATGTTCAACACGGTCCGGTGGGAACTCTTTACCCCCCTTGTCGAGCGGATGAGACCGGCGGCGGGCAGGCCTGCGCAGGTGGAGCTGGCGGCAGAACTGCTCAAGTTCGACTACCTCAGGCTGCCGAATTACAAGTTCATGAACTACGCCCGGCACAGCATCAGGCCCGGCGAGCAGGTCGTCACGACCGTCCTGCAGCCTGAAATCCGCAGCGAATGGCTGAGTCTGTTGAGCCAATGGCTGTTTCACGTCATATCTTTTGCCCATCTGAGCATCCTGACGGACAGAGAACTCATCGTCGTCAGGGACGTGGAGAAAAGCAAGATTTTTGACGACGGCACGAGGTATGGGGGCATGTGGCAGTACATCCCACTGGAAAAAATCAGCACCGTGTCGCTGGCGGAGCGGAAAGATGGCCGGTTCGTTTTGTCGATTGCCCTGCCGGGCGGGGACTGTATCCGATCGCTCTTTGAAGCCTCAAAGAAAGAGGAGATCGAGGCCCTCCTGAGCAGGCTTGGCGGTCGCTTTCAAAGCGGCTCCGCAGGGATGAACGCCGCCGCTTAAGGGCCAGGACCCTGACTCGACCTTCGCCGCCTGACCTCTGACAGAACCGGTCTCAACCCGACCACACTTGCGCTCGCCCGCCGGATGCCGCGCCCCGTCCGGCTAACCAGCGCCGCCCCGCCGGGGGGCGATGTTCTCATCAGCGGCCCCGCCGTGAGAACATCGCAAGCATGGCTGCCCGACCGCCGCTCAACGCACACCGGGCCGGGGAACCGGCCCGGAGCGGTTCATTCCCCCAAACTGACCGACCGACAGCTACAAATCCCGGCAGCCGAAGGCGAAGATCGCGCTCTGCACGACGGTCGTCATCGCGGCGGCCTGCTCCAGCGTCAGATACACACCCCGCACGCCGCCCTCGCGGCGGCGATGCCCCCGCGCGTGTTCTTCTGACCAGAAGAAGACGCTCTTTCGTCAAAAATCGTCGATGATGTTGGGCGCCTCCAGCGCCCCGAAGTCCACCAGCGGCACGAACACCTGCGGATCGGCGTCCGCCTGCTCGACGTGGTAGTTGAGCGCCGTGTCGAACGTGATCGTGAGCGGCCTCCCGCAGTGCGCGCACTCGGTCTGGACGGTGACGGTTTCCAGATCGTCCCGGTAGCGCCCTTGCACGAAGGGCGTGGCAACCGAGTCGACCGCTCAAGCCGCGTGACCGGTCTCCCCGGTGTCGAACGTGTAGCGGTGCGGCGTGTCGTCGACCGTCACCGGGTAGGCCCAGGTGACGTTCTCGCGGTCGCCGCGCCACAGAAAGACCATCCCTTTTTCGAGTTCGTCGAGGATGGCCGCGAGGCGGTCCCGCGCCAGCCCCAGCGCCTCTCTGATGAGGGCCGGGGAGAGCGGCTTCCCGGCGGTGGGGATGGTCCGCACGGCGAAATCGCGCACCCGGTGGTGATCGTCGGGCAGCGTCACGGGCTGCGATTTGCGGAACTGCCGCTCGAACACAAAGCGCGGAATCGGGATGACGAATCGCCCGGTTCCGAGCAGGACGTATCTGCGCATGTGTGTCTCTCCCTCGTGGATGGAAATCGGCTCCCTGCCGGAATTATATACCGGGATGCCCGGCGGGGGGGTGGGAGTGCCGAGTGCCGAGTGCAAAGTGCAGAGTGTCGGCTGGGGATATACGACAGTTATTCAGGTTGCGGATGAATTATCTGCTAGAACCCCCTGGTCTTCGCTGACGCTCAGACCTGTCCCCCTTTGCAAAGGGGGACGGATGGGCCGCAGGCCCACAG
>CAZWUX010000224.1:0-7465 GCA_964637665.1 uncultured Anaerolineae bacterium
GCAGATGGCGCTCATCGCCGAAGCGGGCTTCCACTGGATCCGGCAGGAATTCCCCTGGGAGGACATCGAGGTGCACGGGCGCGGGGATTTCGTCGACCGGCGCAACGACCCGGCGGGCGTCGACGCGTGGGCGAAGTACGATCACATCGTCGGGCTGGCGGATGCGTATGACGTAGAGATCATCGCCCGGCTGAGCAACCCGCCCGCGTGGAGCCGCGCGGCGGGGGACGACATGGGCGCGCACGCCCCGCCGGACGATTACGACGATTACGCGGCCTTCGCGGGGGCGGTCGCGGCGCGCTACCGGGGGCAGATCAGGTATTTTCAGGTGTGGAACGAGCCGAACATCTACCCCGAATGGGGCGAGCTTCCCGTCAGCCCGGAGGGATACGCCGATCTGCTGTGCCGGGCTTACGATGCCATCAAGGAGGCCAACCCGGATGCGGTCGTGATCAGCGCGGCGCTGGCCCCGACGCTCGAACTCAACACGCGGAATTTCAACGATCTGATCTTCCTCCAGCGGATGTACGACGCCGGGGCGGGTGCGTGCTTCGACGTGCTCGCCACGCAGGGCTACGGGCTGTGGTCGGGGCCGACGGATGAGCGGCTGCGGGCGCTGTCGACGAACTACGCGCGGATCGCCTACCTGCGCGACATGATGGTCAAGAACGGCGATGCAGAGAAGGCGATCTGGATCACGGAGATGAACTGGAACGCCGCGCCGGAGGACGTGGAGCCGCGCTATGGGCGGGTGACGCTCCAGCAGCAGGCCGATTACGTGCCGATGGCCTACCAGCGCGCGCAGGAGGAATGGCCCTGGGTGGGCGTCGTCAACTTCTGGTATTTCAAGCGGGCCGCGCCGGACTGGCTCGACGAGCGCCGCCCGGAGGCATATTTCCAGATGGTGGACCCGGATTTCAACCTGATGCCGGTTTACGACTCGATGAAGGATTACACGAGCCGCGAACCCGTGATGTACATGGGCAATCACCCGGCGTCGCACTGGGCGGTCGCGTATGGCGCGGGCTGGGCGGCCTACCCCAACGAATACGGCGAGGCGCGCGCCGCGCAGCCCGGCACGGAGGCAGCGGCGTTCCGCTTTGAGGGGGCGGCGCTGGGGGTCGTGGTCGATGGGGCGCAGGGAGACGCGATCCGGGTGCGGGTAGATGGGGGCGAAGCGCGGACCCTTCAGGCCGGTGACGGCGAGCAGATCGCGTGGCGCGGGCGGCGGGGCGTGCACACCGCCGAGATCGAGGCGGTGGGCCAGCCGGT
Organism: uncultured Anaerolineae bacterium; assembly: GCA_964637665.1. GTDB lineage: Bacteria > Chloroflexota > Anaerolineae > Aggregatilineales > UBA3940 > CAZWUX01. The sequence goes on from CAZWUX010000224.1 coordinate 1,273, forward strand.
CGTCGCGCGGTACGTCGTGCAGGCCGGGAGACGCATCACAGCCCCGGCACTCGCCGCCGCAGGGGCCTTGCTGGTGGCCGTCGCCTTCGCGGCATGGAAGCGCATCAACCCCGGCGGGGCCTCGACCGGAAAGGATGACCGCAATGCGGCGTGACTCCACCCGGATCGGATGGCTGTTCCTCACGGCGCTGGCGATCACCCTGGCGTTCGGGCTGCGCACAACCCGTATCGACAACCAATCGCTGTGGTATGACGAGGGGGCGTCCGCGCGGGCGAGCGAGCGGCCCGCCGGGCAGATCATCCGGGACACGGCGCGGGACATCCACCCGCCGGGCTATTATCTGCTGCTGGCGGGCTGGGAGGACTTTGCCGGGGCGAGCGACCTCGCGCTGAGGCTGCCCTCCGCGCTGTTCGGGGCACTGGCGGCGGCGCTGGTGTATGCCATCGGATCGCGCTTTTTCGGGCGGTGGGTGGGCCTCGTCGCGGCGGTGCTGGCCGCCGCCAACCCGTTTCAGGTGTGGTACGGGCAGGAGGCGCGGATGTACGCCATGCTCGGCGCGGTAAGCGCGGCGTCGGTGCTGCTCGCGGGCGAGGTGCTGAAAATCCCGGCGCGCATGGCGGCGGGGCGGTTCGTCCCGCGCCGGGCGGCGGCGATCATCGGGGCGTATATCGCCGTCAACGCGCTGGGGCTGTACACGCACTACACGTTCCCGTTCGTGCTGCTGGCGGAGTCGCTCGTGTTCGTCGTGTGGCTGCTGGGTCGCCCGAAGAAGCTGCACGGGCTGGTGACGTGGGTGTTGATCCAGCTTGCGGGGCTGGCGTTATTCGCGCCCTGGCTGCCGACCGCGTTCCGGCAGCTCACGACGTGGCCGCGCGTGCCCTCGCAGGCGGTCGGGCCGCTGGACATCGCGGGGGCGGTGGCCTACGGGCTGACGACGCCGCTCGACACAGCGCACAATGCCTTGATCCCGCTGGGGCTGCTGGCGCTCGTGGGGCTGTTCCCGCCGTTCGAGGAGGAGGACCGCCCGCTGCGCTTCGGGGAGCGGATCGGCTTCGTCGCGCTGTGGCTGCTCATGCCGATCGCGGTCCCGGTCGCGCTGGGCGTCGTGCGCGAACCGTTCCTCAAGTTCTTCGTCCCGGCGGGGCTGGCGCTGCAAATCATCGCCGCGCGTGGGATCGTGATGGGCATCCGGCTGGGCGCACCGCTGCCGGGCGCGAGCGCCCTCAACGCATGGCTGACGCGGCTGATCGTGATCGCGCTGGCGATCGCGGGGATCGTGCTGCCGGTGTGGACCGGGCTGCGCAACCTGTACTTCGATCCGGCCTACGCGCGCGACGACTACCGGGGAATCGCGCAGCGGATTCTGGAGGAGGCCGGGCCGGAGGCGGCGGTCGTGCTGGATGCACCGAGTCAGGTGGAGGTGTTCAGCCAATATTACCCGGATGGGCCGGGCGTCACGCCGCTGCCTGACGATCAGACCGAGCAGAGCATCGCGCGGCTGCTCGCCGACTACGACCGGATTTATGCGCTGTTCTGGGGGGAGAGTGAGCAGGACCCGGAGCGGACGGTCGAGAACACGCTGAACGCCAGCGCCTTCGCCGCGTCGTCGGATTGGTACGGGGGCGTGCGGCTGGTGACATACGTCGTGCCGGATGCGCCCGCCGCCGAGCCGGATGTGTTGATCGACGCGGGGTTTGGCGACGCGATCACGCTGGCGGGCTACGCGGTCAGCGACACGGCGGTGCGGCCCGGCGAGGCGCTGGCCGTCACGCTGTTCTGGCGGGCGGACGCGCCGGTCGAGACGCGCTACAAGGTGTTCGTGCACCTGTACTACCCGGACGGCACGATCGCCGCGCAGCACGATGGCGAGCCGGGCGGCGGGCTCCAGCCGACGGATGGCTGGGGGCCCGGCGAGGTCGTGGCGGACAATCATGGGCTGCTCGTGCCCGCCGATGCGCCGGAGGGGGATTACGCGCTGATGGTCGGGCTGTATGGGCTGGACGAAACACGCTTACCCGTGACGCGGGGGGAGGATGCGGGCGACCAGCGGCTGGCGCTCACCGCCGTCGAGGTGGCGCGCTGAGGCGGGCTGCTGTATTCTGGGTCGCAGACGTATCTCCAGCGAGGCGCGGCCAGCCATGCCTGACGAGCCCGGCTCTTACGACACCCCTCATCCACCCAAGAGCTACCTCAGCGAGGCGTTCCTCGCGCTGGCGCTGTATTACCTCGCGCTGGGGATCGGCGGTTTCATCGCGAACGTTTATTTCCTGCGGCAGATGCAGCTGAACCGCGAGGCGGGCATCCCGGCGAAGTACGGCGGCTGTCTGGTCGCACTGCTGATCGGGCACGTCGTGCTGGTTCTCGTGGCGCTGGGCCTCATCGCCGCCAACGTCATCCGCCCCGGCGGTTGAACGACCCTACGAGGGAAAGAACTCATGGCTGAATATCCGCAGCAACCGCCCCCCTATCCCTACCCGTATCGCCCAGAAAAGAACTACTTAGGGCAGGCCCTGCTCACGCTGGTGCTGTATTACGCCGGGGTGGGAATCATCGGCCTGATCGCCAACATCATGTTTCTGAACAGCGCTCGCCGCGACGAGCGGCAAGGCATCATCACGCGGAACGTCGGCTGTCTCCAGATTTTGCTGTGGGTGCACATCGGGCTGATGGTCCTCGGCTGCATCGCGACGATCATCATCCTCGCGCTCGGCGGGTTCGGCGTCGTGCTGGAGGCGATAAACGGGTAGAAGGTGCGCGCCCCCGCCGGGTATCATCTGGATAGATTGGCCGGATGCAAGGTGATAAGGAGCGCACATGGCGGAGTTCAAGGTGGGTGACCGGTTGCGGCACACGCCCAGCGGCATAGAGGGCGTCGTGACGCACATCACGCAGAAGGGTGTCGAGCCGGACGGGCAGCACCCCGGCGACACGATCATAGGGTACGTCCTGCGGCTGGACGACGGCAGTGAGGCGACGGTGTACGAGGACCTCGAAGCGGTAGACGACGACAAGGCTCCCGGCGTATGAGAAACGCAGAGCGTTTCTCAACTGGGAGAATGTCTACGCCATTCTCCACACCACTCGCCGAGTGACCGGGTGGATGGCCGGGCGGACGATCGGGAAGTACATCGCCACCCCGCACCGGCGACCGAAATGAGAAACGACCTGCGTGGTGACGCAGGTCGTGCTTTTCATTCCACAGATAAAAATAAGCTCGAACGTCAGCCGCGCATGGCTTCCAGACGCTCGCGGAACAGGTCGTTGACCATCCCGGCGTTGGCCTGACCGCGCGTCTCGCGCATGACCTGACCGACGAACCAGCCGAGCAGACCTTCCTTGCCGCCGAGGTAGGATTCGACCTCGGCGGGGTTCTCGCTGAGCACGCGGTCGACGAGCGATTCAAGCTCGCCCGCATCGCTGATCTGGGTAAGGCCCTTCGCCTCGACGATGGCGGCGGCCTCGCCGCCGGAGCGCAGCATCTCGTCGAGCACGTCTTTGGCGATGCCCTGGTTGATGGTCCCGTCGGCGACCAGCGCCAGCAGACCGGCCAGCCCGGCGGGCGAGACGCGCAGATCGCCGACCTCGACGCCCTCCGCGTTCATGTAGCGGAACAGCTCCCCGGTGATCCAGTTGGCCGCGTCCTGCGGATCGGCCCCGGCGTCGACGGCGGCCTCGTAGTAGTCGACCACCGCGCGATCCGCGACGAGCGTCTCCGCGTCCTGCCGGGTGATGCCCCGGTCGGCGATGATGCGATCCCGCCGGGCGTCGGGCAGCTCCGGCATACGGGCGCGAATCTCATCCACCCACTCGCGGCTGATGTGCAGCGGCGGCAGGTCGGGTTCGGGGAAGTAGCGGTAGTCGTGCGCCTGCTCCTTCGAGCGCTGGGCGACCGTCTCACCCGTGTCCTCGTCGAAGCCGAGTGTCGGCTGCACGACGTGGCCGCCCGATTCGACAAGCTCGATCTGGCGGGCGATCTCGTAGCGGCTGGACCGCACCAGCGAGCGGATGCTGTTCAGGTTCTTGATCTCGGTGCGGGTGAAGAACTCGTCGGACCCCTTCGGGCGGATCGAGATGTTGGCCTCGAAGCGCAGCACGCCCTTGCTCATGTCGCCGTGATTCACGCCGAGGTAGACGAGGATGGCGCGAATCTTGCGGGCGTACGCCTCGACCTCGTCCACCGAGCGCATGTCCGGCTCGGAGACGATCTCCAGCAGCGGGACGCCCGCCCGGTTGAGGTCGACGAGGCTGTAGCCGCCCATGTGAGTCGACTTGCCGGTGTCCTCCTCAAGGTGGGCGCGGGTGATGCCGATGCGGCGGGAAGCCCCGCCCGCCTCGACCTCCAGCCAGCCGTTGGACGCCAGCGGGAACTCGTACTGGCTGATCTGGTAGCCCTTCGGCAGGTCGGGGTAGAAGTAGGACTTGCGGGCGAAGCGGTTGAATTCGTTGATCTCGCAGTTGAGGGCCAGCCCGACCATCATCGCGAATTCGACCGCCTGCCGGTTAATGACGGGCAGCGTGCCCGGCTGGGCGGTGCAGATCGGGCAAACGTGGGTATTAGGTAGGGCCTCGGTGCTGTCCACGACGAGGCAGCCGCAGAACATCTTCGACTCGGTCAGCAGCTCGGCATGGACTTCGAGGCCGATTACGGGTTCGTATTCCGTCATAATTCGCTCCCACAGGATGTTGGCAACCGACGCGATTATACCACAGCCCGGCGGCCTGTGGCGTCTCTTTCGTGCGAGGGACCAGCGTACGGGTCGGCCCGGCTTTTGCCCCGGCAAACTTGCTATATAATCTTACATACAGACCGGTATCAAGCGGCCTATATTAAGCGATGATTTTTGCAGCGGACATACTCACATCACAGATGGAGGATACGACGTGAAACACCTGACACGTTTGGGGGCAAAATGGCAGCTCGGCGTGCTGGCGATCGTGCTGCTCGCCGCGCTGTTCGTGCCGCTCATGGCGGGGACGGCCCTCGCGCAGGGGCCGACGGCGGTTGTGATCAACGCGGCGCGGGTCAACCTGCGCTCGGACGCGGGCGCGGGCTTCCCGGTCATCGGTTCGGTTCCGCAGGGCGAGGTCGTCGAGCTGCTGGGGCGGAACAAATACGCGACGTGGGCGCAGGTCCGCACGGCAGGCGGGCTGGTGGGGTGGATGAGCACCTACTACCTCGACCGGGAGGCCGGATTCGTCGACCTGCCCATCGTGACAGGCTACGTGGCGCAGGGGCTCGTCAACCGGAATGAGATATTGAACGTCCGGCAGGGGCCGGGGCTGACCTATCCGGTGGTCGGCACGCTCCGGCTGGGCGAGTACGTCAACCTGCTGGGGCGCAACGACGACAGCTCGTGGTTGTACATCCAGAAAAACGCGCTGACCGGCTGGATCGCGTCCGCTGAGGTCGAGGCGACCGTGCCGCGCTACACGCTGCCTATCACCAACGTAGCGGGTCAGGGAGGCGGCGGGACGACCGTCACCCCGCAGCAGACGACGACACAGGTCGTCGGGACGGCAGCCGATGCCGGGCGTGTCAACACGGCGCGCGGCAACGATCACGGCATCATCACCTATTTGCAGACGGGCGAGCCGGTGACCGTGCTGGCGCGGGGAATTTACGGCGACTGGGTGTACATCTTCATTCGCGGGCATACGCTGGGCTGGATCGAGACGAAGTACGTCAATTTGCCGGTCGATAAGATGTCCCTGCCCTACCTGTCGGATGTCGGCTCGATCGTGGGGGAGAACCTCGAACAGGGCGCGCTGACCTTAGCCGGGGCGTACGGCGGGGTCAGTATTCCGGCGAGCGGCGGCAGCGGCGGCGGTGGGACCGTGTCCACCAGCCCGACGACGACCTCGACGGCCCTCGTCAACGCGGGCGCGCTGAACGTTCACTCCGCCCCCTGGTGGTTCGAGCCGACCATCTTCAAAGTGTACCAGGGCCAGTCGGTGACGCTCATCGGGCGCATCCCGAATGCCTCGTGGGTCAAGATCGATGCGAACGGGCAGCAGGGCTGGGTCGACGCGAATTACCTCAACATCGGGTACGATATCGACTTCCTGCCGGTGTTCACGTCGACGACGGGGTACTAAAAACCTCGTCAGGTTATTATTGTCTAACTCAGAACCCCCCTCATCTTCGCTTCGCTCAGATGTGTCCCCCCTTGCAAGGGGGGACAGGTCCGAGCG
>CAZWUX010000225.1:0-7431 GCA_964637665.1 uncultured Anaerolineae bacterium
CAACGTGAACGTGCTCGTGCTCGACACCGAGGTTTACTCGAACACGGGCGGGCAGGCGTCCAAGGCGACGCCGCTGGCGGCGGTCGCGAAGTTCGCCGCCGCTGGCAAGCCGCTGCCCAAGAAGGACCTGGGCATGATGGTCGTCTCGTACGGGAACGTCTACGTCGCTCAGGTGGCGATGGGCGCGAGCGACCAGCAGACGGTCAAGGCCTTCCTGGAGGCCGAATCGTACGACGGGCCGTCGATCATCATCGCCTACACGCAGTGCATCGCGCACGGCATCGACATGGCGAAGGGCATGAACCAGCAGAAGCTGGCCGTCGAATCCGCTTTCTGGCCGCTGTACCGCTACGATCCGCGCCTTAAGGAAGTGGGCAAGAACCCCTTCCAGCTCGACTCGAAGGCGCCCAAGATCCCGCTGTCGGACTATGCCTACAACGAGAACCGCTACCGGATGCTCCTCCAGTCGATGCCCACCCGCGCCGAGGACCTGATGGAACAGGCGCAGGCCGCCCTGCTCGAGCGCTGGACCAAGTACGAGCAGATGGCGAAGACGTACGAGCCGGCGCCGGAAGAAGTGCCGGGCGACTAACGATGAATCACCACCGCCGCCCCGAAGGAACGCCGGAAGGCCCTTCAGGGCGGCGGTTTTTTCTCGCAGGGACGCCCGGCCTGATAGATAGGGGCATCCCGATCCCTATTTGAGCGTAGAGAAGGAGCAAGCCAGAGATGGATTTGAAGACGACCTACATGGGCATGGAGCTGAAAAACCCGCTCGTGCCTTCGGCCTCGCCGCTCTCGCAAACGCTGGACGGTATCCGTCAGATGGAGGATGACGGCGCGGCGGCAGTGGTGTTCTACTCGCTGTTCGAGGAGCAGATCCGCGCCGAGAGCCAGCAGCTCGACCACTACCTGAACTACAACGTCGAGCTATACCCGGAGGCGCTGAGCTACTTCCCGGACATGCCGAATTATAAGGCTGGGCCAGAGGAATATCTCGAACTCGTGCAGGCCGCGAAGGCGGCGGTCGGCATTCCCATCATCGCCAGCCTGAACGGCGTCTCGACCGGCGGCTGGACGGAATACGCCAAAAAGATCGAGCAGGCCGGGGCCGACGGCCTCGAACTGAACGTCTACTACATCCCGACCGACCTCGACATGACGGGGGTGGAGGTCGAGCAAATGTACGTCGACATCGTCTCGGAGGTCACGGGCAGCGTGTCGATCCCGGTCGCCGTCAAGCTCAGCCCGTATTTCAGCGCGACGGCCAACATGGCGAAGCAGCTCGTGCAGGCGGGCGCGGACGCGCTCGTGCTGTTCAACCGCTTCTACCAGCCGGACTTCGACCTCGACGAGCTTGAGGTCGTGCCCCGGCTCGTGCTGAGCACCCCGTTCGAGATGCGCCTGCCGCTGCGCTGGGTGGCGATCCTCTACGGGCGGGTCAACGCCGACTTCGCCATCACGAGCGGCGTGCACGACTATCTCGACGTGCTCAAGGGCATGATGGCGGGCGCGAACATCATGCAGATGGCGTCCGAACTGCTGCGGAATGGCACGGGGCGGATCGGTGAAATCCTCCAGAGCGTGAGCGACTGGATGGAGGAAAACGAGTACGTGTCCATCCGGCAGATGCAGGGCAGCATGAGCCAGCGCAACGTCGGCCAGCCGACGGCCTTCGAGCGCGCGAATTACATGAAGGTCCTCTCGTCGTGGCGGGATGATCCCGGCGGGTTGGGGATGCGCGTCGGGCCGGGGTAAACGACGATAAGCGTAACTGCAAAACCGGGGTTGAGATTCTCATGAACTTTTTTTTGTATCCCGGCAGAGCGGCCCCACATCCGGGTATAATGGGCGCATCGCGACGTGGTTGAGGGGGAATACCATGCCCACGATCGACGTAAACGGCGCGCCGATCTACACCTTCGCACACCGGGCGGGGGATGGCTCGATCCCGCCGCTCGTGCTGATTCACGGGGCGGGCGGGCGCTACGATCACTGGCCGCCGGGGGTCCGGCGGCTCGACGCGGCGGCGGTCTACGCGCCCGATCTGCCGGGGCACGGGCGGTCGGGCGGCGTGGCCCGTGAGAACATCGGCGCTTATGCTGCCGACGTTCTGGCGCTGGCGGATGCGCTGGGCCTCAGCCGGTTCGTCGCCGCCGGGCACTCGATGGGCGGCGCGGTCGCGCTGCAACTGGCGCTCGACGCGCCGGGGCGGATCGCGGGGCTGGCGCTGATCGCCAGTGGGGCGCGGCTGCGCGTCGCGCCGGACCTGCTCGGCGGGCTGGATGGCGGCGCGGGCGCGGCCATCGACTTTATTATCACACACAGCCTCGGTCCCGATGTGGATACCAGCATCAGACAGTTGGCCCGGCGGCAGCTTCATGCAGTTGATCCGGCCACACTGAGGGCGGACTACGCCGCGTGCGACGCCTTCGACGTGCGCGACCGGCTGGGGGAGATCGCCGCCCCGGCGCTCGTCGCCTGCGGCACGGCGGACCGGATGACGCCGCTCAGCTTCGGCGAGCACCTCGCCATGCGGCTGCCCGCCGCCGAACTGCGCATCTTCGAGGGGGCGGGGCACATGCTGCCCGCCGAGCGTCCCGACGCGCTGGCGCGGGCGCTGGGCGGCTGGCTGGCGCGAACATTCGGAGAAAACACGGCATGACGGACGAGCGCCACACGATCCACGACGGGGACGGGAACCCGGTCGAGGTCGCACTCCGGCGTGACGGGCGGTTGAAAAAGGCTGCGCGCTGGGAGCGCGAGCCGGACGGGTCGATCCTGCTGCGCGTGCCGCGCCGCACACCAAAGCGGGCGATCAAAGGGCTGCTGGACGACATCGCTGGTCAGCTTGAGAAGCAGCAGCAGACCGCCGCCCGGCGCACGGACGATGAGCTGCAAGCCCGCGCGGAGCGCGTCAACCGGACGTATTTCGGCGGGCGGATTCAGTGGACGGCGATCCGCTGGGTGGGCAACATGACGACGCGGCTGGGAAGCTGCACCAACGGCGGCTCGACGGACGGACACATCCGGCTCAGCGAGCGCATGAAGGGCTGGCCGGACTGGGTGATCGACTATGTGATCGCCCACGAACTCGCGCACCGCGTCCACCCCAACCACAGCGCGGATTTCTGGGATTTTCTGCGGGATGCCTATCCGCTCACCGAGCGTGCGCGCGGCTTCATCGAAGGGGTCGGCTTCGCGCAGGGCCGACCGATTGCCGAGGATGGTCACCGGGCATCAGACGTTTCATAAGGGGGCCGGAACACAGCCCGGTTCACCCTCCCGCCCCGGCCTGTGACGCGATCAGGCGGGTGAGGGCCGGTTTCGCGTTCTGGAGCGCGGCGGCGCGGTGGCTGACGCGGTTTTTGATCGACTCGTCGAGCTGGGCCATCGTCATATGCAGGCCGGGGATGTAAAACACCGGATCGTAGCCGAATCCGTTCGATCCCTTCGGCTCGAAGGTGATGCGGCCCTTCACGTCGCCCTCCGCCGTGGTGACCTCGCCGCCCGGCGTGGCGATCGCGACGACGCACACGAAGCGCGCGGCGCGATCCTCCGGCGGCAGGCCCTCCAGCGCGTGGAGTAATTTCAGGTAGCGGTCGCGGTCTGTGGCATCCGGCCCGGCGTAGCGGGCCGACAGCACGCCGGGCGCGCCGCCCAGCGCGTCGACCGCCAGCCCGGAGTCGTCGGCCAGCGTCAGCAGGCCGCTGGCCTCGGCATAGGCCGCCGCCTTGAGCCGGGCGTTCGCCTCGAACGTCCCGCCCGTCTCCTCGACCTCCAGCTCGATCCCCACGTCGTCCAGATTCACCCACTCGACGGGCACGCCGCCCGCCGGCACATCGGCCAGCAGGCTCTCGTATTCCCGCATCTTGCCGGGGTTGCGCGTTGCGATGAGCACCTTCACGGTGGGATATCCCTTCCTCGTCTACGTAAGATGGCCGCGTGCCGGTGTGTCTATCAAGTACAAGCAGGCCCGCCATATGAGTGTATCGAAAACCCGCGTAACTCTACGACGAACCTGTGAGGGTATCCCCATGACTGAGTCGACTGGTACGAAACGATTATCCCTGTTTGCTGTAACACTATTCGCGCTGCTGCTGCTCGCCGCGTGCGCCGGGGCGGCGACGCCCGGCACGGCGGAGCCGCCGCCGACCAGCCCGCCGACCGATCCCCCGGAGCCGACTGCCACCGAGGCAGCAAGCGAGGCCGAAGCGAGCGAGCCTGCCGGGGAGGGCGTAGCTAACGCAGACGGCGCTGCTGGCGCAGAGGGCGAGGTCCGCACGGACGGCCAGCTGCCGGACCGCCTCACGTCGCTGGCCCGGCTGTGGATGACGGACTTCAGCCGCCACACCGTGCCGTATGACGAGATCATCTCCGGCGGCGTTCCGCGTGACGGCATCCCGTCCATCGACGAGCCGAAATTCACGGACATCGCCGGGGGGGACGAATGGCTGGCGGACACGGAGCCGGTCGTCGCGCTGGCGATCGACGGCGATGCCCGCGCGTACCCGCTCGGCATCCTGACCCGCCACGAGATCGCCAACGACGAGGTGGGCGGCGTGCCGGTCGTCGTGACGTTCTGCCCGCTGTGCAACTCGGCGGTCGTGTTCGAGCGCCGGGTGGACGGTGAGGTGGTTGAGTTCGGCGTCTCCGGGCTGCTGCGCAACTCCGACCTGATCATGTACGACCGGGCGACGGAGAGCCTGTGGCAGCAGGCCACCGGGGAGGGCATCGTCGGGGCGCACGCCGGGGATCAGCTTGATTTCATCGCGTCGAGCATCGTCAGCTACGGCGATTTCAAGGCGGCTTACCCGGACGGGCAGGTGCTCTCGCCCGAAGGCGGGCGGTACGGGGTCAACCCGTACGGCGGGTACGATCAGCGCGAGGGGCGGCCCTTCCTGTTCACCGGGGAGCTTGACGAGCGGCTGCCCGCGATGTGGCGCGTCGTCGGCGTCGTGCAGGGCGAGACCGCGAAAGCGTATCCCTACCCCACACTGGCGACGCTGAATGTCGTGAACGACGTGGTGTCCGGCCAGGAGATCGTCATCTTCTATCAGAAGGGCACGAACAGCGCGCTGGGCGCGACGGTTATCGCGGAGGCGGAGGACATCGGCGCGGCGGCGGTCTACGATCCGCATCTCGATGGGCAAACGCTGACCTTCCGCTATGAGGACGGGCGGTTCGTCGACGAGCAGACCGGCTCGACGTGGAACATGCTCGGACAGGCGGTCGAGGGCGAGCTGGCGGGCGAGCAGCTTGAGCCGCTGCTGCACGGCGATCATTTCTGGTTCGCGTGGGCGGCCTTCTACCCGGAGACGGCGATCTACGAGGCGGGCGAGTAGCGCTATCCACTCTTTATTACCAGCGTAAGCAAGGAGCAGCGAACGATGATGGGTGACACGAACGGCTCGAACGGGAAGAAGGGCGGCCAGATCGTCATGTACGGCGCGACGTGGTGCCCGGACTGCCGCCGCGCGAAGCAGTTTTTCGGGGAGCACCGCGTGAGGTACATGAACGTCGACATCGACGAGAACCCGGAGGTCATCGCCACCATCGAGGCGATCAACGACGGGTTACGCAGCATCCCGACCATCGTCTTCCCCGACGGGTCGGTGCTCGTCGAGCCGTCCAACGCCGAACTCGCCGAGAAGATGGGCCTGCAAACCGAGGCGATGCGCCCGTTCTACGACATCGTGATCGTCGGCGGCGGGCCGACCGGGCTTTCGGCGGCGATCTACACCAGCCGCGAGGGGCTGCATACGCTCGTCATCGAGAGAAGCGCGCTGGGCGGGCAGGCGGGCGTCACAAATGTGCTGGACAATTTCCCAGGCTTCGACGAGGGCATCAGCGGGGAGGAGTTCGCCCGGCGATTGAAAAATCAGGCGGTGCGCTTCGGGGCCGAGCTGCTGGAGGCCACCGCCGTCGACCACATCACGCGCGACGAGGCGGGCTACCTGTGCATCCACCCCAAAAACAGGCCGGAGATCGGCGCGAACGCGGCGCTGATCGCGACGGGCAGCCGCTACCGGATGCTCGACGTGCCGGGTGAGATGGATCTCATCGGCGTCAACATCCACTTCTGCGCGACGTGCGACGGTGCGTTCTACAAGGGGAAGGATGTGCTGGTCATCGGGGGCGGCAACAGCGGCTTCGAGGAAGGGCTTTACCTGACCCGCTTCGCCGACCGCGTGCGCATCGTGGACGTTCACCCGGAGGTCAGGGCCAGCCAGATATTGCAGGAAAAGGTCGCGGGCCGCGACGACATGGAGGTGATCACCAACCACGCCGTGCAGTCATTCCAGATCGAGGATGGGCGGCTGGCGGGCGTCATCGCGAAAAACCTGGCGACGGGTGAGGAGATCGTCTGGGAGCCGGACGGCGTGTTCGTGTTCATCGGCCTCTCGCCGAACGCCGACGCTGCCCCGGACGAGGTCGGGCGCAGCGAGCGGGGCTTCATCGAGACGGACGACACGCTGATGACCGCCATGCCGGGCCTGTTCGCCGCCGGGGACGTGCGGGCGGGCAGCACCAAGCAGGCCGCCGCCGCCGCCGGGGAGGGCGTCACCGCCGCGCTGATGATGCGCCAGTACCTCGAAAAGCACATGCTGGTTCACAAGCACGAGGTCGAGATGGCCGGTTAGTCGGTCAGTCGGTCAGTACGCTCGCTGCGCTCGCTTTCAGTTATCAGTCGCTTGCTTCGCAAGCTGTTAGTTGCGAGTTGCGAGTTACGAGTTTTAGTTCTGTGGATGAACCGCTCCGGGCGCAGGGGCGAGGGAGTGGGCGTCAGGCGGCGGTCGGGTGGCAGGGGGCGATGTGCTCATCAGCCCGCCAGCATCTCCACGATTTTGCCGGGCAGATCGTCGCGGTTGGCGGGGGTGACCTCGATCACGGTCACGTCGGGGCGGGATGTGATCGAGTCGATGAACGGCGTGCTGCGGCGGTGGATCGTGCCCAGCACGGGCGAATCCGAGTCGAGCGCGGCGATCACCGCCTCGCGGAAGCGGTCCGACCGGTATTCCATCGGGCCGATCTCGTCGATCACGACGAGCTGACCCGCCTCGACCGCCGCCCGCACCGCCCGCACGCCGATCCCTTCGAGCGCGGCGACATCAACATGGTACTTCCCCAGCCGCTCCGGCCCCTTGAAGTCGACGTGGGCCAGCACGGCCCGCTCGCCGCCGAGCGTCACCATCTCGAAGCCGACCCGCTTCCCGCCCGCCCGCATCTCGCGCGTGTAGAATCCGCCCGCCGGACGATCCAGTAGATCGACGGCCTTCCTGACCGCCGTCGTCTTGCCGACCCCCGGCCTGCCGGTCAGCAGCACCGCGTGCGCCATATCCCCCATCCTTAATCTTCCTGCCGCCTATTTATCGACCGTCACGAGGATCATCCGCAGCGGGGTATCCGTGCCCTTGACCTGCCGGGGCG
>CAZWUX010000226.1:0-7419 GCA_964637665.1 uncultured Anaerolineae bacterium
CATCGGCGAGGCATCCGTCCGGGGCCAGGCGGTCGACATCACGCACGCCGTCGAACGCCCGGCCCCCCTGCCCCTCCCGTGATTCAGGTGAATGACGAGCGCGCCCGCCGGTTCACGCATCGACCGCCGTAGAGCCGATCGTCGCCAAACCGTCGGGCCGATGGTTGAAAACGCGGAGCGTTTTCACTGGGAGAACGGCTGCGCCGTTCTCCACGCTCACCGGGCCGGGCGGTTCATCCCTCTGATTCAGGCGGACGCCGATCACGCCCGCCCCATGAGAACGTCGACCCGGTGGACCCGACCGTCGCCGAACACCGGGGCGATGTTCCTCCCGACCGGTTTCCCATCCACCACGAAGGAGGCCACGCCCTTCTCCACGCCCTGCGGGTTGCGCACGGCGATGTCGTATGTCGCCCCCCGGAACTGCCGCCGGGCACGGAACCCCTCCCACCCTTCCGGGATGCACGGATCGATCAACAGGCCGTCATACCGGGCGCGCACGCCCAGTATCCACTGCGTGCCTGCCTGGTACATCCACGAGGCCGTGCCGCTCAACCACGAATTACGGGCCAGCCCGAACTGCGGGTGCTCGTCGCCGAGGATGTTCTGCGAATAGACGTACGGCTCCATCTCATACTGGTCCGCGACCTCGTTCTTCGCCGCCGGGTTGATCTGCCGGTAATACGCATACGCCCGGCTCCCATTGCCCATCATCGTCTCCGCGATGATCACCCAGGGGTTGGCGTGCAGGAAGATGCCGCCGTTCTCCTTCGCCCCCGGCGGGTACGTGCTGACGCCGCCCACCTCCGGGTCGTAGCCATCATAACCCGGCACGCTCAGCTTGATGCCGTTGGCCGTGTTGAGCCGCTCATACACCGCGTCGAGCGCCCCCCGCGCCCGCTCACCGGAGGCGAACCCGGCCAGCACCGGCCAGCTCTGCGCATTGGCATAAACCTGCCCCGCCCGGTTGGCCTGCGATCCGAGCGGCTCCCCATCTGCTCCGAAGTACCGTACGTACCAGCCGCCGTCCCACGCACAGGCGTTGACCCGCTCGTGCATCGCGGCGTAATCCGCCCGCAGCGCATCAGCCGTCCCCTCATCACCCAGATACTCGAACAGGCCGATCATCTCACACAGCGCCCGCCCGTACAGGCTGGCCGTGAACAACGACTCCGCCCCCTCCCGCAAATTCACCGTGTCATTCCAATCCGCGTAACCCAGCAGCGGCAGCCCATGCGCCCCCGTCATCCCCCGCGTGAAGCCGATCCCCCTCATCAGGTGGTCGAGCACCGTTCCGCTCTCGACGGGCCTGTCATCCCTGTCTTTGTCGTAGTAGGGAACGTCCTCTTCGAGCAGGGCGAGGTCGCCCGTCTCCTTAAGGTACGCGCACACCGCCAGCGCCGCCCACAGGTGATCGTCCGAGTAGAAGTGCGGGCCTTCCTCACGCTCCCGCGAGTCCCCCTCATTGGCCTCCATGCTCATCGGGTTGAACTGGTGCATTGCCGAGCCGTCGCGCTTCTGCACGCTGAGCAGCGTCTTGAGGAAATCCCGCGCTTCGTCCGGCAGGTGGCTCACCACGCCGAGGATGTCCTGCGAGCTGTCCCTGAACCCGATCCCCCGCGCCCCCAGCCCAAGCTGGTAGGTCGAGAGATAGCGCGACCAGTTCTTCGTCGTGTGGCACTGGCGTGGATTATGCACGTTGAGCATCGTGTCGAACGCCGTGTCCGGCGTCTCGACCTGCATCACGGCGAGGTAACCCCGCCAGAAGGCCGCCAGCTCCTCGAACGCCGCGTCGACCGCCGCCGGATCGCGGTACCGGTCGATGGTGGGCCGCGCGTCATCCACCGAGGCTGCCTGCCCCAGCAGGACGATCAGCCGCGTCGACTCGCCCGGCGCGAGCGCCCCGAGGTGGTGCATCAGCGCGCCCACGTTGTCGCCGCGCCGCGCCTCATAGCTGCTCAACTCCCGCTGGCACAGGCCCAGCGGCCTCCCCCACGTCCCATACTCATTCTCGCCGAGCAGCCGCCTGCGGTCCGTCTCATAGCTGGCGACGGGCCGGTTCGACGTGAGATAGTTGATCCGCGTCTCTTTGGTCATGAACGGGTACTGCGCCAGCACGATCAGCCCGCCCGGCTCGCCGTGCGCGTCGCTCTGCATCGTCTGCGGGACCCAGTCGGCGTTGGTGAGCTGCGTCAGCGCCGCCGGATGCGTGTACTCGACCACCGGGATCGCGTCGACCGCGTGCGGCTGGCTGCTCACATTCGTAATGTGGATGTCCTGCACGAGCACGTCCGCCCCACGCGGCACGAAATAAGTGATCGCCGTGCGCAGCCCATAGAATTCCGAGGCGATGCGCGTATACCCCAACCCAACGTGGCAGCGGTACGTCATATACGTGTCGAGCGTCGGCACGTACGTCGGCGCGAAGACCCGGTATCCGCCATTTTCCGGCAGCCTCAGGTAAAGTGTCATCCCCTTGAAGTCCGAGGCGGGCGTCTGCTGGATGTACTTCGTGATGCGATTCAGCGCCGGATCACCCTTGCAGATCAGCGCGCCCCCCGTGTGGTCCACGAACCCGCCGAACGCCAGCGTGCCCACGTAGTTGATCCACTTGGCCGGGGTGTGCGGATCGGTGATGACGTACTCACGCGCCGCGTCGTCGAAGTAGCCGTAGCTGGTCATCGGTGAGTCCTAGTGCCTCATAAATCTGGATCTTATACCTTCGCCAAAACCCCCTCATCTTCGCTTCGCTCAGATCCGTCCCCCCTTGCAAGGGGGGACGGATGAGCCGTAAGGCTCACAGGGGGGTTCAGTCACAGTACAAAGAATTAACCTAACAGAGGGTTACACCTGCTCCAGCACCGGCTCGCGCCCCAGAATCGCGTCGATCTCCATCATCTGGTCGGCGGTCAGTCGACCGTATTCCATCGCCCCGGCGTTCTCCCGCGCCTGCGCCACCGACTTGAAGCCGGGGATCGGCAGCGTGCGCCCGCTCACCGCCCATATCCACGCCAGCGCGCCCTGCGCCAGCGTGCGCCCGTCGCTCGTCAGCACCTCGCGGATCGCGTCCAGCTTCTCCAGCCATTCCGGGTTGGGCTTGCCGTCCTCGAAGCCAGGGAACCAGTCCGCCGAACTGCGCACGTCGTCCTCCGCGAAGGTCACGCCCGGCTCGAACTTGCCGGTCAGCATCCCCATGCCCAGCGGGCCGCGATTCAGGCTGGCGAGGTCCATCTCCTCGCACAGGCGCAGCATCTCCATGCTGCCGTCGAAGATGTTGAGCTGCTGCTGCACGGCGGTGCAGTGCTCGCCCTCCGCGAAGGCTCGCATGGCGTCGACCCGGTCCGTGCTCCACCCGTAGACGCGGATTTTCCCCTCGTCCACGAGGTCCTCCAGCACGGCCCGCACGTCGTACGACAGTTCGATCTCGTAGCCCCACACGTGGAGCTGGTACAGGTCGATCACGTCCGTGTCGAGCCGCCGCAGGCTGGCTTCGCAGTCGTCGCGCAGGCGGCTGGCGACATCGCCGGTCGTCTCGTCGCCGTCATACCCCGTGACGCGCCGCGCCTCCCTGTCCACGTGATAGCCGAACTTCGTCGCGATCACCACCCCATCCCGGCGGCCCTTCAGCGCCCGCCCCAGCACCTCCTCGCTGTGTCCGGTCCCGTAGTTGGCCGCCGTGTCGAACAGGTTGACGCCTATGTCCAGCGCCGCGTGGATGGCCCGGATCGACTCGTCGTCGTCCACGTCGCCCCACCCTGCCGGGCCGTCTATGAATCTCCAGGGGCCACCGATCGCCCAGCAGCCCATCCCCAGCGCCGAGACTTCTATCCCGGATCGCCCCAACGTGCGTTTCACGTGCGTATCCTTTCCTGCCTGCTTTCTGCCAGTCTACCAAATAATCGCGCTATCCGATGACTGCATCCACCCTGACCGTCTCGCCCACGTCGCCCGGCGGCACGATCAGCCCTTCCACCGGCTCCCCATTCACCACCAGCGACACGTCATTACCCGGCCCCTCCCGCAGCACGTCGATGTGATACGTCGCGCCCCGGAAAACGCGCGTCGCCGTGAAGCCCGGCCAATCGCGCGGAATGATCGGCTCGACCGCCAGACCATCGTGTGTGGGCCGGATGCCGAGCAGCCACTGGGTAACGGCGACGTAATTCCACGCCGCGGTGCCCGTCAACCACGAATTTTTCGCCTCTCCGTGCGTGGGCGCATCCCGCCCGGCGATCGTCTGCGCGTAGACGTACGGCTCGCAGCGATGCACCTCTGAGATCGCCTCCCGCGCCGAGGGGTTAATGCGCAGATAGTAGTCGTACGCCGCATCCCCATTCCCCAGCCGCGCCTCCGCGATCATGATCCAGGGGTTCGTGTGGCAGAAGATACTCGCATTCTCCTTATACCCCGGCGGGTAGGAGGATATCTCCCCCAGATTCAGGTAATATCGTGAAAAAGCGGGCTGCTGGAGCACGATGCCATGCGGCGTCGCGAGCCGCTCCCTCACCGCGTCGAGCGCCCGCCGCGCGCGCCCATCCGCGACGCCCATCCCCGCCATGACGCATATGCCCTGCGGCTCGACGAAAAGCTGCCCTTCCTCACATGCCGCCGAGCCGACCTTCTCCCCGAAGTGATCGTAGGCCCGCAGGAACCACCCACCATCCCAACCCGCCTCGTCGACCGCCTCCGCGATGACCACCGCACCCGCCGCCGCCCACGCCTGATCATCCGGCTTCCCGCAGCGGCACGCGATCTCACCGAACTCACCCGCCGCCAGTGTGAACAACCCCGCGATGAACACCGACTCAGCCGTCTTGCCATCCATCGTATCCGAGGTCTGGAACGACTGTCCCGGCTCCTCACTGAAGGTGTTCAGGTTCAGGCAGTCATTCCAGTCCGCCCGCCCGATCAGCGGTAAATGATGCGGCCCCAGCCTGTCGAGCGTGTACCCGATGGACCGCCGCAGGTGCTCGTAAAGCGGCCCCTCGCTGCCGGTTTGGTTGTCGAACGGCACCTGCTCATCCAGGATCGTCCAATCCGCCGTCTCCTTGATGTAAGCTGCCACCGCCAGCACGAGCCACAGCGGATCGTCGTTGAAGTTGCTGCCGACCGCATCATTGCCACGCTTCGTCAACGGCTGGTACTGGTGATACGCCCCACCATCCTCAAACTGCGTCGCCGCGAGGTCGAGGATGCGCTGCCGCGCCCGGTCAGGGATCATGTGGACGAAGCCCAGCAAATCCTGATTGCTGTCCCTGAACCCCATCCCCCGCCCAACGCCCGACTCGAAGAACGACGCCGACCGGCTCAGGTTGAACGTCACCATATTCTGGTAGGCGTTCCACACGTTGATCATCCGGTTCGTATGCACGTCCGGCGTCTCGACCTGCATCCGCCCCAGCAAATCATCCCACCGCGCCCTCAGTGCCGCGAACGCCTCATCGACGGCATCCGGCTGTGTGTACTTCTCCACGAGCGGCCAGATCCTCCGCTTGTTGACGGTCTGCGAGCCGGGCGGATCGAACTTCTCATCCGGCGGATTTTCGTGGTAGCCCAGCAGGAAGATCACCTGCTTCGACTCGCCGGGTCCTAGCGCGATCTTCACGTGGTGCGATCCAACCGGCGCCCAGCCGTGCGCTACCGAGCCGAACGACTCCCCCCGCTCGACGGCCAGCGGCGCATCCAGCCCCCTGTACGGTCCGAGAAAATCCCCTCGCTGCGTGTCAAACCCCGCCAGCGGCTCCGAGCACGCGAAATACGCGACGTGGTTCCGCCGCTCGCGATACTCTGTCTTGTGGACGATCAGGCCATCCTCGACCTCGACCTCCGCGATGTTGAAGTTCCTCTGGTAATTCGTCTGGTCATCCCACGCATCCCACAGCGCGAACTCCACGAACGAGAACAGCGACAGGCCGGCAGGCGCGTCCCTGCGATTGACCAGCGTCACCTGCCACACTTCCAGCGTCTCCCCCGGCGGCACGAAGTAGCGCACCGAAGCCTCGATCCCCTCCTTTTCAGAGACGATGACCGTGTACCCCATGCCATGGCGGCACGTATACGCATCCAGATCGTCCCGCGTCGGCTGCCACGTCGGTGACCAGTACGCCCCGCTCGCATCATCTCGCAGGTAAACGTAACGCCCCCCCACATCAAGCGGCACATTATTGTAACGGTACCGTGTGATGCGGCGCAGCCGGGCATCCTGATAAAAGGAGTACCCACCCGCCGTGTTCGAGATCAGCCCGAAGTACGCCTCACTCCCCAGATAATTGATCCAGGGCAGCGGCGTGTCCGGGCGGCTGATCACATACTCACGTTTTTGATCGTCGAAGGTGCCGAATCTCATGAGCGCATCCCATCATTCAATCATTCAACCACGCGGTTCGCGGCGATCACCCGCCGGTAGGTGTCAGCGCTGGCTTTGGGCGTCCGCGCCTGCGTCTCCCGGTCGAGGTGCACGAGGCCGAATTTCTGAGTGTAACCATAAGCCCACTCGAAGTTGTCGATCAGCGTCCACACGAAATAACCTGTCAGCGGCACCCCGGCCTCGATCGCCCGCGCCGCCGCGCGCAGGTGCTCCTTCAAATAAGCACTCCTCCGGGGATCATCGATACGCCCATCCGGCCCCATCACGTCCTCGAAGGCCGCCCCATTCTCCGTCACGACGAGCGCCGGGAAATGGTAATCGAAGTGCAGACGGCACAGGATGTCATACAGCCCCTCCGGGCAAACCTCCCAGCCCATCGTCGTCTCGTCGTCGCCCCGGAAGACCTCGCGCGGGGCGTTTTCCCCCTCCGGCACGACATCACTGCGCACGATGCCCCGCGTGTAATAATTGACGCCGAGGAAGTCGACCGGCTCCGCGATGACCGCCATGTCGCCGTCCTGCACGAAGTCCATCGGGCGGCCCAGATATGCGACGATATCCTCCGGGTATCCCCTCGCCGCCAGCGGATCGAGGAACCAGCGGTTGCGCAGCCCATCCTCCCGGTAAGCAGCGGCCCGGTCGGCAGCACTGCGCGAGGCGGGCACCTTCGGCTCCGGGTTATGCACGATGCCCACCTGCGCACCCGCCACATTCCCCCGGACGACGGGTACGGCCCACCCATGCGCCAGCAGCAGGTGATGCGCCGCCGCCAGCATCTCATCACGGTCCATATGTCCGGGCGCGTGGACGCCCTCCAGATAACCCAGCACGGCTACGACCCACGGCTCGTTGAGCGTCATCCAATGCGTCACCCGGTCGCCCAGCGCCTGCGTGACGACATCCGCATACGCCACGAACGCCTCCGCAGTGGCGCGGGCAGGCCATCCACCCGCATCCTGTAACGCCTGCGGCAGGTCCCAGTGATAGAGCGTGATCGCCGGCGTGACGCCCACCTCCAGCAGCGCGTCGACCAGCCGCTCATAAAAGTCCAA
>CAZWUX010000227.1:0-7381 GCA_964637665.1 uncultured Anaerolineae bacterium
GCGTGCGTACTTCTCGGTCAGGGGCACGGCGGTCGTAGGCTCGACGGTGATCACGCTGCGCGCGACCTAGTGGGGTGGGCGGGGCGATCTGGGGGATGCGGCGATCAGCTCGTTCGACTTCACGTTTACGCCGGGCGGCGAGCCGACGGTGATGTGGTGATCAACCCGCCCGCGCGCCGTCGGGCACCGGTTTTTCGGGAACGGCCAGCGCGGGCGTGACGCCGTCCGCGTAGCCGATATCGAACAGCATCCCCTCCGACACCTCGCCGAACATCCTGCGGGGCGGCAGGTTGACCACGAACAACGCCTGCCGCCCGGCGATCTCGGCGGGGTTTTCGCGTTCCCCCTTCAGCCCGGCGAGGATCGTCCGCGTGTGGTCGCCGAAGTCGACGGTGAGCCGCACGAGCTTATCCGAGGCGGCGATGTCCTCGACGCGCCGGATGGTCCCCACGCGCACGTCGATTTTCTCCAAATCGTCCATGCCGATCGTGGGCTTGACGGGGGCGGGGTCGATGGTCTGCACGGGCGGCTCTCCTTATGCGCGCTTCTCGAACACGAGGAAACGGTAGGCGACCAGCCCGCGCCGCAGGCAGGTCCGCAGGGCGTCGCCGCCCACGAGGCTGCGCCAGTAGGTCCACCGCTCCGGCGCAAAGGGCCGCCCCAGCGCGACGGCGGCGGCGATGAGGTGATCGCGGGGGCGATTCAGGCGGATACCCGGCGTCAGGTCGCGGCTGGCGGCGAGCGAAAACCCGGCCTCCGCAGCCCGCGCCTCCGCGCGGCGGGCCGTCGCCAGCGCCGGGACGCCCCAGCCCGACCGGAAGTCGGCAACGCGCCGACCGTCATCCGATCCGGGTTCGGCGGCCTGCCCCGCAGACGTGAGAAAATCGTCGCACAGAACGAGAACCCCGCCCGGCGCGAGGGCGGCGGACGCGCTCGCGAAGAACTGCGCGGGGTGATCCGCATGGGCAAATGATTCGACCGCGAAGGCGGCATCGGCAGGGGGCAGTGAGGGCAGGGTGTGGAAGTCGGCCTCGAAGAAGCGGCAGGCGTCTGACAGGCCGCGCGCGGACGCCCCCTGCCGTGCCAGCGCAACCTGCGTCGGGCTGATCGTCACGCCGGTTGCCTCGACGGCGAGCGGGAGGCGATCGACCAGATAGAACAGGCTCCCGCCGACCCCGCAGCCGAGGTCGAGCAGGTGGACTTTTGCGAGGCCGCGCGCGGCGGCGCGCCGCTCGACCTCGCGGGCGATGCGGGCGTTCACGGGGTCGAGCGCGGGATGGGGGTTCTCGACGCCCGGCAGCCACACGGCGCGGTGGATGGCGCGGGCCGCGCCGCGCGGGTCGCTGGTGGCGAGGAAGCGGCGCGTATTGCGCTCGTAGTAGTCGCGCACCTGCGCGCGGTGGTCGGGGGTGGATGTCACGCTAGTCGATCCACACGAGTTCCCCGGTGTGGGCCGTGTCGTAGCCGCCCAGATTGGTGATGGCCGCCTTGAAATCGTCCGATTCGAGCGCAGCGGCGATGGCCCGCGCCCCCGGCGCGTCCCACACCTCGTGCGGGATGACGAGGTCGTAGCGCTCGCGGGTGAGGGGGGCGAAGTCCAGCCCGTAGGCGAGCGCGGCGGCCTCGATGCCGAGGCCCGCGTCGGCGCACCCCTCGGCGATGGCGGACGCGACCTCGGAGTGGGTGTGCATCTCGTCCTCGTAGCCGTCGAGCGCCCCCGGATCGACGCCCGCCAGATGCAGGTGAGCGTCCAGCCAGACGCGTGTCCCTGCGCCCGGCTGGCGGTTCACGAAATGCAGGCCGGGTTGGGCGAGCGCTGCCAGCCCGTCGATGCCGAGCGGGTTACCCGGCGCGGTGATGATGCCCAGACGGCGATCCGCCAGCGTGAGCAGGGCGATACGGCGTCCCGGCAGCAGCCGCCGCACGAAGGGCCGGTTGTAGGTATTCGTGTCGGCGTCCCACAGGTGGCATCCGGCGATGTCCGCCTCGCGGCGGGTGAGGGCGATCAGGCCGCCGAGGCTGCCTGAAAACGTCAGGGAGAGCGCGTAGCCGGGGGCCTGATCGGCGACGACCCCGGCGAGCAGCACGACCGCCGGGTCGTGGCTGCCGACGAAGCGCAGCACGTCCTCCGGCGGCTCGACAGGCTGTTCGATGGCGGCCCGCCAGCGGTCGAGCGCGAAGCTGAGCGCCTGCTCGACCTCCCCGGCGGCGTAGCCCGCGCCCAGCATACTCAGCAGGAAGGATTCGGCCTGATTAGCCAGCGTGGCCCGGCGCAGCGGGGTATTCATGACCTCGGCGGACTTAAACGGGGCGACGTGCGTCCCTGCGCCGGGGCGGCTCACGACCAACCCCTGCCGCGTCAGGTCGTTGTAGGCGCGCTGCGCCGTGCCGGGCGCGCAGCCCCACTGCTCGGCCATCTCACGCATGGTGGGCAGCTCGTCGCCCGGCCCCAGCGAGCCGCGCATGATCTGCTGGCGAATCGACTCGGCGATCTGCTGGTAGAGCGGGGTGTTATCCATCGATTCCTCAGTGCAGGTAAAAAATGCTAAGTGCCCGGTGGGAAGATGATAGCGTGATTTGAGCTTCGCGTGCGAAAGAATGACGAGTCAAGTTGTGGGTGGCCGTACGAAACCTTCGGTTTCGGGCAAACCTGTGGTTTGCGTGTAAGCGGTATCTATTGTGGGTGAGTGAACGCGGCTCATTGACGCATCGACCCCTGGCCTGCCGACCGTGACAGACGGTCGGCAGGGTGGTATCCGGCGGAGGAGGGGATGCAAGCATCCTCTCATTCCCCATCACCGGAAGCGAACAGTTATCCGCAGTATATCACGAGATTCGCAGCTAACTATGCTCTATCTATGCTCTTTCGCAGCCGCGCCCGAAAATGTGTTGAAAATGCCCCCGACGGGCCTGCGCGGGCGATTCCGGCTTGCGCTCAGGGGGCGGAGTCCTACAATAGACGCTAACCAGACTGCGACGCCATCGTTTTCGGCGATAGGCCGCCACCCACGTCCCTGCCTGTGGATGGCGCCCGGACGATCTCAACTCACCAACGCCGTGTCACACCCCACCCTCTCGCCTGGAAGATGATGGACTGAAGAAAGATCACCGCCGTGACCAGCGAGACTGAATCTCCTACGAACGAACAAAACACCGAAGGCACAAGCAAGCTCAAGGCCGTCTGGCAGCTTCGCTTCGAGCTCGCGTCCGATCCGGCGCAGGGGTTCGACATCGCACTGGAGAGTGAGCCGGTGACGCTGGGAGCGAAGGCGGGAAAGGAGATAGGCGTCGACCTCGGCGCGTTCGACGCGCGGGGGCACGGCGTCTCGCGGAGGCACCTCAAGCTGTGGCCGACCGACACGGATCTGTTCGCGGTCGACCTCGACAGCACGAATGGGACGATCCTGAACGGCCACCGGCTCGAACCGAACAACCCCTACACGCTGGTCGATGGGGACGTGATCAAGATGGGGAGCCTCGCGTTCGTCGTGCGCTTCCTGAAGCGGCCCGGACGGGACTCCGGGGCGCTGCGTGACCGGGTCGAGCTGGCCGATGCGCTGAGTGGGATGGCGGAGGCTATCACCTCCCAGCTTACGCTGGACGACGTGCTGACACAGGCGCTGAAGATGGCCCTCGCGCTGACGAGCGCGCGGGAGGCGACCATCTGGCTCGTCGACGAGGGGACGAAAGAACTCGTGCTGGAAGCCGAAGTTGGGATCGAGGACGAGTCGATCCGCAGGCTGCGGCTGCCGGTGTCGGACCGGCTGGTGAGCAAGGTCATCGAGAGCCGCAAGCCGCTGCGGGCCAACCGCGAGCCGGAGGGTGACCCGGTGAAGGTCAAGACCGGGTACATCGTCGAGGCGCTGCTGTATATGCCGCTCATCAACGGGGATGAGATGCTGGGTGTGATGGCCGTCACGCATCGCGAGCCGAACCGCACCTTCAACGCCCGTGATGAGCGGCTGCTGGTGGGGTTGGCGAGCTTCGCGGCGATCGCCATCCACAATGCACGATTGTATGAACAGCTTCAGGCTGCCGACAGGCTCAAATATGAGATGATCCAGAACATCTCGCATGAGTTTCGCACGCCGCTAACGTACATCGTGGGCTACGTGGGGCTGCTGCTCGACGACCGGGACAAGCTGACGCCGGAGCTAAAGAAGCTACTCAGGATCGTGCAGCAGCAGGCGGATAAGCTGACGTGGCTGGTTAAAAACTTCGTGACGCTGCGCTCGCCGGATGAGATCATTCGCCAGCGGGGCGTCGTGGACCTGCGCCCGCTGCTGGATAACGTCGCCCAGTCCCACCAGATCAGAGCGGATGAAAAGGGGATCGCGCTCTCGCTGGCCGTCGAGCCGGAGGTGAAGCCGGTGCTCGCGAACCGGATGGCGATCTATCAGGTGGTGGATAATCTGCTGTCGAATGCGCTGAAGTTCACCCCGTCAGGCGGGCAGGTGGTGGTGCGGGCGAGCCTGCGGCACGATGGAAGGAAGGTCCGGGTCGCCGTGACGGATACCGGCGTGGGCGTCCCGGCGGACCAGCTGGATGATATCTTCAAGAGCTTCTATCAGGTGGATGGCTCGGCGACGCGCGAGATCGGGGGAGCGGGGCTGGGGCTGGCCGTCGTCAAGTCTATCGTCGAGGCGCATGGCGAGAAGGTCAGCGTGGACAGCGAGGAAGGCACCGGCTCGACGTTCACCTTCACGCTGCCGGTCGCCGCTACGGGGGCCGTTAAGGCGGACCCCGCCGCAGAAAAGGAGGGTGTGGACAAAGCGGAAAGCCCGTCGGACGCTACCGCGATCGACCGGCCAGAGGTTCCGCCCGGCGGCGGACAAACGGACGACGCGGAGGATAGTGAGGCGGCGTCCGCCGGGGATGACGCGCCCAGGCAGCCAGCCGAAGGGCCACAGACAGGTTGATCACCCGAAATTGGGGCGAGTTCTCCCCCGCCGACGATCGTCTGCTACAAACCGGGGCGCTGGTCGACGAGTACCGCCTGATCGAGCCGCTTGGCTCAGGGGGGGAGGCGGTGATCTGGGCGGCGTGGGAGGCCCGCCGCGAGCGGGTCGTCGCGCTCAAGCTGATCCGCGCCAAAGAGGGTGAGACGGGGGACGTTTCCCAGACGTTCGAGCGGCAGGTCCACCTGCTGGCGAGCCTCGACCACCCGCACATCCTGCCCCTCTACTCGTTCGGCTCGACGGAAACCCACTATTATTTCGTGATGCAGTACAGCCCGGTCGGCTCGATCCGGGATGCGCTCGACAAGAAGCGGCTGCCGCTCGACGTGGCGCTGGACCTCGTGAGGCAGGTCACGGCTGCGCTGGTCTACCTGCACGGGCTGAGCGTCGTTCACCGTGACCTGAAGCCCGGCAACATCCTGCTCGACACGCAGAACCGGGGTTATCTGGCGGACTTTGGGCTGGCCCGGCAGCTTTCGCTGGAGACGGCGCTGCTGCACACCGGGCGGGGGACGCTGGCCTACATCTCGCCGGAGCAGAAGGTGGGCGCGCCGGTGACGCCCCGCTCGGACCTGTACAGCCTCGGCATCCTGATCTATGAGATGCTGACCGGCGATCTGCCCTGGGGTGGGGAAAAGGTGCTCGCCACTGAGCAGCTTCAGTCGAACGGCGTCGTCATCCCCGATCCGCGCGCGACCAACCCGGCGATCCCGGTGGGCGTCACCGGCTTGCTGCGCCGCCTGACGGCTTACGAGGCGGAGGACCGCCCGATTCTGGCCGATTACGTCTACGAGGAGATCGTCGATCTGCTGGGGGAGGCTGCGCAGGAGGGCACGGCGCTGGCCGCTGCGCCGCGTGACCCCTGGAAGGTGAAGGCGATCCCGCCGGAGGAGCGCGTCGCCGCCGATGCACGGAACCTGCTGGCGCGGGCGCTCGACAGGTGGACGGAGGGGGGAAGCACCGATCCGCCGCTCGGCCCCGGCCAGTTCATCTTCGTCCACTCGGCGACGATGGGGGAAGGGGAGGACCGGCTCGCGGTGACGGGTCGGGGAGCGGCGCTGATGTTGTACACCGCGCTGGTACACGGCCACCACATGGGCCACTGGTGGCGGCTCAACCCGAACCCGCTGCTGAGGCTGCGCGTCTGTGAGGGGGTGATCAGGGGCAGGGATGAGGAAGCCGCCGGGCGGGCGCTGCGCCAGCTCCTCGGCGAGTCGCTCGACGCGGTGCAGCCGGGGGCGCTCGCGCTGGCGACGGTCGGACGGTTGATCGAGCTGGCGCTGCACTCGGCAAATGGTGCGCTGCGGCGCAGCGCGCTCGAACTGGCGGCGCGGTTGGCCCCGACACAGATGGCGTGGCAGCCGGTCGCGATCAGCCCGCAGGCTGACCGCCTGCTGGCGCACATCGCGCTGACGGACCAGGACCTGGCGGGGCGGGCGACGCGGCTCGTCGCGCGGCTGCGGAGTGAGAGCGCGGTCGGGGCGATGCTGGAGGAAGAGGAGCGGGTAGGTTCCGATCGAGTGCTGGCGGCGCTGCGGGCGGTGCGGACTGAAGCGGGCGATCTGCCCCGGATCGTGCCGCTGGGCGTGCGCGCGCGGATGCTGATCGAGGGGCTGCGTGAGAACGTGGTGGAGGACAGGGCCGCCGTCTCGTGGGCGCGGGCGCTGATCGGGCTGGTGGCGGGCGGGCTGGCCGCGCTGCTGATGGGGGTGGGCGTGCTGGGGGAGCAGAATTTGCGGATGCGGGATGCACTGCTCCAGCCGTATGAGCCGAGTGGGGTCGTGACGATCGTGGGGGTGGATGACGCCTCGCTGGACGAGTTCGGGCGGTGGGATGGGTGGCCGCGATCGCTGCACGCGGACCTGGTGAGGCGGTTGGATGAGGCGGGGGCGGATGCGATCGTGTTCGACTTCGCGTTCGTCTCGGAGACGCCGGATGATGCGGCGCTGGCGGCGGCGATGCGGGAGGCGGGGGACGTTTTGCAGCCGGTCATCGCGCAGGGGGATGCGCGCATCACAGATGAGGGGATATGGGGGTTCGAGGGGGGAATCCTGCCCGATGAGACGCTGCGCAGGGCGTCGGCGGGCGTGGGGAACACGAACCTGCTGCACGATCGGGATGGGCTCGTGAGGCGCATCCCAACACTGGTGGAGGTTGGCGATGAGACGTACCCTAACCTCGCGCTGGCAGCCGCACAGGTGTACCTCGGCGGCAGCCCGGAGGCATCCGCCCCCAACCAAGGGGCGGTGCCAGCCGCCGGGCGCTCCATCCCGGTTGAGGCGGGCGGAGCGATGCGTATCCACTATGCAGGTCCGCCTGCGGGGCCGGATGGATCGACCTTCCCGGTGATCAGCTACCGGGACGTGATCGAGGGGGGTGTCCCGGAGGACGCGTTCGAGAATCAGATCGTGCTGGTGGGGATG
>CAZWUX010000228.1:0-7364 GCA_964637665.1 uncultured Anaerolineae bacterium
GAACGTGCTGCTTGAAGCGGGCGGCGCTCCGGTTCAGATCAGCGCCGGGCGTCTGGAACGCGACCAGCGCGACGACGCCGCCCGTGAAGGAGCGGATCAGAAGCTCGGCCTCGCGGGAGCCTGTCTGCTTTTCGAGGCGGCGATCCCGTCCGAGAGGGCCGTATCCGAGCGTGGACAGAAAGCCGGTGTTGTCGAGCAGCCGGACGAGGTCGGCGACGGCCATGTTCTCTCCCTGCTGGGAGGATTCGGCCATCTCCTCGGCGGCCTGCCGAAAGCGTTTTACGTCTGAGGGTGTGCTCATCGCCATCCCTCCATGCCGAATCCCTCGTTTCGTAGGCGAGGTAAGCGGCGTTCAGCCCCGCTTCTGGTAGGGTGGAAGACGCGGGGCAAGCGTGCATATGGTGTTCCGGGCGTGGAAACCCGGCGATGGGTGTGGGTTGATGCGTGAGAAGTGGGTTTCCGTTTTCCCCTGCAAGCCAGCCTTATTCGCCCGCAGCGACACTTCCAGCGGCTGACCTTACTCTAAAGGTAGCATATTTCACCTAAAATTGTCCTAAAAAAGATCGAAAAACATCCGCTGGGTGACCAAAGTACTGTTACGTTGTCAGCCGGATGGGGAGACGTTATCATTCGACCTGCTGCCTCTAAAAAGGCGGTTCAGGCGGCTGTTCGGCGTGGATACAGGCCCCTCCGGCGTGAATCGGGGCCGGGCAGCCTGATAAGATCGATAACTATGAGGGAAATCCCATGAACTTACGACGAGGCGTCCGGCTGGGCGTTGTGGGGGCGGTGCTGCTGGCGCTTGCCGCGCTGGCGGGGCCTGCCTTCGGCGCGCCTGCCGGGCAGGATAACCTGCTGACAAACCCCGGATTCGAGAGCGGCAGCCTCGACGGGTGGAGCACGTGGTCCGTCACCGCCGACCGGGGTGATACCGGGGAGCGGTGCGAGACGTGGCAGAATCCGCAGGTGAGCGCGGCGAGCGGCGCGCGATCGGGCAGTTACGCGGCCCGCTTCGCGTCGACGTTCGCCAGCTTCAACGCCGGGCTGATCCAGCAGGTGAGCGCGACGCCGGGCACGACGTACCGCTTCACGATTTACGCGCAGGCGATATCGAAGGCGGCGAGCAGCGGCAGTTCCGACGAGTTCACCAACGTGTGGGTAGGCATCGACGGGACGGGCGGCACGGACGCCTCCGCCGGATCGGTCACGTGGTCGGGCGCGGCGACGCCGATGGACGGCTACGCGGCGCTCTCGGTCGAGACGACGGCGACGGGGAATCAGGTCACGGTGTTCACCCACAGCGTGCCGAACTGGTGCATGGAGGTCAACGAGGTTTACTGGGATGACGCCAGCCTCGCCGCCACCGGGAGCGGGAGCACGGGCGGAGACGACACCGGGGGAGAGCAGGCTGAGCCGTCGGGCGATTACGTGCTCGCCACGCCGGACGCCAGCGGGCGCATCGTACACACCGTGCAGGAGGGCGACACGCTGAGCGGCATCGCCTTCCGGTACGGCGTATCGGTCGACCAGATTCGCCAGCTCAACAACCTGACCTCGGACATCGTGCAGCTCGACTCCCAGCTCATCATCAGCGCGGGGGATAATCCGGTCGCCACGACGGAACCGGCGGCGGAGGCGACCACCCCGGCGCCCGCCACAGAGGCCACCGCCGAGGCGACAGAGGCCGCCGAAGAGAGCGTCACCCCCTCGCCTACGCCAGCGGAGGCCGCCGAGGTAACAGAGGAACCGGCGGCGGAGGAGCCTGCGGGAGCCGGTACGGTGTGTATCATGGGGTATCAGGATGCGAACGCCAACGGCATCCGCGACCCGGAGGAGGCCAAGGCAGCCGACATCACCTTCACGTTGAATCGGGACGGTGAGCTGTTGAGCCGCTATACGACGGACGGCGTGAGCGAGCCGTACTGCTTCGCGGACCTCGCGGCGGGCAGTTACACCGTCGCGTGGGCGGGTGATGCTTTCGAGGCGACGACCGAGCAAAGCTGGAACGTCGAGGTCGAGGGCAGCGCGATCATCAGCCATGAGTTCGGCGTGCAGCCTGCGGGTGAGGCAGGCGAGGCGGGCGAGCAGCCCGCAGCCGATGTGGAAGGCGCGAACGGCGGCCTGCCGCCCTGGGCCATCGCCCTGATCAGCGCGGTGGGCGTGATCGTCGTGCTGGGCGGCGGCGGCGCGGCGGTGTATTTCCTCGTGATCCGCCGCCAGGAAATCTGACGCTCGGCGCGGCGCTCGATTCTGGGACGTGCGGGGTGGGCATTCAGCCCACCCCGTTTTTTGTTCCGGCGGGACAGGAGCGCAGGATGGAGTATAATGGACCGGGTGAGGCTAATCTGTGAGGTGAGGGGAACAGAAAACCGATGAGCGAACAGGCGCAGGGGCGGGTGTTGATCGTCGACGACCAGCGCGAGGTGGCGCGCGCGCTGCGCACGATGCTGACGGTCGAGCATCCTGACTGGCACGTCGCCGACGTTCCCTCCGGCGAGGAGGCGCTGCTCGATCTGGCGGCGGATCGCTACGACGTGGTCGTCGTCGACTTCCGCCTGCCGGGTATATCGGGGCGCGAGCTGCTGCTGCGCGTCCGGGAGGTCGCCCCGGCGGTTCGCATCGTGTTTATGTCAGGGTACGAGCTGGATCGCATTCGCCGCGATCTGGGCGATCTGGACGTGACCGCCGTGCTCCAGAAGCCGCTCGACATGGATGAATTCCTCGGCGTGGTGGGCGAGGCGGTGCAGGCTGCCGCCCGCGACCGGGCGGCTGGCAAGGAGCAGAAGGGCGATCCCGCACCCGCCGCCGACGCTGCCGAGCAGCAGCGCGCGCGTCTGGAGGCGATGATCGCCGGGCTGCGGGCCGATCTGGATGCGCAGGTCGCCGCGCTGATCGATCTGGCGGGCGCGCCCGCCATGACGGATGGCGCGCTGGCAGACGTACCGAACTTCGCCCGGCTGACGAAGGCGCTGGCGGGACATTTCGCCTCGCTGAACGAGGTCGGACAGTCGCTCGGCCCGCCGGTCGAGGCTATCCACACGTACCGTGGAAGCAGGTACGACGTTTATGCGCTCTCCGCCGGGACGGAGTTTTTTGTCGCGCTGATTTTTCCAGGCGGCGGCCCGAACAGGCTGCGTCCGGTGCTGCGGCATGGGCGGCCCGTCGTCGACGCGTTGAGCCGCGTGCTGGGCGAGATGCTCGGCCTCGATATGCCGGAGCCGGGTATCGAGTCTGCACCTGATGAACCCGAAACGGGTCCCCTGCCGTTCTTTGAGCCGGACCCCGCGCCCGAAGCGCCCGCACAGGAGCTTCCCCACCTGCCGCCCCTCAGTCTCGACGACGAGCCGGAGTCCGACGCCGCCGAGGCGATGTCGCTGGCCGACGAAAACGCCGCGCCGCTGGACATCGACCTCGAGGGCCTGGAATTCGACCTCGACGCGGCGGACACGGACGCGCTGGATGCCTTCTGGCAGGAGGCGGGCAGCGGCGCGCCGGGCATCGATCTGGACGCGCTCTCCCACGAGGAGGCGGTGCGGCGCGGGTTGATCCCGGAGGATGTCGACCTCGATGACGAGGATTGAGCGCGGCAGGCCGCGCCGGTTTCGCTCCCCCCTGATTTCAGGTACAATCCAGCCCAGCGGCGTACACTACACACTTCTGAAAGCACATGGCTACCACGAGCACAGACCTTGAAGCCCTGGTCGGACATCTGTTTGTCGTCGGTGGGCGGGCAATCAGCTCGCCATCGCCGGGCGCGGCTGCCACACCCCCACCGCGCCGCGCCGCGCGTGGCCGTGATGCCGATACACTGTTCTGCCTGATCTCGCTCGCCTCCGGCGAGCACCGCCCCGCCGCTTTCTATGAAAAGCTCGTCGACGAACTGACGACCGTCTACTTCAAGACGGGCGGCAGCGTGACGGCGGCGCTGCGCAAGGCCATCGACGCCGTCAACCGGACGATGCTGGCCGCCAACCGGGGCCAGCCGGACGCGCTTGAGGTGGGGCTGGCGAGCGCCGTGCTGCGGCAGGACGAGCTTTACCTCGCGCTGACCGGCCCCGGCTGCTGCTTCCTGATCCACGAAGGGAACGTCGAGCAGCTTCCCGCCGAGGATGAGTGGATGGCCGAATCGCCCGGCCTCGGCGTCGAGGACGAGCCGGACGTGCGCTATTATCACCGCGACGTGAAGGCCGAGGACTTCCTGCTGCTGGCCGATACAACCTTCGAGCGGCTGACGGAGGGGGCGCTCACGCACGCGGTGGCGACGGGCAAGGTCGACGACGCGCTGGTGAACCTGATAAGCGTCGCGAGCGATTATTCCGCCTGCGAGGTGATCCAGTTCGTCGCGCCGCTGGACGAGGGGGAGGCGGACACGCTGCCCGCGCCCAAACAGCGGCGCGTGCCACCGCTGCCGCAGTTCGGCAGAGGGGACAGGGGGGCGGAGGAACCCCCCGCCATCCCGGAGATGGCGGCGGCGGAGGGTACTCCCATCCCGGCGCTGGAACCCGACGCGGAGATGGGCGATGTGGACCCTGCCAGGCCGCCGCTCTCAGCCCGGCACCGCGCCCAGCGGGCCGGGCAAAACACCGCGCTTGGACTCGCGCGTGTGACGGAGAGGGTCAGACTTCTAGCTGAGCGCTGGCTGCCCGATGAGACGGTGGAGAACCCGCTCGCGCAGCGGCTCCAGCTCTCGCTGACGATGCAGATCGGCGTCGTCGTAGCAGTGGCGGTGCTCGTCGCGCTGCTGACGGCGGCGGTCTACCGGCTGCGCGGCCAGACGCGGCAGTACGCGCAGTTCGTGCGTGAGGCACAGGCCGAGATCGAGCTGGCCCACGAGGGCGGGAATCAGGCGGCGGCCCGGCCCCACTGGGAGAACGCCGTCTTTTTGCTCGATCAGGCGGCGGACCTGCGCGCGCCCGGCAGTGAGACGACGGCGCTGCGCGACGAGGCGCTGGCCGCACTGGATGATTACGACCACGTGACGCGCGTCACCCCGGCGCTGCTGCGGGGCTACCCGCCGGGCGCTTACCTGCGCGGCCCGATCATTCACGGTCTGAACCTGTACGTGCTCGACACGACCAACGACGTGCTCTACCGCGAGGACCTCAACGACGAGGGCACGGCCTTCGTCAACCGGGAGCCGCAGGCCGTGACGCGGCAGGGAGAGCTGGTCGGCAATCAGGTCATCGGGGGGATGATCGACCTCATCTGGATGGAGGATGGCGGCGTGCAGCAGCGCAACGTGCTGGCCGTCCTCACCCGCAACGGACTGCTCATCACGTACTCGCCGAGCTTCGACGCGACGGCCACGCTGCTGCCTGGCTCGGAGGCGTGGCAGGACCCGCGCGCCATCGCCGTGTACGAGCGCGACCTGTACGTGCTGGACGCCGGGGCGAACGAGATATGGCGCTACGAGGCAGGCGCGGACGCCTACGCCAGCGCGCCGCAGCGCTACTTCACCGACATCGTGCCGGAGCTGGCCGACGCGGTCGACATGGAGATCGACTCGAACGGCAACGTCTACGTGCTGCACTCCGGGGGGCGCATCTCGAAGTACTACTTCGGACGCCCGGAGACGTTCCAGTTCGAGGGCCTGCCCCAGCCGTTGGCCCGTCCGACGGCGCTGTTCCTCAACCTGAGCCTGTACGACCGCACGCTGTTCGTCGCCGATCCCGGCGGCGGGCGGCTCTACACGCTCGCGCCCAACGGGGCGATGCTCGCCAACTACAAAGACGCGGATGATACCATCTTCGACGCGCTCTCCGGCGTATATAACCTCGACCGCCCGGCGTTCATCTACGTTACCGCCGGGAACAATCTCTACTATTTTTCGCGGCCCTGAGGGGCACATGCTATAATCCCGCACCCAGAACAACCCTTGTAGCGGAAGCCCATCACCTGCCTTTGTTATGAGTCCCTTGCGCCGTTCCCCACAAACCGATCATGTCCGCCGCCGGCGATCCGGCCTGGCCCTGCCGCGCTGGGCGGTGATCGCCCTGCTCGCGCTGTTCGTCGTGGGGATCATCGCGCTGGCCTACTTCACCTTCAACGGCGTCAAGAAGCTCGTGTCGAACGCGCCGCTCGGCGCAGGTTCAGTCGAAACGCCCGCCGCCGGGGGGGGCGCTGAGGGGGCTGCGCCGGGCGAGGAAGCGGGCGTGGAGGTTGAGGACGTTCCCACCTGGGAGGAGGGACGCGTCACGGTGCTGCTGATGGGCGTCGACGAGCGTGAGACGGAGGTCGGCCCCTGGCGCACGGACACGATGATCCTGCTGACGATGGACCCGGCCAGCCGCTCCGCCGGGATGATCTCCATCCCGCGTGACCTGTGGGTCGAGATACCGGATTACGGCAGGTACGACCGGATCAACACCGCGTATTTCCGGGGCGACGCGGACCAGTATCCGGGCGGCGGCGGCGCGGCGCTGGCAATGAAGACCGTGCAGCAGAACCTCGGCGTGACGGTCAACTATTATGCCGTCGTCAACTTCTACGCCTTCGTCACCATCATCGACGAGATCGGCTGCATCCCGATCAACGTGCCGGAGACCATCGACGACCCGGATTACCCCGCGCCCTCCGGCCCCGGCTTCGACCCGTTCCACATCGACGCGGGGGAGTACTGCCTCGGCGGGGAGACGCTGCTCAAGTACGCCCGCACGCGGGCGACCTTCGGCGGCGACTTCGACCGCGCCCAGCGGCAGCAGCAGGTGCTTTACGCCATCCGCGACCACGTGCTCTCGACCGGGCAGCTGCCCAACCTGCTGAGCAAGGCGCCGCAGGTTTACGCGACGCTGCAGGACAGCATCAACACGAACCTGACCGAGACGGAGATCATCCAGCTTGGGCGGCTGGCCGCCGAAATCCCGGAGGAGAATATCTGCTCCGCCGTGATCAGCGGTGATTATATCGAGCGGTTTGAAACGCTGTCCGACGGCAGCCAGGTCGTGATCCCCAACCGGGCGAAGATCCGCCAGCTTATCGTCGACATTTACACCGGGACGGGGCGCTGTAATCCCAGCGCGCAGGACCTCGCGGGGGCGGCTCAGGGGGAGAACGCCGACATCCACATCCTGAACGGCACCCGGCACGAGGGCATGGCGACCGAGACGGCCAACCGGCTGACGGCGGTCGGGCTGCACGTGATAGAGGTCGGCAATGCGGACCGTTTCGACTACGAGACGACGGAGATTCACCTGTACGGCGATGCGAGCGCGACGGCCCGCTATATCGCGGCGCTGCTCAACCTGCCTGACACGGCAGTGGTGGAACACGAGGCGGAGACGAGCCGGGCGGACATCGAGCTCGTGCTGGGCAGCGACCTGCTGGGGGAGGACACGGCGGAGTAAAGCCGAGTTTCGGGCCGGACC
>CAZWUX010000229.1:0-7355 GCA_964637665.1 uncultured Anaerolineae bacterium
C
Organism: uncultured Anaerolineae bacterium; assembly: GCA_964637665.1. Taxonomy (GTDB): domain Bacteria; phylum Chloroflexota; class Anaerolineae; order Aggregatilineales; family UBA3940; genus CAZWUX01. The sequence goes on from CAZWUX010000229.1 coordinate 2, forward strand.
GTAGTAGGGCAGGTGCCCGCTGCGGATGAACAGGTCCTCCTTCGAGACGTGCGGCGTGCGGACCGGCGTGTAATGGTGCCTGCGCTCGACCTCGGCGGCCAGCTTCTCCAGCTCGGCGGCCATCACCGCGCCGTTGGGCAGCCATAGAGGCAGGCCAGGGCCGATGTCGTCGTCGAACTCGAAGATGTCAAGCTCCTTGCCCAGCTTGCGGTGGTCGCGCTTCTTGGCCTCCTCAAGCATCTGGAGGTAGCGTTTTAGCTCCTTCTTATTGGGCCACGCCGTCCCGTAGATGCGCTGGAGCATCGAGTTGTGCTCGTCGCCGCGCCAGTAGGCCCCGGCCACGCTCATCAGCTTGATGCCCTCCGCCGGAATCTGACCGGTGTGCTCGACGTGCGGCCCCCGGCACAGGTCCTGGAACGTGTCCTGCGTGTAGGTCGAGATGACGACCGGCTCGTCCGTCTCCTCGCCGTACTCGTCGACGTTGCCCGCCTCCAGCCCGGCGATCAGTTCGAGCTTGTAGGGCTGGTCGGCGAACAGATCGCGTGCCTCGTCGGCGCTGACCTCACGGTACTTGAACTCATACTGACCGCCGATGATCTCGCGCATCCGTTTCTCGATCTTTTCGAGGTCCTCCGGCGTGAAGGTGCGCGGGTTGCCGTCCTCGTCCACGCCGAGGTCGAAGTCGTAGTAAAAGCCGTTCTCGACGGGCGGGCCGATGGCAAACTTCACGTCCGGGTAAAGCTCACGCACGGCCTCGGCCATGACGTGCGCCGCCGAGTGACGGATGCGGTACAGCTTCGTCTCCTCGTAGGGCACAATTTCGTTCTGCTGCTTCTCTTTTGCCTGCGCCATAAATCTCCTCCAATTCAACGGGCACAGCGGGCGGGATGCTGTCGAATCGCTGACAAACGTCAACCGGGATAGGAAAACAAAAAACCCCGCGCCCGTGGGGCGTGGAGTCGATACGCGGTTCCACCCAGGTTTAAGGATCAGGCGCGTTACACACCCTGATCGCTTATCTCATGCTGGCCGGTAACGGGGCCTGGCCGTCACCCCTTAGTAAGAACGCTCTATCGTTCCGTTCAGGGATGCGCTTCCGGGTGGTTTTCGCCGCGTCCTGGCGGAGGGGGCTTGCAGCCGGTGGCCCCCGCTCTCTGGTCGCTGGCCGCGCGGGTACTCGTCCCGGTCGACGCAGTGTGCTGTTCGATTTGTGTATAGCTTAGCTCTCCGGGGCGGGGCTGTCAACAGGAAAATCGGGCGGATTTTGGCGCGCCGCGCGCCGCGCTGTACACTACCCGCTGGTTTGCTATCCCAGCACCCGGATCGAGGCCCATGCTCCCAACCCACACCCGAACCTTCCGCGTCCGGCACTACGAGTGCGATGGCTACGGTCACCTGAACCACGCCAACTATCTACGCTACATGCAGGAAACGGCCTTCGACGCCTCGGCGGCGGTGGGCTACGACTCCGACCGCTACGCGGCACTGGGCCACACGTGGCTGATCCGGGACACGGATATCGAGTACCTCGCGCCGCTGCATTACGATGAGGAGGCGGCGGTCAAGACGTGGGTGATCGACATGCGTCGGGTGCGCTCGCGCCGGGCCTATGAGGTGACCAACGCCCGCACGGGCGATCTATGCGCCCGCGCGACGATGGACTGGGTTTATCTGGATACGGATACGCTGCGTCCGGAGTCGATCCCGCCTGCCATGCAGGCCGCTTTCCTGCCGGATGGCCCGCCAGCGGACGCGCCTGTGCGCGACCGCTTCCCCGGCCTGCCGGAAGCCCCACCCGGCGTGTTCACGACCCGCCGCCGGGTCGAGTGGCGTGACATCGACCCGATGGGCCACGTCAACAACGCGGTGTACCTCAGCTATCTGGAGGATGCGGGGATGGCCGTCGCAGAGGCGTTCGGCTGGCCCTTCGAACGCATGGAGGCGGCGGGATTTGGCATCGTCGCCCGGCGCCACAGGATCGAATACCGCGTCCCCGCCGTGATGGGGGACGAGATCGAAATCGCCACCTGGATATCGGAGGTGCGGGCGGCCTCCGCCCTGCGCCACTTCGCGATGACGCGCCCCGCCGACGGCGCATCGATCGCGAGGGCGCACACGCGCTGGGTATGGGTGGACATCACCACCGGGCACGCAATGCGCATCCCCACCGGGTTTATGGACGAATTCGCCGCCAATATCGCTCCGCGCTGAGACCCTACCCACCTGACCAGGTATCATTTCCGCCAGCGGGCCAGCAGGGATTCCCCCCACCAGGTGGGTGATCTCGTCCTGCATTTCTGTCATACTGAGGATGAATTTAACGGTAGACGCGCCCCAATTTTAACGGTACACGAACGGGCGAGACACGAGACGGTAGTTTATTGGTTGGAGGGACAGCAGCGGGCCGGAGCGCATCGTTGTGAGGGACTGGCGGAAAAGCGCGCACCGGCCCCAACGCACCCCGGTGAAGACCAAAACGGTCAAGCCGATTACAGAGACAGCCACCAAGCTGTCTCTGTTTTTATTTACCCCGGCTGGCCTCGACCAGCTCCAGCACCTCGACGGCGGCCTCCTCGATGGATTTCGCGCTCATGTCGACGATGGGCCACCCGGCCTCAGCGTACATCAGCCGCGCGTGGCGCAGCTCCTCGCGGACGCTGGTCGGGTCGGCGTAATCACCCCGGACGCCCATCCACTGCTCGCGCACGCCGCGCAGCGCCAGCAGGCGCTCCGGGCGGACCGTCAGCGCGACGACCTTACCCGGCGGCTGCTCGAACAGCGTGTCGGGCGGGTCGACCTGCTGAGGGACGATGGGCACGTTGCCGACCAGCCAGCCCCGGTAGGCGAGGTACATGCTGAGCGGCGTCTTGGACGTGCGCGACACGCCGACCAGCACGAGGTCCGCCCGGTCGAGGTCGTGCGTGTTGCGCCCGTCGTCGTGCTCGACGGCGTACTCCAGCGCGGTAATGCGCCGCAGGTAATCCTCGTCGATCTGCGCCGTGACGCCCGGCTGCCCGGAGGGCTCGTGCTCCAACCATTCCTCGAAGTGGATCAACGCCGGGCCCATCACGTCGACGCGGATCACGCCCTGGCGGCGCGATTCTTCGGAGAGCACGCGCCGCAGGTTCGGCACGACGAGCGTGTGGACGATCAGCCCGCCGACCGCCGCCGCGTCCGCCACGACCTCGCGCACCGCGTCCTCGGTGCGCACGCCGCGCCGCCACTCGACCTCGACGAGGCTGTCCTTAAACTGGGCGAGGGCCGCACGCACGATGCGGTAGGCCGTCTCGCCCGTCGCATCGGAGACGATGAACGCAGTGTGGGGCAGCGGCGTCTGATCCGTCATCGCGATTCCCTCCCATTGCAAAAGACGTGCCGCGCCTCGCGGTGAGCGATGGCATGGATGTCTGCCGTCAGCTCCGGCGTGCGGGCGTAGCCGCCGCCGAGCAGCAGCGTGACCGGCACGCCGCGCTCGCGGGCGGTCGACAGCACGTAGCGATCCCGCGCGTGGACGCCGCGCCGGGTCAGCGCCAGCCTGCCGAAGCGATCCCCCGACAGCACATCGGCCCCCGCCAGATAAAACACGAGGTCGGGGCGGGCGGCGTCGAAGGCGGCGGGCAGGTTCGCGTCGAGCGCGGCGAGATAGCCCTCATCGGCCAGCCCGTCCGGCAGGCCGACATCCCGCGAGGATCGCTCCTTGTTCCAGGGGTAGTTGCGCTCGCCGTGCATCGAGAAGGTGTAGACGCGATCGTCGCCCTCGAACACAGCAGCGGTCCCGTTGCCCTGATGCACGTCGAGGTCGACGACGAGGACGCGCCGCACGTCGCCGTCGCGCAGCAGGACGCGGGCCGCCACCGCCACGTCGTTGAGCACGCAGTAGCCCTCGCCGTGATCGGGAAAGGCGTGGTGCGTCCCGCCCGCGAGGTTGGCGGCGACCCCGTCCTCAAGCGCCATGCGGGCCGCGTTGAGCGTGCCCTGCACGGCGGTGCGAGAGCGCCGCACGAGCCGGGCGGACCAGGGAAGGCCCATTTTGCGCTCGGCCCGGCGGTCGAGCGACCCCTCACGCAGCGCCGCCAGATAATCCGGCGTGTGGACGAGCAGCAGGTCCTCCCACGACGCGGGCCAGGGCGCGGCGATGTCCGCCGGGTCGAGCAGCCCCTCATCCAGCAGAATCTCGTGCAGCGCGGAGAATTTCCGCATGGGGAAGGGATGGCCCTCCGGCAGCGGCACGACGTACTCCGGCGTGTAAATGGCCCGCATCAGCCCCCCTGCACGACGGCGGCGAGCGGCCCGCAGGCCGGACACGAGCCGTCCGACCGGATGATGGCGAATCCACCCTGCGGATCGCCCCGGTCGGTCCACGTGATGAAGTCGACGTTCCACACGATGATCAGCGGGATGCCGCCCATATCGCGGGCGTAGCGCACCGCGTCCGACAGCCACACGGCCTGATCGTCCAGCGACGTGCCCGCCGCCCAGCTCCAGTCTGAAGGCAGGCGCGGGCCGCCCTCGGGGGACAGGTAGCCGATCTCGGTCAGGCAGAGGGGCATGTCGGGGAAGGCCGTACGGTACACCGCGACGGTCGGGCCGAAGTACCAGCTGTAGTGCGCGGCGCCGGGATCGGCGGGGTGGCCGGAGACGGCGCGGGGAGAGGTCGCCCCGGCGTTGTAGTGGAAGCCGATGCAGTCCGCGTAGCGGGCCGCGCCCGCCCGCGCCATGCCCTGCGCGTACGCCTGATCGTTCCACACACGCTCGCCGTCGTGCACGCCGGTCGAGGCCAGCGCGCCGCTGATGACGAGCGTGTCAGGGCTGGTGGATTTGATTGCCCGGTAAGCCGGGGCCAGCATGTAGCGCACGTAGCCGGACGGGCTGATACGCCCGGCGGGCCATTCCGTCGCCAGGTTCATCTCGTTCCAGACTTCAATCGCGTCGGGCCGGTAGCCCGCAACGCGGCCCAGGTAGGCCACGTAAGCGCCGTAGTCGATGTCGTCGGGGTAGGGATCGCCGGTGATGCTCAGCAGCACCTTGAACCCCTGCCGGTTGAAGGCGTTGACCTTCGCGCCGACCGTCGAGCTGTACGTTTCGGTCCACGTCACCTGTAGCTTGATCCACGTCATGCCCGCGCCGCGCATCTGGTCGAGGTGGTGGGGCCACATGTGAACCTGCCCGCCGAGTTCTATCGGGCCGCCCGGCGCGGGCGGCGGGCCGGGGGGCGGGGCCCCCTGCGCGCTGGCCGGGGAGGCGATCAGCAGGCAGGCCAGCAGGGCGGCAGCGAGCAGAATGATGGGATAAACGCGGTGGGTTGTAGAGCGCGGCATCGGCTCGTCCTGGGGAGACGTTCACAACATAATGATGCTGCTATTGTAGCCGGGCGGGTGGCGTCGGGCCAATGGACGGCCCCCCGGCGATGGGTTACAATCCGCCCACCATGACCGCAGACCACACGCCATCCGCCAATCAAGCCCCGCTCGCAGAGTATGGGGAGCGTTATTTCCAGTCGTACAATTATGCTGACCGGGGGCTGGGTCGCTTCAGCATGTACTGGTTCGCGCGGCGCTACTACGCGCGGCTGGTGAGGCGCTTCGCGCCCGCGCCGCCCGTCACAGGGAGGCTGCTGGAACTCGGCTCAGGGCTGGGGCATCTGCTGGGCCTGCTCGGCGGGGATTTCCGGTGTGTAGGGTTGGACGTAGCCCATTATGCCGCCGCGCAGACGCGGATCAATGCGCCGCGTGCGGGGGCGCTCGTCGCGTCCGCTGACAGGCTGGAAATTTTCGCGGATGGGTCGTTCGACGCGGTCGTGGCGCTGCACCTCGTAGAGCACCTCGTCGATCCGGAGGGCTGCCTGTCGCACGCTTACCGGGTGCTCGCGCCGGGAGGGCTGCTGCTCATCGCGACGCCCAACCCCAACTACGCGCTGCGCCCGCTCAAGCGCCCTGATGAGACGCCGGACGCCATCGCCAAAGACCCGACGCACATCAACGTCCAGCCGCCGAGCGTGTGGAGGGGCTGGTTGGAGAAGACGGGCTTCCGCGTGCTGAGGCAGTTCGGGGATGGGCTGTGGGACGTGCCGTACCTGCCGCTCGTCCCGAAGTCGATCCAGTTCGCGCTGTTCGGCTGGCCGAGCCTGCTTCAGGTCGTGTCGGGCCGCGCGCTGATCCCGGTCCCGTTCGGCGTCAACACGATCACGCTCGCCCGCAAGGAGGCCACCCGGTGAAACGACCGCTCAGGAATCTGCTGACACTGGCCGGGCTGGCAGGGGGCGCGTGGGGATTGTCGCGCCTCGCGCGGATCGCGCGGCTCGACGCGGCGCAGGATGCGCTGGCCGGGCAGGTCGTCGTCATCACGGGGGCGTCGCGCGGATTCGGGAGGGCGATGGCCCACGAATTTGCGGTGCGAGGCGCGCGGATCGTGCTGGCGGCGCGCAGTGTGGATCAGCTTACCGCCGTCGCCGGGGAGTGCGAGCGAATCCGGCCCGGTGTGGAGACGCTGGTCGTGCCCGCCGACGTGACGGTCGAGGCGGACCGCCAGAATCTTATCGACGAGGCGATCCGGCATTTTGGGCACATCGACGTGCTGGTCAACAACGCGGGGATCATTCAGGGCGGGGCGCTGCACGAGATGGGGCGTGACTTCGTGCGGGATACGCTGGAGGTCAACCTGATGGCGATGATGCGGCTGACGCAGATCGCCCTGCCCGCGATGGTCGAGCGGGGGAGCGGGCAGATCGTCATCATGTCGTCGGCATCGGGCCGCCACGCGATGCCGTTTTTCATCCCCTACAGCACGAGCAAATATGGGTTGATCGGCTTCAGCGAGGGGCTGTGCCGCGAGCTGGTGGGCACGGGCGTGCGCGTCCTGCTCGTGACGCCGGGCTACGCCGAGACGGATATCGTCGCGTCGATGAAACCCGTCTATGAGCGGATGGGCTTCAGGATGATCCCGCCGGAGCGCGTCGCGCGGATGACGGTCGAGGGGATATTGCTCGGCAGGGCGGAGGTGAAGATCGGTTTTATCGAGGCGGCGGGTGGGATCGTCAACCAGATCGCGCCCGGCCTCGCGGACCTCTACTGGCGATTCGTCGTGCCGCGCCGCGCGTTCAGGGAAGCCGCCCGCGCGCAGCGGACGGAGTAGTCGATCAGCCGATCAGTCTTTCGGTCGATCAGTGCCCCGCCAGGATTGCTCATTGTTATGGGAATGACGAGCGCTCGGCCCCGGAGCCGTTCTCTGTGCGTTGGGCGACGGTCGGGTAGCCAGGGGTCGATGCGTCACCCGGCCCTCCGCCTCACCGAGCGAAACCCCCACCGGCCTTCGGCCACCTCCCCCATGGCTGGGGGAGGAATTTACCGAGGGTATA
>CAZWUX010000230.1:0-7330 GCA_964637665.1 uncultured Anaerolineae bacterium
TTCAATGCGATTATCGACAAGCTGCATCAAGCCGGACATGCTTTTAAAGAAATGTCTGCCTATCTGAACCGGATGGCCGATACAGCCACGATGGTAGCGCAGGGTGAATTGGATGGAGAGGTTGCCGTACAGTCCCAGGAGGATGTCTTAGGACACGCGCTGGCAAACATGGTGGCCGACTTGCGCAAAACGCACCGCGAGTTACAGGAACACCAGCAGCACCTGGAAAGCCTGGTAAGGGAGCGCACCTTCCAGCTTGAGCATGAAAAACAATTCCTTGAGGCTTTGATCCAAAACAGCCCTGTCGCCATCGCCGTGACGGCGCTGGACAACAGCATTCTCTCATGGAACCCGGCGGCGGAAAGACTCTACGGCTATACGGAGGATGAGGTCCAAAACCGTAACCTTGACGAAGTTATCGCAACGGAGGAACAGCAAGTTGAAGCGGTGCATTACACTCGCCAGATCCTCAAAGGCGCATCCCTGATCCACGCGGTCACTCAGCGCAAGCGTAAGGATGGATCGCTGGTAGATGTCGAGCTGCTGGGCGTCCCGGTGATCGTAGAGGGCGAACGGGCCGGTGGGCTTGCCATCTATCACGACATCACTGAGCTACAACACGCCCGCCGGGAAGCCGAACAGGCTAGCCACGCAAAGAGCGCTTTTCTGGCCGTGATGAGTCACGAGATCCGAACGCCGATGAACGCCATTATCGGCATGACCAGCCTGCTGCTGGACACACCGCTCGGCGCAGAACAATATGAATTCGTAGAAACCATCCGCCAGAGTGGTGAGACGCTGCTTACCATCATCAACGATATTCTGGACTTCTCCAAGATCGAAGCGGGCAAAATGGAGTTAGAAGAGCAGCCATTCTATCTCCACGAGTGTATCGAGAGCGCGCTCGATCTCGTAGTAGCCCAGGCGCGTGACAAACAACTGGAACTTGTGTACATGGTCGAACCGCAGGTTCCGGCGATCCTGAATGGCGACGTGACACGTCTGCGCCAGGTTTTGCTCAACCTGTTGAGTAACGCGATCAAGTTTACGCATGAGGGCGAGGTCGTCGTATCGGTTTCGCTGACGGAACACTCCAGCACCCTCCCCTACACGCTCCAATTCTCCGTCCGCGACACGGGTATTGGCATCCCGGAAGACCGGATAGGCAGCCTGTTCCAATCCTTCAGCCAGGTAGACGCCTCGACCACGCGAAAATATGGAGGAACCGGGCTGGGGCTGGCGATCAGTAAACGTCTGGTCGAACTGATGGGCGGCACGATGTGGGTGAAGAGCACGGAAGGCGAGGGAAGCACGTTCCTCTTTACCATGCAGGCCGATGCTGCCCCCGCACAGGCACGGGTTTACCTGCGCCGCGACCAGCCCAAGCTACAGGACCAGCATGTCCTGATCGTCGACGACAACGAGACCAACCAGCGCGTTCTTATGGCCCAGACACGAGCCTGGCGGATGCTGCCCAGGGCAACCGGCTCTCCGCAAGAAGCTCTGGAGTGGATCAAACGCGGCGATCCGTTCGATGTGATCTTACTCGACATGCAAATGCCAGAGAAAGATGGCGTGACGCTGGCGGGGGAGATCCGTGAATGGCTGGAAGGACAGCCGCCGCCGATCATCATGCTAAGCTCGCTCGATCGTTGGGACGTGCATGTAGATAGCGATCAGCTCGCCGCATTCTTGACCAAGCCGATCAAACAGTCGGTGCTCTATGACACACTTCTCGGCATCTTTGCGGAGCGGACCGTCATTCAGCAGGTGACGCAGCCCGATCGGGCACCGAAATTCGACTCGCACTTAGCCGAACGTCTGCCACTCCGCATCTTAGTAGCCGAGGACAATCCCGTTAACCAGAACCTTGCCCACCACATGTTGCGCAAGATGGGATACCGCGCCGATATGGCGAGCAACGGGCTGGAGGTATTGGAAGCCCTTGAGCGGCAGTTCTACGACATTATCCTGATGGACGTTCAAATGCCCGAGATGGATGGGTTTGAAACCACGCGGCAGATTCACCGGCGATGGCCCGACAACTCGCCGCGCATCGTCGCCATAACGGCCAATGCCATGCAGGGCGACCGCGAGGAGTGCCTGCAAGCGGGCATGGATGACTACGTCAGCAAGCCCATTCAGGTCGAGGAGCTTCAACTGGCATTGGAACGCTGGGGGGAGCACAAAGGGGCAGAGCCCGGCCCGACAGAGAACCTATCAGCCGATCCATCCCTGACAACGCTGGATTGGTCGGTTCTGGACGGTCTCAAGGCGCTTCAGGAAGCCGGTGATCCTGACTTCGTGCAGGAGACGATCGAGCTTTATCTCGCCGATGCCCCACAGCAGATCGAGGCCATTCACCAGGCCATCGCCCAGAATCGCCCCGAGCAGCTACGCCATGCGGCGCATACCCTCAAAGGCAACAGTAGAAGCCTGGGGGCCATGAAATTAGGCACGCTCAGCTTTGAACTGGAAAAGATAGGTAAAAGCGGCACAATCGAGGGCGCCGAATCGCTGCTTGCCAAACTAAAGCAAGAATTCGAACGCGTCAAAGAAGCACTCAGCCTGATCAACGATAGGTGACCAGATGACCGACTCTCCTCTCATTCTCATCGTGGACGACAGTCCAATTCAGCGTAAAATCTACGCCGCCACGTTAACGTCCGCCGGGTATGAGGTAATCGTGGGCCAGAACGGGCTGGAAGGCGTCGATATGGCGCTGCAACACGCCCCCACCCTGATCTTGATGGATGTCTCCATGCCCGAAATGGACGGCCTCGCTGCCGTTCAGACGCTCCGCCAGTATCCAGAGATGGCGGAGGTCCCCATTCTCGCCCTGACAGCCCTTAGCAGGCCGGAAGAACAGGAAGACGTTTATCGGGCTGGGTATAACGCCATTGTCGATAAAAGCTCTGACCGAACTGTCCTCCTGGAGACAATTCAGGCCTGGCTAAATATTTGAAGGAGCCTGTTGTGTTTGCAGATAAACGTATTCTGATCGTCGACGACGCCGATACGATCCGCTCCTATCTGAAGAACGTGCTCATGCGCAAAGGGGCCGTTGTGGAGGGCGCGGCAACAGGCGAAGACGGACTAAAGAAGTCCAAGCAGGGCAAATTCGACCTGATTCTGCTGGACCTGATTCTGCCCGACATTGACGGCATCGAAGTGCTCAAACAGATGCGGGACGCGAACGAGATGAGCACGATCGTCATGATCACCGGGCACGGAGGCATCAGATCGGCCATTGCTGCCGTGCAGCTCGGCGCCGATGGCTACATTCAAAAACACGACATTACGACGACGACCAGAGATCATGTCGAGTTTCTGTACGCACTCGGACAGGCGATGGAACACCGTGCTGGCATCATCGCGAAACAGCAGTTAGAGCAAATTCGCATCAAGTTTTACTCGATGGTCACGCACGATCTGCGCAGCCCAACGTCACACATCCTTATGGCAACCAGTATGCTGACTGACGGCCCGCCCCCTCTCTCGCCGGCCCAGTCGGAGCTGGTGCAGTTCATCGATCAATCAGCGAATAAAGTCCTCCAACTGATCAATGATTATCTGGATTTTTCCCAGATCGATGCAGATTATCTGCACCTTAACCTTGAGGAAGTGATTCTCAATGACGTTGTGGAATCAAGCGCGCAGAGAAACCGTTTGCCCGCGCAGGCTAAGCAGCAAACGCTGACCGTAGACCTGCCCGCGACGCCTATCAACGCCGAAATCGACGCGGAACGCCTCGGGCAAGTCCTCGACAACCTCCTGTCGAATGCCATCAAGTATACGCCAGCGGGTGGAACGATCTCTCTGCGGCTTCGTAAAGAAGACGAGCAGGCCGTGTTCCACATCGCTGACAATGGAATCGGGATATCCTCCGATCACCTCGAAGAATTGTTCACCATCTACCATCGCGTACACACGGAGCGGACGAACGGAATTCAGGGAACCGGCCTGGGGCTGGTCATCGTCAAAGAGATTATCGACGCTCACAATGGCAGCATTCGGGTCGAATCCGAAGATGTGCCCGGCAAGGGAACGACGTTCATCTTCTCGATTCCTTTGGAGGCGCACCAACCCGCCGGAGCTTCCGCCGAGGTCGATCCAGGAGCGGCCTACGAGGACGCCCCGATGTTACCCTTCGACGAAGATGAGCTTTTTCAGGATTTCTTGCAGGAAAGTACCAGGCAGATTGGTATTCTACGGGACTCTTTTAACCAGCTGAAGGTCGCTTCTCAGGATGAGCAACTGTGGGATACGGCAAAGCGCATCGCCCACACCCTGAAAGGAAATGCGGGCGCGCTCCAATTCAAGGCAGTTTTTCAACTTGCCGTCCAGATAGAGGAGATTCTGAATAGCACGGATCGGGATGCGTTAGCGAGTCAACTGGACCATCTGTGTGATCTGGTGGAGCAAGTCGAGTTCGCCGTGTCCAGCGAAACCCAGTCTCGCTAATGTCACGCACCCACAGGCGTATGAGGCTGCTGTTTCGGAAGCTCGAGCTTCATATGGCCGGTGACACGCGGTAATTCAGGGGGCACTCGCGCGCCATATTCTCCGCTCAAGCTGACTTTCAGCCACCACGCAGCCGTTCCTGACCACGTAGCGGCGCGGCGACCTCACCCGCAGCGCATCCTGCACGTCCTGGGCCTCGAATAGAACGAGGTCGGCGGGCGCCCCAACGGCGAGGCCGTAGTGGGCCAGCCCCATCACTCTGGCGGCATGTCCGCGCGGCATGTCGAAGGCGGTCTGGATCAGCTCCGGGGTGGTAAGATGGGCTGTGATGGACGTGACCATCGCCACCTCCAGCATGTCCATGCTGCCGTAGGGGAAGAACAGGTTCTTCACGTCATCCAGCCCGCAGGCGACGTTCACACCCGCCTCAAGCAGCTCCCTGACGCGGGTGATCCCCCGCCGGACCGGCTGTTTATCGCGCCGCCCTTGAAGGTACAGGTTAACCAGCGGGTTCGTCACCACGTGGATGCCCGCCTCCGCGACTTTGTCGATGACCCGCCGGGCGTAATCATCATCCTGAGCCGCCAGCGAGCAGCAGTGCCCCGCCGTCACCCGGCCCTGATACCCCTCCCTGATAGTCGCCTCGGCCAGCAGCTCCAGCGTCCGCGAGGCAGGATCATCCGTCTCGTCGACGTGCATGTCGATGTCGGCGTCGAACTTCTTAGCGATCTCGAAGCAGATGTCGATATGCCGGGCCGCGTCCTCCATCGACCGCTCGGCGTGCGGCATTCCGCCCACCACGTCCGCGCCTTCCCGCATGGCCGCCCACATGAAATCCACGCTTTTCGGGTCGCGGATCAGCCCCAGCTGGGGGAAGGTCACGTACTGGACATCCACGCGATCGCGATATTTCTCCCTGGCTTCCAGAACCGGGTACATGAGTCTGAGGCCGGAAACCGAGTCGACATCCCCATGACTGCGCATCCAGCAGGTCCCATGAAGCAGCGCCTCGTCGAGCGCCCGGCAGGCCTTATCGACCAGTTCCCGATAGGGCCTGTCGTGCTTGATGCTCGCGTTGATCGCGATCGCCTCCTCCAGCGTGCCGGAGTGGTTGACGTGCTCGCAAAGAAACGCGCAGTCGAGGTGGTGATGCGCGTCGATGAACGGCGGAGAGGCCAGAAGCCCGGCGGCGTCGATTTCGCGATCGGCTGTTCCGGCGAATCCGGGTTCGATGGCAGCGATCTTCCCCGCTCGGACGGCGATGTCGACGGGCTGCGCGCGGCCCTCGACGCGGGCGCCCCGAAATACCAGATCGGCGCGAGAATACACCATCACCCTGCCTTCTGTATACAATCAGGATTCAAAACGCGGTAACACGAGCAGCATACCGCCTGCGAGCAGCAGCAGGCCCAAAATCCGGGAGAGTTTGAGGGGGATGGGATCGTATCCACCCCACCCCAGCGTGTCGATCAGCACCGCGACGACCATCTGTCCAAAGACGATGGCAATATTGCCCGCCGCCACACCCAGCCGTGGAATAGCGTAGCCGATCCCGGCCACGGCAATGACCACCAGCGCCCCAGCCACAACAGCGAGCGGCAGCGCAGGCCGCATCGAAGCCTGACTGCCCCCGCGCGAGACGGCCAGCATAACCACGAGAAGTCCGGCGGAGATCAAGCCAGCAGCAACGTTCTCCAGCACGCTGGCCCCAACCGCACCAACCAGACGAGCCAACATTCCCTCGACCGCTGTAACCGCGCTGAAAGTCGCACCTGCCGCCACAGCCGCGAGTAACCCCAGGCCTACATCGCGCATCAGATTTCCCCCGTTTCCGTCTGGACTGTATCAATCACTAATAGCACATTTTCGGCGGTCAGCGGCAGCCGGTCAATAGGCGCGCCAATGGCATCCGCGACGGCGTTGGCAATAGCGGGCGCAGTCGGCGTCAGCGACGACTCCCCGATGCCTTTCACGCCGTAGGGAGCATAAGGCTCAGGGTATTCGAGCAGCGCGGCCTCGATGGGGGGAACGTCGCGCACGGTCGGGATCAGATAGGATTCGAGCGAGTTGTTGAGCGTCATGCCTTCATGGACGAGCAGCTGCTCGGTGAGCGCATAGCCACAGCCCATCGCTGCGCCGCCCTCCACCTGCCCCAGCGCGCCATCCGGGTTGACCACTTTCCCGGCATCCTGCACGGCGACGATCCGCTCAACCGTCACCTCACCCGTCTCGATATCGACTAACACCTGTGCGATCTGCGTGGCAAACGTGAACGATCCATGCGCCCAGGGGTAACCATCCTCCGGGAAATCCTCAGGGTACTCCATCGCGTAAAAGCCCTCTGCGTGCAGGCGGCGGTTCTGCCAGACGGCCATCCGCGCCAGCTCCGCAACCGTCACGCTGAGTCTCTCCCCCTCGGCATAGAGCCAGCCGCCGCGCAGATCGAGCACCTCCGGGGGCAAGCCGGTTTCCTGAGCGGCGACCTCCAGCAGCGTCATGCGGATCGGGCGCGCCGCAGCCAGCACGGCATTCCCCGACACGAACGTGGTGCGGCTGCCCGCCGCCGCACCAGCATCCGGCGCTTTTTCGGTGTCGGGTCGCGTGACGCGCACCGCCGCCAGTTCAATGCCCAGCCCTTCCGCGGCGATCTGCGCGAGGACGGTGTGCGCTCCCTGCCCGTAATCGGTGGCCGCCGTGCGCAGGATCACCGAACCATCGGCGGCCATGTCCAGACTGGCCCCCGCATAGTCCGGCACATTCCGGCCCAGCCCGACCGAGAAGATGACCGACGCGACGCCCCAGCCGCGCCGTAGATGGGGGGCGGGCCGCCGCTCGATCCGATCCCGCTCCGTCCAGTTCGCCCGCT
>CAZWUX010000231.1:0-7303 GCA_964637665.1 uncultured Anaerolineae bacterium
CGGATTCGACATCCCCCACGTTCGCCCCCACCTCGACCCGCTGACCGTCCGCGGTCTGCGCGGCCTCTCCCGCGCTGGCCTGCATCCGGGCCAGCCGCACCTGGTGCTCACCACTCAGCTTCTCATATTCCGCCACCGTTTCATCACCGGGATCGAGCACGACGAGGCCGCGCGCGCCATCCAGCACGATGCGCTCCCCATCCTCCAGCATCGCCAGCCCCTTCTCACCCAGCCCCACGACGGCAGGGATGCCCAGCGTGCGCGCCAGGATCGACGTGTGCGAGGTCAGGCCGCCGCCCGCCGTGCAAAAGCCGAGCGTCAGCTCCGGGTCCAGGCTGACCGTATCCGACGGCGTGAGTTCGGCGGCGGCGATGATCGACGGCTGGTCGATCGCCTCAAGCGAGTTCTCCGTGACGCCCAGCAGGATGCGCAGCACCCGCCTGCCCACGTCCCTCACGTCGGCAGCGCGCGCGGCGAACATCTCATCCTCCATCCCGGCCAGCATCGCGGCGATCTCCTCCGACGCCGCGCTGACGGCGGCCTCGGCGGTTTCCCCCGCCTCGATGTGCTGCTTGACGGTGCTGTGCAGCGTCGGGTCGGCCAGCATCATGGCGTGCGCGTCGAAGATCGCGGCGCTCTCCGCATTGGTGCGGGCCTCCATCCGGACCTTAAGCTCCTTGAGTTCTTCCTGCGCCTCACTGGCCGCCGCCTCAAAGCGGGCCATCTCCTCCTCAGGCGGCGCAGGCTCACAGTCGGGCAGCTCAAGCTCCGGCGGCGCGTAGCGGAAAACGGGGCCGATGGCGATGCCTTCGGCGGCGGCGATGCCTTCCAGCGTCTGTTCGCTCATGAGGGGCACTCCTTCTGGCAGCGGCTATTCGGGGGTTCATTTATGGCCGTTGGACGACGCTGTGGCGATGATACCACAACCCGGCACCGGGGGCGATCCACCCACTTACCCGGCCCCGTTCCGCCCCAAAAACCGCCCGGCGTGGCGCTTGGTGCTTGCATGATACGTGTGGTAAGATGTGTGGAATGTCGGGCACTTCCTTAACACTTGCTATCCCGACAGCAGGGGAACCGTCGATGCGCTATCTCGTCATATCGGATATTCATGCCAACCTGACTGCCATGCAGACCGTCCTCGAGGACGCTGGCGAGTTGGGCGAGGATTACGATTTCGTCTGGTGTCTGGGTGACGTGGTGGGATACGGCCCCGACCCCAACGAGTGTGTCGATCTGCTCCGCACGATGCCCCACCTTTGCCTCGCGGGCAATCACGACTGGGCCGCCCTGGGGCGGCTCGACGTGCGGACCTTCAACGCCGATGCGCGCAAGGCCGTTACGTGGACGCGTGAGACGCTGACCGACGAGAATCTGGCTTTTCTGGAGGCGCTGCCCACCACCTTCGTGCTGGGCGATTTCACGCTGGCGCACGGCTCCCCGCGCGAGCCTGTGTGGGAGTACATCCTCGACGCGCTGGTCGCCTCACTCAACTTTCAGGAGTTCGAGACGCCCTTCTGTCTCGTCGGGCACACGCACACCCCGGTCATCTTCGAGCAGATCGGCCCCAACGGCCACGCCAACGCGCTGCCCCCGGAGTACGGCGAGCCGATCAAGCTCGACGGCACCCGCCGCATCATCAACCCCGGCTCCGTCGGCCAGCCCCGCGACTCCGACCCCCGCGCCGCGTACGCCATCCTCGACGTTGAGCGGATGACGTTCGAGCACCGCCGCATCCCCTACGACATTCAGGCTGTTCAGGAGCGTATGCGCGAGGTCGACATGCCGCCCCGGCTCGTCACGCGTCTGGAGCACGGCTGGTAGGGCTGCCAACCGCCGGTTATTTTTCCCCGATTCATGTGGATCCTGCCCGCGCCGCCCGCGCGGGCTTTTTGGATATCGCTAACGCCGTCTATCAGCCCGGCTGACCTCTCGCCTCACCCCGCTTGCCGACCGTCTATCAGCGCTCCGCCTGCCCGGCTGATAGACTGACTGACCGACTGATAGACTACCCGCCGCCACTCACTCAACCGGCCAACGTACTGAAAACTGTCTACTGATAACTGATCACTGCGCGCTCTGCGCGCACCGCGCCCCGGCGTCGAAATGCCCCACGTCGGGCGGTAGGTAAGCGTGATTGCGATTCGGCGCGCGCTGGCGATCCGGCTTGTTCCAGAACGACCCCCCGCGTGCGATCTGCCACGTCCCGATCTCATCCGGCGGCCCCTGCGGGTTTTCGTAGGGCGAGTTGGCATAATAATCCGGCGAATACAGGTCCGCTACCCATTCATACAGGTTACCCGCCATGTCGAGCACGCCGTAGGGGCTGGCCCCCTCCGGGTAGCTGCCCACCGGCGTCGTCCCGAACGGCGGTCTGCCCTCGAAGTCCCCCTCCCACCAGATGAAGTTGGCGAGGTTCGGCGCGGGTTCCTCATTCCCCCACGGGAAGATGCGCTCATCCGTGCCCCGCGCCGCCTTCTCCCATTCCGCCTCAGTCGGCAGCCGCGCCCCGCGCCACGTGCAGTACTGCTGTGCATGGTTCCACGACAACCACGTGACCGGGTAATCATCGTACTCCGGGCTGGTGAAGTAATCGGGCCTCATCGAGTACCACTCCGTGCCCGGCGAGGCGCAGCAGTCCTCGTAGTCGGGCGGATCGCACGCTCCGGCCTCCACGCACGCCCGAAACTGCGCGTTGGTCGTCTCCGTCAGGTCGATGTAGTAGGCGTCGAGATACACGGCGTGGGCCGGGCGCTCGTCCGAGTAGCCGGTATCTGTGCCCATGATGAACTCGCCCGCCGGGATGAGCACCATCTCGACGCCGTGCTCGTCGGTGATGCGCTCCGGCGGCGTGTCGGCCTCTGGCGCGGTGGGGGATGGCGCGGCGGTGTCCTCAGTGGGTGTCGCCGCCGGGGCCGGTGTCGCGCTCTGAACGGTGGTTGGGGCAGGCGGCTTTGCGGTCGCCGTGGGCGTAGGGGCCGGGTTCGGCGCGCCGCAGGCGGCGAGCATCAGCAGGATCACCAGCGGGGCGATGCGTTTCATGTCGGGTCATCATCTCCTGTCAGGGTTGCTGGCGGGGGATTATACCAGAGAAAACCGCGCCCCGGAGCGAGGCGCGGTTCTTATCAGGGGTGATGCGGCTGACAGGCCGAGGTTTACGCCCCGGTCGGCAGCCAGATGTTCTTGACCTGCGTCGCGTGGTGCAAAAAGTCCTCACCCGCACCCTGCTCCGGGTCCGTCCAATCCCGCGCGATGCCGTAGCTGACCCACGTGCGCTTCATGTTGCTCGCGGAAAGCGCCTCGACGTGCTTGCTGCCCTCCGCGCCCCCGAAATACCACATCGCGTCCACGTCCTCGTGCTCCGCCAGCACCTTCGCCAGATGATCGCGGTCCCCGGTGACGATGTTGACCACGCCGCCCGGCACGTCGGATGTGTCGAGCACCTGGTAGAAGTCTGTCGCACTCAGCGGATGCGCCTCCGACGGGACGATCACGACCGTGTTGCCCCGCGCGATGGCCGGGGCCAGCAGCGAGACGAACCCCAGCAGCGGATACTTATCCGGGCACGCGATGCCGATCACGCCGACCGGCTCATTGGCCGCCACCGTCGCCCCGCGTAGCGACGTTTCCTGAAGCGTTCCACCATACTTGTCCGCATAAGCCGCATACGTGAACAACCTCTCGACCGCCATCTCAACCTCTGCCGCTGCCGCCTTTTTCGTGGCCCCCGTCATCGCGACGATCTGCGCCGCGAACTCGTCCGCGCGGGCGGCGAGGTTCTCCGCGACGTAGTATAGAATCTGCGCCCGGTTGTACGGCGAGCGCCCCGCCCAGCGATCTTTGGCCCACATCCCTGCGACGGTGTGCGCCGCCTCCACCGCGTCGCGGATGTCCTTACGATTTCCCTCTCCAACCTCCCCAACCGGCTCCCCATCCGGGCCGAGCACCGGGCGGCTGTAATTGCCATCGGGCCTCTTCTGTTTCCCACCGATGTACACCTTCGGCGTCCGGTCGATGAGCGGCATCACGCCGTTCTCCACGCGCCCATCTAGCGGGGCCGGGCCTTCCGGCGTGTGCTTCGCCCACGCGGCAGCATCCACCGTCTCATCCTCATCCAGATCGGGCCGCGGACGGTCCTGCCATGCCGGGCGGACGTACTCGAACAGCCCTTCCCGGCCTCCCTCCCGCCCGAATCCACTCTCCCGGTAGCCGCCGAAGCCCGACGCCGCGTCGAACAGGTTCGTGCAGTTGATCCACACCGTCCCTGCTTTGATCTGCTGCGCGGCGTCGAGCGCCACGTTGATGTCGTCGCTCCACACGCTCGCCGCCAGCCCGTAGCGTGTATTGTTCGCCAGCGCGATGCCCTCCGACGGCGTGCGGAACGTCATCGAGACGAGCACCGGCCCAAATATCTCCTCCTGCGCGACGCTCGTCGTCGGCTCGACGTTCGCCAGCAGCGTCGGCGGGTAGAAGCATCCCGCCTCCGGCATGTCGATCTCCGGCTGGAATAACTCCGCCCCTTCTTTCACGCCGCGCTTCACCCATCCATCGATCGTGTCCCACTGTCGCTGATCGACGATGGCCCCGATGTCGACCGCCTTGTCCAGCGGATCGCCCACCCGCAGCTTGCTCATCCGCCATTTCAGCTTGGAGAGGAAGCGGTCGGCGATGCTCTCCTGCACCAGCAGCCGCGATCCCGCGCAGCACACCTGCCCCTGATTGAACCAGATCGCATCCACCAGCCCCTCGACCGCGCTGTCCATGTCCGCGCTGTCGAACACGACGAACGGCGACTTGCCGCCCAGTTCCAGCGACAGCTTCTTGCCGCTGCCCGCCGTCATGCGGCGCAGCACGCGCCCCACTTCCGTCGATCCGGTGAAGGCGATCTTATCCACGTCCGGGTGCTCGACCAGCATCGACCCCGCTTCACTGCTGCCCGTCACGATGTTGATCACGCCCGGCGGCAGCCCGGCTTCCGCCACGACCTGCGCGAACAGCAGCGCCGTCAGCCGCGTGTACGAGGCGGGCTTCAACACGACGGTGTTGCCCGCCGCCAGCGCCGGGGCGATCTTCCACGCCAGCATCAGCAGCGGGAAGTTCCACGGGATGATCTGTCCCACCACGCCCACCGGCTGGTATCCCGGCAGCTCGCGGTCCATCAACTGCGCCCACCCGGCGTGATAATAGAAGTGCCTCGCGACGAGCGGCACGTCAATGTCCCGCGACTCGCGGATCGGCTTGCCGTTGTCCATCGTTTCGAGCACGGCCAAAAGCCGCTGGTGCTTCTGGATGTGCCGCGCGATGCTGTACAGGTGCCGCGCCCGGACGTGCCCGTCGAGCTTGCTCCACGTCCCGAACGCCTCACGCGCCGCCGCCACCGCCCGGTCGACATCCTCCTGCCCGGCCTGCGCCGTCTCCGCCAGCTTATCGCCCGTCGCCGGATTGTAGTTGGCGTAATATTTCTCCGTCGACGGATCGACCCACTCGTTGTTGACGAACAACCCGAACTTCCGCCCATGCTCATCCAACCACGCGTTCGCCGCATCCGGCGACTCCGGGGCCGGGCCGTAGGCCATCGTCTCGAAGTATGTTTTGACGCTCATCATGTCCTTCCTCTGTTCCTCGATAACCGCCGGGCGTTCTCCGTCACGGTTAAATCCTGTTTTTAATGCCGATTCCCGCGCTATCCCTGCCGGTCAGCCCTCCGGTCGGTATGCAGGCATATTTCCCACGAACTGCGGCAGGTCCCGGTGTCCGAGCACCTGCCGGACGGCGTGCGCCTCCCCGATGTGGAACCAATAATGAAAGAGGTTGCGCTCCAGCATCGTCCCAACGCTGCTTCTCCGGGGCTGTCCATCGACTTCCAGATGCGCGGCGAGGTCTTGCGCGGTCAGGCCATTCAAATAACCATCTGCTGCCGCCGTGACCACCCGCCACACATCCCACATCTCGTCGAGCGGCGGCGTGCTGGCCGGACGCCCGGAGCCTACCCGGTCATTCAACCCCGGCGCGGCGTCCCGCCCCTGCGCGTACAGCACCCAGTAGCGATTTTCCTGATCCGCGAGGTGCCCGACGATCCAGCTTATGCTGTTCATCGGCTCGATGCGCCTCACCGCATCCTCTTCCGAGACGCCATCCAGACAGCGCACCAGCTCACGGCGCGCAAACTGTAACTGCTCGACCAGCGGGTGTGTCATCGCCGGATTCCCCGATCAACCCATCGGGATGTGGTGCCGGGCCGCGTACCGCCCCGTGACGTGATGCGAAAGCTGCCGCGCGATGTCCTCGACGAGGCTGCTGGCCCCGATGCGGAACCGCTCCGGCGTCAGCCAGTCGTCGCCTAATTCCTCTTTGATCAGCGCCAACCACGCCAGCGCATCTTTCGCGGTGCTGATGCCCCCTGCGGGCTTGAACCCCGCGATGTTCCCCGTCCGCTCGGCGTACTCGCGGATGGCGCGCGTCATCACCAGCCCGACCGGCAGCGTCGCATTGACCTTCTCCTTGCCCGTCGACGTTTTGATGAAGTCCGACCCGGCCATCAGCGCGACGCGGCTCGCCTTCCCAACGTTCTCCAGCGTGCCGAGGTCCCCTGTCGCGAGGATGGCTTTCATATGCGCCGGGCCGCACACCTCCCTGAACGCCTTGATCTCCTCATACAGCTTGTCCCATTCCCCGCGCAGCGCATAATCCCGCGAGATCACGATGTCGATCTCCCTCGCGCCCGCTTCTAGCGCCTGCTCGATCTCCCCCACCCGCTGCTCGAACGGCGTCTGCCCCGCCGGGAAGCCCGTCGCCACCGACGCGACCGGGATATCCGTGCCCTGCAAGGCCGCGACCGCATCCCTCACGCGCCCGGAATACACGCACACCGCCGCGACGGTCACGTTGTCCACGCCCAGCGCATTGAGCACGTCCTGCCGCACGGGCTGTTTGGCTTTGGCCGCCAGCCGGTGGATTTTGCCCGGCGTGTCATCTCCCGCCAGCGTCGTCAGGTCCGTGCAGGTGATGGCCTTCAGCAGCCACGCCGCCTGCGCGTCCTTCTTCACCGAGCGCCGCTTGGGCAGCGTTCCCGCCCGCCGCTCGACGGCGCTCCGGTTGATTCTCACGTCCTCCACCCAGCCCTCGTCGAGCGGGGTGCCGGGGTTTCGTTTATCGGATGCCACGCGAGCCTCCTTCATGCAAAGTCCAGCCGGGTTATGTGATGTGATTATACCATCCCCCGGCCCTTCCTGGCGGCGCTGTGTGCGGAACGTAGGTTGTGTGTGGATCAGGGGAATGAACTGCTCTTGGCCCGACGCCGGGC
>CAZWUX010000232.1:0-7272 GCA_964637665.1 uncultured Anaerolineae bacterium
TTTCGTCCGATTTCAAACTATATTGTTCGCCTTGGCACTGGTGATTGGGTTAAGCGCGTGCGCCAGCGCTGCGCCTAAATCCGAACTGACGCCCGTCAGACTGGCGATGGGCTATGTTCCTACAGTGCAGTACGCGCCCTTCTACGTGGCCGACGAGAAGGGGTACTTCGCCGAAAACGGCATCGACATTGAGTTTGATCACAGCATCTACGAGTCAGACGCGGTCAAGCGGTTGGGCACCGACGAGTTGCAGTTCGCCAACGTCAGCGGCGAGCAGGTTCTTCTGGCGCGTGCGCAGGGCATCCCATTAGTTTACGTGTTCGAGTCGTGGCAGCGATATCCCATAGCGGTGGTGTCGAAGAGCGAGATGGGGATCGTGGAGCCAGGCGACCTGGCCGGGCACGTGATCGGGCTGCCGATGCAGAGCGGGGCCAGCTACACGGGCTGGCAGGCGCTGCTGAACGCGGCGGATCTGACCGAGGGTGACGTGTCGACGGAGGTGATCGGCTTCACGCAGGTCACGTCGGTGTCAGAGGACGTTGTCGAGGCGGCGGTGGTTTACGCGAACAACGAGCCGATTCAACTTACTCAATCAGGCTATGACGTGAACGTCATCGCCGTATCAGACTATATCGACCTCGTGGCAACGGGCCTGGTGACCAACGAGCGGACGCTGGCCGAGAGTCCCGATCTGGTTCAAGGCATGGTGGATGCCCTGGCGCGTGGCCTGGCCGACGTGATCGCCGATCCAGACGAAGCTTTTGTCATCTGCCAGAATTACGTGGAGGGCCTCGACGGTGAGGCCGCGGATATACAGCGCATGGTGCTGGATGCGTCGATCCGGATGTGGGAGGCGGAGCGGCTGGGCTACAGCGACCTTTCAGCGTGGGAGCAGACGCAGACTTTGCTCCTCGATACGGGTCTGTTGACCGAGCCACAAGACCTGGAGGTCATGTTCACCAACGAACTGCTGCCATAGAGTGGTGTCACCTGCGATTTTGCTTTCTACCAGCGCCCGGCCCAGCCGGGTTACATACTTCCACAACTTTCCAGGAGATTCACAAGACGATGGACTCTGTTCGGTCTGAGGAAACGCTAAATCCGTTTGCCATCGCGCAGGAGCAGCTCGACCAGGCCGCCGAAATTCTCCATCTGGAGCCTGCGATCCACGCGCTGCTGCGCGAGCCGATCCGTGAGATGCACGTCACGCTCGCGGTGCGCATGGACGACGGGTCAACCAAGATATTCAAGGGGTTCCGGGTGCAGCACAACGACGCGCGCGGGCCGACGAAGGGCGGCATCCGGTTCCATCCGGACGAGACGATCGACACGGTGCGCGCCCTCGCGATGTGGATGACGTGGAAGTGCTCGGTGGTCAACATCCCGCTGGGCGGGGCGAAGGGCGGCGTGATCTGCAACCCGAAGGCGATGTCGCCCGCCGAAATCGAGCGGCTGAGCCGGGCGTACATCCGGCAGGTGGGGCGCATTCTGGGCATCGACAAGGACGTGCCCGCGCCGGACGTGTTCACGACGCCGCAGATCATGGCGTGGATGGCGGACGAGTTCGCCTCGCAGAAAGGGCACAACGAGTTCGGGGTGATCACCGGCAAGCCGCTGGCGCTGGGTGGGTCGGCAGGGCGCGACGACGCGACGAGCCGGGGCCTCTCGATCTGCGCGGAGATGGCCGCCCGGCGGTTGGACATGTCGCTCGAAGGGGCGACGGTGGCGGTGCAGGGCTACGGGAACGTGGGGCGGCACGCCGCCGAGATCTTGCAGAACGAGTACGGCGCGAAGGTCGTGGCGGTCAGCGACGTGTCGGGCGGCTGGTACAACCCGGATGGGCTGGACATCGACGCCGTCGGTGAACACGTCGACACGCTGGGCGGCGGTCTGCTGGAGGGCTACGGCGAGCGCGACCCGGACGCACAGCCGATCACGAACGCCGGGCTGCTGGCGCTGGAGGTCGACGTGCTGGCCCCGTGCGCGATCGAGGGGCAGATCCGGGCAGACAACGCCCGCGAGGTGAAAGCCCGGATGGTCGTGGAGGGGGCCAACGGCCCGACGACGCCGGAGGCGGACCGCATCCTGCGCGAGCAGGGGGTCCTCGTCGTGCCGGACATCCTCGCCAACGCGGGCGGCGTGACGGTATCGTACTTCGAGATGGTGCAGAACTCCTACGGGTACTACTGGGACCTCGATCAGGTTCACACGCGGCTGGCCCGCACGATGACGGATGCGTTCGAGGCAGTCTACCGGATGGTGGATCGCTTCGACGTGGACCCCCGCATGGGGGCTTATCTCGTCGCGGTCGACCGCGTGGCGGAGGCGGTTCGTCTGCGTGGCTGGGCCTGAGCGTCTATCTGCCGAATCGACAGGGCGGCATCTCAGCCGCCCTGTTTGCTTTTAGAAAGGGCGCTAAAAAGGGGAGAAGCTGCGCCGGGCGCGCTATAGTAATTTGGAAACGACGTTACCGGCACTTAGCGAACAGGCTGGAGGACTATGGATCGAAAGAACCTGCCGATTCTGGGGATCGTCGGCATTCTGGGGGTGATGTTCGTCATCCCATTCGTGCTGGCGATGATCACCCTGATCGTCTACGGCGAGTTTGCCCTGCCGCAGGGGGCGTTCAGCGCGCTGCTGACGGAACTCGACCCGAATATCATCCTCGGCGTGTTGATCGCGGCGCTGCCGCTGCTGCTCGTGTGGGCGGTCGAGGCTAACCGGGGGCGGGGCGTTGGCGGCGAGCGTGCCGTCGGGCTGACGCTGGGCTTACTCATCGCGTTGATGATTGCGGCGACCGCCGTGCCGTTTCTCTCATACCTGCGCCCGCTGTCGGGTATGCCGCCGCGCTACGCGCTTGCGATCCTGACCGTCGTGGCTCTGCCGCTCATCCTGATCCTGTTTATCGTGCTCCTGCTGCTGCCGGGCCTGCTGCGGGCGGATGGTGGCGTTCGGGAGCCAAAGGCAAAAAACCGCGACGGCGGATCGACCGCATGACCGTCTCCAATCGGGAGGGCGCGCCGGGACCCGTCCGCCCGACGGTATGGCAGTGGGGCGCGCTGGCCGCCCTGCTGCTGGCAGGCGGGGCGGTCGTGATCTTCGCGCCCTTGGAACGGACGCTGGGCGGGGCTGTCAGGCTGGTTTACGTGCACGTCGCCCTCAGCCGGGCGGGGATGTTCGGCTTCGTCGCCGTTGGGCTGATGGGGCTGGTCGTACTGGCGATGGCGGACAGACGCCTCGCCGGGTGGATGGCGGCGGCAGGCTGGGCAGCGCTCGCCCTGTACGGCGCGGGCTTCGCCGTCAGCATCGGCGCGCAGATCGCGAGCTGGGGCGGCATCGCGTGGCGCGAGCCGCGCGTGCTGGCCGCTGCCAACGTGCTGGCCGCCGCCGTGATCGTCCAGCTTGTGGCCGTGTGGCTGCCCTGGCTGCGGGCGCGCGGGGCGCTCCGCGCGCTGTTCGGCCTGTACCAGCTATGGGCCTCGGCGCGCGCCCCGAATATCCTGCATCCCGGCGCCGCGATCAGCGGCTCGGAATCAGCCGCGATCCGTTCGGTCGGGGCGCTGCTGCTCGTCATCGCCCTGGCGCTTGGCGTGTGGATGACGTGGGCGCTCGCCTCACGGCGTGCTGCCTCGACCCTGACCGAGCAGGGATAAGCGTCACCATCGGGGCAGACTTCTGTCCCAATCGTTCCGGTCGGCCTGACCAATCAGCCCAAAACGGCTTATAATTAAGCAAAAGCACCTGCGCCGGTTGACGCCCGGCTGCCGGTCACAAAATCCTCTCTGGCCGACTGGCTGCCCGTCTCTCCACCCCCGTCGTGCCTCACAGGATAATATTTCTATTTTCACCGGAGCGGCCTGCTTCCGGTGTTGCGTTCTGTCCACTTATCAGAAAGGATTCCCCTCTAATGCAGCGCACACCTTTATACGAGACCCACGTCGAGCTGGGCGCTCGGATCGTTCCTTTTGCGGGCTATGAGATGCCCGTCCAGTACGAAGGCCCGCTGGAGGAACACGCGACGGTCCGCAGTTCGGCGGGCCTGTTCGACATCGACCACATGGGCCAGCTTATCGTCGAAGGCCCGGACGCGTTTGCCTTCCTCCAGTACGTTGCCACGAGCGACGTGTCAGAGCTTGCCGAATGGGAGGCGGGCTACTCGCTGCTGTGCTACGCGGATGGCGGCACGGTGGACGATATTTTCATCTACCACCTGCCGGAGCACTACTACGTCGTCGTCAACGCGTCCAACCTCAAGAAGGATGTCCGCTGGCTGAAGGCGCATACCCTCGGCTTCGACGTGACCGTCACGGACGTGTCCGAGGAGACGTACATGCTGGCCTTTCAGGGGCCGAAAGCCGGTGACGTGCTCCAGCGGATCACGGACGCCGATCTGGGGTCGCTGGGCTTCCACTTCGCGACCCGCGCCGGGGTGGCAGGCGTCGAGTGCCTGATCGGCAGCACCGGCTACACGGGCGAGTACGGCTATGAGCTGTTCTTCGACGCGACGCAGGCCGTGACTGTGTGGAATGCCATCCTCGAGGCGGGCGCGCCGGAAGGCGTCGAGCCGATCGGGCTGGCTGCCCGCGACAGTCTGCGTTTCGAGCCGTGCCTGCCGCTGTACGGTCACGAACTGAGTCCGTCCATCTCGCCGCTTGAGGTCGGGCTGGGCTTCGCCGTGAAGACCGGCAAGGGCGATTTCGTCGGGCGCGATGCCCTGCTCAAGCAGCGGCTTGAGGGGCCGCCCCGCAAGCTCGTGTGCCTTGAGATGATCGACCGGGGCGTCCCGCGCGAGCACTACGAGGTGATCGTCGACGGCAAGCACGGCTTTGTCACGACCGGCATGTTCGCCCCGACAGCCGAGATCTACGCGGCGATGGCCCTCATCCCGCGCGATCTGGCCGAGATCGGCAAAGAGGTCGACGTGATCATTCGCGGCAAGGCGAAGCGGGCCAAAATCGTGAAGCGTCCCTTCTACGTCCCGGCGTATCGTCGCTGACGGCCATCTCGCACTGTGAATCAGCCGGTGGGCATTTGTCCACCGGCTTTTTTGTGATGATGGGGAATTCATGCCCCGATCCGCTGCCCTGCGGGATGTGGATTTGTTCGAGCCGGGGATGCCGCTAGAATACGTTCAGACTTTTCACCGGGTAGGCCGGTTGCCGGGCAGGTGAAACGGAGCGCCGATGCTGACGAAAAAACGCTGGCTGTGGATCGTGCCGCTGGCCGTCGTGCTGATGGGCCTCTACACGTGGGCCTTTCACGACGCCTTCACGACGCGCGTTCCCGGCGCCAACGACTTCTACTCGCCGTACGGGGCGGCGTACCTCTATTTCTACGAGGGCGTGAATCCCTACAGCCAGCAGGCCACCCTCTGGATTCAGCAGCAGCTTCACGGCGGCCCGGTCAGTCCGGGCGACATCACGAACGATTTCGTCTACCCGTTCTACACGATCCTGCTCGTGGCCCCTTATACGCTGCTCCCGACCTATGCGTGGGTACAGGCCGCATGGCAGGTGACGCTTCAGGTGATGCTCATCGCCTCCGCCGTCCTCACCGTTCGCTACTTCGACTGGCGGCCCCCGGCGTGGCTGCTCGCCGCGTTCATCCTCTGGTCGATTTTGTCCTACCCCAGCGCGCGGGCGATCATCTTAGGGCAGGTGAGCATCGTCGTGTTCTTTCTTTCCGTCGTCACCATGTGGCTCCTGTTCCGGGGGGAGGTCTCCCCAGGGGGCGATGTGCTTGCCGGGGTCTGCCTTGCCCTGTCGACCGTCAAGCCGCAAATGCAGTTTCTCATCATCCCGCTGCTCGTGCTCTGGGGTCTGCGCGCCCGCCGCTGGATTTTTCTCGGCGCGGCGGCGCTGTCGATGGCCGTTCTGGTCGGCGCGTCCTTCCTGATGCTGCCCACGTGGCTGGCCGACTGGGGGCGGCAGCTTCAGGCGTATTCCGCGTACACGCCGCCCTCCGTGTTCTATATCCTGACTCACGAGGTGCTGCGTCTCGGCGCGGCGGCTCCCGCCGCCATCTGGGCGCTGCGGATCGCGCTGGGCGGCTATTTGCTGTTCGAGTGGGTGCTGCTGCGTGATATGGACGCCCGCCGCCTCGACTGGGTGCTGGCGCTCACGCTGGTCGTCACCCACCTGCTCGCCCCCCGCACGGCGACCACGCATTACGTCGTGCTGATCTTCGCGCTGGCCCCGATCTTCCAGGCGTGGCAGAAGGTCCACCCGCTGCTGCCTTTCGGCGCGATGCTGGTCCTGTTCGCCGGGAACTGGGCGCTGTTCATCAGCACGGTGCAGGGCAATGCCGAGGCCGACGTGATGTTCCTGCCGGTGCTGCTGATCGCCTTCGTGCTCGTTCTGCTGGCCCGGCCCGGCGAGAGCCAGTTCGGCCAGAGGCCGCTCAACCGCCCGGCCTGAGGCTCACCTGACAGGCGCCGGGCGATGGATCAAACAGGCGAACGCCCTCCCGGATGAAAGGCGTTCGCCTGTATACCAGTCAGTATTCGGGCTGCGATGTGCCTGTTAAACGTCCTTGTGTCCCTCGCCAATCGGCTCGAACTCCGGCTCGGATGCCGCGGGCGGCGCTTCCTCGACCGGGGTCTGCACGGGGGGCTTTTCGACTTGCTTGACCCCCTCGCCCCGGCCCCCGCGCCGCAGAAGCAGATACAGCCCGAAGGCGATAAGCAGGCCCGGCCAGACCACGTTGCCGATGAAGTTGTCAGAGATGTTCAGGATCAGCTCGAAGAACACCCCGCCGATCAGGAACAGGGCAATGCCGACGGTGATCCACTTCGCGCCCGTCGTCACCAACCGCTCGACATCGCTCCACGCGCCGTTGATCGACAGGCCGATCCCGACCGATGTCGGCAGGATCAGCGCCCAGGCGTAGGCCCAGCTTTCCCAGTGCCCGGTGATGGACTGGTAGAGCAGCAGCAGCCCCACCATCGTGACGATGCTGCCCGGTATGGCGAGCGGGCCGGCGGGTTTGCCACCCAGCACCATCCCGACGAAGAACAGCAGCCCCGGCACGATGATGAAAAACGGCCAGAAGAACTGCCACAGGTTGACGTTGAATAACTGCCCGAGGAGAAACAGCGCCCCCAGCCCGACTAAAAGTGCGCCGATAACGAGGTTGACGCGCCCTCGCGAATGATTGTGTGGTGATGCCATGTAGTTGCCTCCTGCTCCACCCGCCGGATGACACGGCGCGATCCGTGCGGTGGATGGTAGTCGTGCTATCTGTACACCTATACGCGCGGGCGGCAGGAGGGTT
>CAZWUX010000233.1:0-7269 GCA_964637665.1 uncultured Anaerolineae bacterium
CTTATGGCTCGCTCATCCACCGCCACCCCTTCAAAATTCGGGATGACTCATGTCTATACGTCATTCCCCAGAATCGTATTCTCCGCGCATCCCAACCCCGCTGGGCGCTGACCCCCTCAGCCCGGCCCGCTCTCCCGCAGTTCACCCAGCCGCGCGATCTGCCACGCGCGTTCCGCCGCGACGGCGGCATCCGCATCCGCCGCATCGCTGGCCCGGTGCACCGCCTGTAACGCATAGTTGGCCGCCGCGACCGAGTGCGTGGGCACGTGCGCCGTCGCGACCGCCTGACCCGCCGCGCGGGCCGCCGACCGGGCGGGGTTGTCCGCGCCGACCTCGCGCGCGGCGGCGTGGGCCGCCAGCGACGCCCCGCGTATCTCCGCCATGTGGAACTCCCCGGTGCGAATCCACTTTTGCAGCGTCTCGATGGCCGCTCGCGGCCTGCGGTCCGCCGGGTACGCTTGCTCGAAATACGGCAGGACGCGCTCGGCGCACGCGATGGCCCACGCGGCCAGCGCCCGGTGATCCACCTCGCTCACCAGCTCGACCATCGACTCGACTTCGTATCTGAGCGAGAATCTGGACTTTTTCACCTGACCCCTCCTGCGGTGGATACGGCGACCTCCGCGCCCGGAAATTCGCGAATCCCCATTATCCCGCAAACCGGATCGCGCGCCCAGCCTCGCAGACGTTAACCCGGCCCGGTAAATGGAGAAAGCGCAGCTTTCTCCCGGTCGAGAAACGCTTTGCGTTTCTCGTACCATCGGGGTAGGGGGAGCCGACCGCCGCAGGCGCGTCGCACGGTCGGAGCGTCAGGCGGGCGAGCGCGTGAAGAAGACTTCGCCTTCTTCCAATGAGAAACGCTCCGCGTTTCTCTACGTCATTCCCCAGAATCGTATTTTCCCCCGTCGGGCGCTGAACCCCTCAGCCCGGCCCGCCCCGGTGGCAGCCGCCCCATCTCAGGCACAAATCAACACGAGTTTGCCCGTCACAGAACGCTCTCCCAGTAACTCATGCGCACGGACCGCCTCAGTAAGGGGCAGGCGCTCTGCGATAAGGGGGCTGATCTTCCGGTCGGCAAGCAGCCCAAATAACACAGCCATGTCCTCGCGAAACCAGTCCGGTTGCCGCTTCTTGAGCGTCTGGATGCTGTACAGGATCATTCGCCGCCTGTCAGGGATCAGCGAGTGCTTGACGATCTGCGCCGCTATTGTGGGAAGCCCCCTGAGGCGACTGCGCCGCCCCCCCGTCAGCGTCCTGTCGATGAGCGAGGTGGCGTGCCCGAAAACGATCACCCTCCCGCCGGGTCGCAGCGTCCGGTACGAGCGGGCAACGTGCGTGCCACCAATCCCGTCGAACACGATGTCCACGCCGTCGCCATCCGTCAGCTTCGCCATCTCATCCACAAAGTCAACCTGCTTGTAGTCAATCGGGCAAGCCCCCAGACCGGATACGATGGCGTGGTTATCGCGGCGGGCTGTCCCGTACATCTCCAGATCGATCAACGCACCGAGCTGCAACAGCGCCGTGCCAACACCACCGGCTGCGGCATGAATAAGCGCCCGCTCTCCCGGCTGGGCGCGAGCGGAGCGATGCATCATCTGGTAGGCCGTGCCGTAGTTCAGGATGAGGCTGACGGTTTCAGCCGGGTCGAGACCCGCTGGCACGGGAAGAAGCTCCTCGGACGGCAGGCAGATGGTCTCGGCGTAGCTCCCGACGACAGGCAGCGCAGCCACCATCTGACCGGCTTCAGCCGACGTGACGCCTGCGCCGACCCTGTCCACGATGCCCACAAAATCCCATCCGGGGGTAAAGGGTGGGCGGCGCGCCTCAGGATGAATCCCTTCTCGTAATAGAATGTCCGCAAACGACACCCCCGCAGCCAATATTTTGACACGCACCTCGCCGGGGCCCGGCTCAGGCGCATCGTCCTCGACGACCTCCAATACTTCAGGCCCACCGTAGCGTGTGACCACAATTCGCCTGTGCTTCATGATTTGAACTCCAGTCTGGTGCCCCGCCGCCACTGCCTGACACCTGCCTCGCCGTCTGAGCACAGATTTCAGCCAGCCGCTTTCCGAACAGCCTTAGGAGCATTATAAGGCAAGACGTGTGATAGAAAGCCGTGAGCGTGAAACCCTCAAAGGTGTCCGGCAGCCGGGGACAGGCCAATAACGGCGATGTACATCATGGTTATTGACAGACCCCTGCCTGATCGACTATCGTGGGAGTACAAACGAGCGCGATTTCACGTCCCCGCCCCCGTCACGACGCTCACGACAGCTATCTGATCCCCCATTCCCCCACACTCCGCCCGGCGCGGCGCGCAGTCACGGCGCGGGCCTCTTCGAGCATCGTCGCAGGGTCGCACGCCCACCCGTTCGCGGCAGGTCCACGTCGTTCGAGCGCGCGCGCCGCATCCTTTATCCTCCCTAACGAAAGGGGTGCACGATGGCTACTTCCGATGAGCAGCAGTTGACCCCCGAAGACCTGATCAAGAAGGCTCAGAAACCCGCGTCGGACGCCATACGGCTCCACTCCTTTTACCGGGGGAAGGTCCAGACGGCGCTGCGCTGCCGGGTGCGGGACTTCAACGACTTCGCCATCTGGTACACGCCCGGCGTGGCGGCCCCCTGCCGGGCCATCGCCGCCGACCCCGACCTCGTCTACGAGTACACGAGCAAGTGGAACACCGTGGCCGTCATCTCTGACGGAACGCGGGTGCTGGGGCTGGGCGATATCGGCCCGGAGGCCGGGCTGCCCGTCATGGAGGGCAAGGCGCTGCTCTACAAATACCTGGGCGGGGTCGACGCCGTCGCCATCACGCTCGACACGAAGGACCCGGACAAGATCATCGACACGGTGCTGACCCTGCAACCGGCGTTTGGCGGCGTCAACCTGGAGGACATCAGCCAGCCGAAATGCTTCCGCATCCTGGACACGCTGCGGGAGCAGGCGCACATCCCGATCTGGCACGACGACCAGCAGGGCACGGCCTCGGTCACGCTGGCCGGGCTGATCAACGCGCTCAAGGTCGTCGACAAGAAGATCGAGGACGCCCGCATCGTGTTCGTGGGCGCGGGGTCGGCCAACATCGCCTGCTCGCGGCTGATATTCGCCTACGGGGCGAACCCTGAAAACTGCCTGATACTGGACAGCAAGGGCATCTTGGGCAAACACCGGGACGACATCTACCAGCGCCGCGCGGACTACGTCCAGAAGTGGCACATGTGCCAGCAAACCAACCCGCAGGGGATGGAAGGCGACATCGAGCAGGCGCTGGTGGGCGCCGATGTCGTGATCGCGCTGTCCAAACCCGGGCCGGGCACGCTCAGGCCCGACTGGATCAAGGCGATGGCCGACGACGCCATCGTGTTTGCCTGCGCCAACCCGGTCCCTGAAATCTGGCCGTGGGAGGCCAGAGAGGTGGGCGCGGCGGTGGTCGCCACCGGGCGCAGCGACTTCCCCAACCAGGTCAACAACTCGCTGGGGTTCCCCGGCATCTTCCGGGGGACGCTGGACGTGCGGGCCACCACCATCACCGACGAGATGGCGATCGCGGCAGCGACCGCCCTCGCCGAAATGGCGGAGGAGAAGGGGCTGGCCGACGACCACATTTTGCCCCGTATGGACGATTGGGATGTCTTCCCACGGGAGGCCGCCGCCGTGGCCGTGAAGGCCGTCGAACAGGGCATCGCCCGCCGCGAGACGACCTACGAAGCGGAGTACGAACGCGCGTCGGGCATCATCCGCACGGCGCGCGAGATGACGCAGATGTTGATGAAAGAGGGCTTCATCCCCGAAGCAGCGGACGAGGAGGCGAGCGATGCATGACCTGATTGTGCTGGGGGGCGGCCCCGCCGGGCTGACGGCCACCATGTACGCCATCCAGAAGCGGCTGGACGTGCTGTTGATCACCCGCGACCTGGGCGGCAAGACGAACTTCCGGCTCCAGCTTCCGTTCGTGGAGCGGCACATGGTCATCACGGGTGATGCGATCGTGAGCCGGTTTTCCCGCGAGATCGAGTACCTGGACAGCTTCCGGTGGATGGACAACGCCCACGAGGTCACGCCGATCGCGGACGGCTTCCGGGTCAAAACGTCCAGCGGCATGACCGCCGAAGCGCATACCCTGCTGGTCGCGACCGGGGCCAAACCGCAGATGCTCGACGTGCCGGGCGAGCGCGAGTTCATGATGCGCGGTCTGTGCTACAGCGCCGTGAGCTACGCCCAGTTGTTCATCGACCGGTCGGTGGTCGTCATCGGCAACGGGGACCTGGCCCTGCGGGCGGTCGCGGAGCTGGCGCGCATCGCGCGGCGGGTGACGCTCATCACGCCCGACACGTCCGGGTTCAGCCCCGTCCTCCAGCGGAAATTCCTGGCGTCGCCCAACGTGGAGCTGCTGTCCGGCTACGAGATACGCGAGCTTGTCGGCGACCGCTACGCGCGCAAGGTCGTCATCACCGCCGCCGACCACATGCGCGAGATCGAGATGGACGCGGCGTTCGTGGAGCTGGACCTGATCCCCCGCTCGGATATCGTCAAGCACCTCGTCGAGCGGGACGCGAAGGGTCACATCAAGATCAACGCCCGCTGCGAGACGAGCACGCCGGGCATCTACGCCGCCGGGGATGTCACCGACAGCTACGCCGAGCAGGTTCTTATCGCCGTAGGGGAGGGGGCCAAAGCGGCGCTCTCCGCCTACGAGTATCTGCTGTACACGGAACAGGCGGAGATGAAATACCCCGGCTAGAAAACGCGCCGGAGGATCGCCGCTCAGGACGCCGGGCAGTTGGACGGACACGACGGGGGCCGCTCGCCGCAGGTGGGTGAGCGGCCCCCGCTTGCCGCGCCGACCGCCTGTGATACGATGGGGGCCGGTGAATCACAGGGGCAGGGGGGCGGCATGTCCGGCTGGGAACTCACACAGACGTATCCATACGCGGGGGGGGCCGTGCGCTACGACGTGCGCGGCGATGGCCCGCCGCTCGTGCTGGTGCACGGCACGCCCTGGTCGTCGTTCAACTGGCGGCACGTCATCCCGGCGCTGGCCGGATGGTTCACGGTCTATTTCTATGACCTGATCGGCTACGGGCAATCCGAGAAACACGACGGTCAGGACGTGTCGCTGGCCGTGCAAAACCGCCTGCTGGCCGATCTGCTGGATCACTGGCGGCTGGACGCGCCGTTCGTCGTCGGCCACGACTTCGGCGGCACGACCGTGCTGCGGACCCATCTGCTGGGCGGGCGCGACTTCGCGAAAATCGCCCTCGTCGACCCCGTCGCATTATCCCCCTGGGGATCGCCCTTTTTCCGGCACGTCAACCGGCACGAGGCGGTCTTCCGCGACCTGCCGCCGGATATCCACGAGGCGGTGGTGGCGGCCTACGTGCGCGGCGCGACCCACCGCCCGATGCCCGCCGATACGCTGGCCGGGATCGTCGCGCCCTGGCTGGGGGAGGCGGGGCAGGGGGGCTTCTACCGCCAGATCGCGCAGGCCGATCAGGCGTACACGGACGAGGTCGAGCCGCTGTACGGGTCGATCACGCGCCCGGTGCTCATCGTGTGGGGCGAGGAAGACGTGTGGATCCCCGTCGAACGGGGGCGGGCGCTGCACGCCGCCATACCGGGGTCCGAGTTCGTGGCGATCCCTGCCGCCGGGCATCTCGTTCAGGAGGACCAGCCCGCGCTGCTCACGTCGCTGCTGCTGAGGTTCTTCGGGTAGGGTGGGCCGGGGTATGGTATGAGAACAGCTGCGCCGTTCTCAACTGGGAGTTCGCTCCGCGAACTCCATACTTTGGGGAATGACGCGCTCTTGGCGCGGAAGTCCGCGTCCAGACCGTCTGCGGCGGTCGGGTAGCCGGGCGTCGATGTTCTCCCCGACCGCCCGTGATACGATAGTGCTGTTCACAAGCGTTATCAGGAGATTAACATGGCAGAGCAAAAAGAGCCGGGAGATGAGCCGATCAGCGAGCGGGAGGCGCGGGCGATGCGGCTGCTCGACGAGATTGGCGATGTGCTGAAAGAGCGCGGCGTCAGTCTGGATGAGTTGGTGAAATCCGGGCGCGAGATTCGGGACGAGATGCTAAGGGAGATAGGAATAGAGGAGTCTGAGAGGGATTGAAGGGCAACACTCAACTGTATGATAAAGAAACTACTATCTCTCTTAAGATCAAAGCTAGGCAGTAAACGGAGAGCATCACCATCGATGGGTGATTTCGCCACTGTTGATGGGTGGTTTGATGCTGTTTTCTTCGATCAGCTTCAAGAGATGGGATTTGATCTAGACAATGCATCAACTGAGAAATTGGAGAAGGTTGATCAAACGTACTTCTCTGCTCTCGATGAAGTACGGACTTTTATTGCACCAAAATTGACTGTGGAATGGAAAAAACAGCTAAAGCGAGAGCTAAGGCTCGAATCTCGCACACGACAGCGGTTTGAAAAAGATCTATTATCTCATTGGGGGGATGCTATCAAATTGCTTGAAGCAATGAGAAGCATCTGTATTCAGGTGGCTACAACATATGACAGGGACCGTCGGGAGAATGCGGTTGAAGAGCAAGATATTGTCTTCGATACTCTGGGTGTTCTATATGCTCATGCTTGTATGGTAGCTGGTGAGATTATAGCTCTGCTAAAGCAAGGGTATGCTCACGGAGCATACAGTCGTTGGCGTACTCTGCACGAACTAGTGGTTTTAGCATATTTTATTCTTGAGCAGGGCAATGATGTTGCGGAGAAGTATCTTCTGTATGACGGAATTGAGGCTTACCAAGCTATCACAGAATACGAGCAGAAATATAAAGAACACACTGATTTTTTTGTGGCTGGGGGATTTGAGCCACCTGATGAAGACGAAAAAAGGATAGTAAAAGAACACTACGAAGAGTTGCGTTCTCGGTTTGGTGATGACTACGCTAACTTACGTAACGATTATGGTTGGGCCGCGGAAGCCCTAGGCGACAGGTGGCCTACGTTCAAGAAAATCGAAGCTGTAGTGGGTTTTTCGTATTTAAGACCTTTTTACGGTCTTGCAAATAAAAGTGTTCATGCAACACCAAGTGGGATGATCCGTAATCTTGGTCATCCTCTCTCTGAAATTGAGAAACCGCCCCGATCACGGATGAGGATAATGGGGCCAAGTATTTATGGGTTAGTTGAACCAGGACAAGGCACAGCAATTACACTCTATCAAATGACATATGCTTTTATGTCTAGGCAGGATGGTTTGGGTGAGGCAGTTACTCTTACAGCGCTAAGAGTATTAAT
>CAZWUX010000234.1:0-7247 GCA_964637665.1 uncultured Anaerolineae bacterium
CTGGACCTACGGCTGCATCAACTGCATTCACATGCTGCCCGTGCTGGCCCAACTGGAGGAGAAATACGCCGACGAGCTGGTCATCATCAGCGTGCATTCCGCCAAGTTCGACAACGAGGGCCAGACCGAGAACCTGCGCCAGATCGTCGAGCGGTACGGCATCACCCACCCCGTGCTGAACGACAACGAGTTCGAGGTGTGGAACGCCTACCGCATCAACGCGTGGCCGTCGTTCGCCATCGTCGATCCACGCGGCAACCTGCTGGCCGTCGACGCGGGCGAGATTCCGTTCGACTCATTCAACGCATTCATCAGCGGCGTCGTCACGACCTTCGACATGACCGGCGAACTTGACCGCACGCCGCTTGACCTCACCACCGGGCCATCCGGCCCGCAGACCGCGCTGCGCTTCCCCGGCAAGGTGCTGGCCGACCCGGCGGGCGGGCGGCTGTTCATCGCGGACAGCAACCATCACCGCATCGTCGTGGCCGATCTCGACACCTACGAGGTGCTGGACGTGATCGGCGGCGGCGGGGCCGGGCTGGCCGACGGGGACTACGTCGAGGCCCGCTTCCACACGCCGCAGGGCATGGCCCTCGACGGGTCGACGCTCTACGTGGCCGACACGAACAACCACGCCATCCGCGCCGTCGACCTCGACGCCCGGCAGGTCACGACCATCGCCGGGACGGGCGAGCGCGGCACGCAGACGCCGACCACACCCGGCGTCCCGATCTCCGACCCCACGACGGTCGCGCTGCGCAGCCCGTGGGATGTCGAGATGGGGGACGGCGTGCTCTACATCGCGATGGCGGGCACCCACCAGATATGGACCTACGATCCTACCGAGGACGTGCTGATCCCGACGGTGGGCACCAGCCGCGAATCGCTCGTCAACGGCCCGCTCGGCGAATCCGCGCTCGCCCAGCCGAGCGGCCTGTTCTTCCGCGACGACGTGATCTACTTCGCGGACAGCGAGTCAAGCTCGGTGCGCGCCGCCGACTTCGGCATGGGCGAGGTCCGCACGCTGGCCGGGCCGCCGGATAACACGCTGTTCGCCTTCGGCGACCGGGACGGCGTCGCCGGGGATTCACGCCTCCAGCACCCGCTGGGCGTGGCGGGCGGCCCCGATGGCCCGATCTACGTCGCGGACACCTACAACAGCCGCATCAAGTCCGTCGACCTCTCGACGGATACTATCACGACGCTGTTCGGGCTGGGTGGGGACGGCGGATTCGCCGACGGCGGGCCGGACGTGGCCGCGTTTGACGAGCCGGGCGGCATCGACTATGCGGACGGGCTGCTCTACGTGGCCGACACGAACAACCACGCCATTCGTGTGATCGACCTGGCGGCTGGCGTCGTGAGCACCGTCGAATTCCCGAACCCGGAGGCGCTGCGCCTGCCGGAATCCGACGTGATGGTCGCCGGAGGGGCGCCGGTCGAGGCGGATCGCACCCTCGACGAGCAGACCGCCGCGCCGGGTGAGGGCGAGATCGTGCTGGCGCTCGATCTGCCGGAGGGGTTCAAGATCAACGACCTGACCGATTCGACCGGCGTATTCACCGCGCAGGGCGCGGCGGTCTCCATCGCGGAGGGCGACGCCCGGCAGGTGATCACTGGCCCTGAGCTGCGCATCCCTGTCACCTTCGCCGAGGGGGACGGGGCCGTCACCGCCGACCTGACGCTCTACTACTGCCGCACCGGGCAGGAGGCGCTGTGCTTCATCGACATGGCGACGATCGAAGCGCCGGTCACCGTCTCGCCGGACGGCGCTGATGCGATCCGCATCGAGCACGCCGTCGTGCCGCCGGAGGGCATCTGATACGGTTACGACAGTTTCAGCTTGTAGGTGAATCATTTAGCTGTTGATTGTTTTTTGGCACGGAACCCCACCCATCCTCGCTTTGCTCGGATTTCCCTCCCCTTGCAAGGGGAGGGATTAAGGGTGGGGTTCTCGCATAAACACCACATCTGTATGTCTTTCGAAAAAAGTGACGTATCCCCGATTTGGCGATGCGAAGCATCGACGGAGGGGGTTCTGGCTGAAAGAATCAAAAACCGCCCGGAGAGTCGACTCTCCGGGCGGTTGCCGTTCAGCAGGAATTCTTACGTCCGGTCCTCGATGAGCGTCCATTCGAGGTCGACCGGGCCGACGTACTCCGCCCGCGGACGGATCAGCCGGTTGTCCGCCCACTGCTCGATGACGTGCGCCATCCACCCGGCGATGCGGCTCATCGCGAACAGGCAGGTGAACTGATCGACCGGGATGCCCGCCTGATACAGCACGACCGCCGAATAATAATCGACGTTGGCGTACAGGCTGCGCTCGATGAAGAAATCATCCGCGCGGGCGCACTCTTCCAACCGGCAGGCGATCTCATACCACTTGCCGCTGTCGCCCATCTCGCTCAACTTCTTCGCCCGCTCGCGAAGGATCGTCGCCCGTGGATCCTCCGTCTTGTAAACCCGGTGGCCGATGCCCATAATACGGCGGCCCTCCGCCTGCGCCTCGTCGAACCAGCTATCGACGTTCTCCGGCTCCCCGATCTCCTGAAACTGCTCCATCGCCTTCTGATTCGCGCCGCCGTGTGCCGGGCCTTTCAGCGTGCCAAGCGCCGTCGTGATGGCCGAGTACACGTCTGAGAGCGTGCTCGTCGTGACACGCGCCGAGAAGGTCGAGGCGTTCATCCCATGATCGGCCAGCAGGATCAGGTAGGTGTCCACTGCGTTGACGGCGGTTTCATCCGGCTCCTCGCCCGTCATCATATAGAGGAAGTTGGCCGCGTGGTCGAGGTCGGCGCGCGGCGCGACCGGCTCCTTCCCGTTGCGGATGCGCTCCCACGCGGCGACGATGGTCGGCATCGCGGCCAGCAGGCTGCGCCCCTTCGCGCGGACGGCGTCTTCGCTCGTGTCCTCCGCGTCGGGGTCGAACGCGCCCCGCGCCGAGATGGCCGTCCGCAGCACGGCCATCGGGTGCGCCCCGGCGGGCAGGCTCTTCAGCAGGTTGATCACCTCTGGCCGGATGGCCCGCTCGGCGGCGAGGCCCGCCTTGAATTCCTCAAGCTCGCTCTCGGTCGGGAGCTTGTCATACCACAGCAGGTACGTGACCTCCTCGAACGAGGCGTTCTCGGCGAGATCCTTGATGTTGTAACCGTGATACTGAAGCTTGCCGATCTGCCCCTCGACCTTGCTCTTCACGGTCTTGGCGATCACGACACCTTCGAGTCCTTTGGCAGACGTTGCGGTTTCGGCTGGCATGGTCAATTAACCCC
Source organism: uncultured Anaerolineae bacterium (assembly GCA_964637665.1). GTDB lineage: Bacteria > Chloroflexota > Anaerolineae > Aggregatilineales > UBA3940 > CAZWUX01. The sequence goes on from CAZWUX010000234.1 coordinate 3,276, forward strand.
TCTTCCTTTTCGTTGTATTCGCCGGTCGGCGGTGTGTGCCACTAAACAGGACGCATCTGCGTCCTGGTTGGTTGGATGTATAAATGCTGATCAGGTTGCACAGGGGCGCCTGAGCTAGTGTTAAGTATATCGAATCCGGGGGCGCGATTCACTCCAATTTCGGCGGATTCCCACCCTGTGCGGAGGCGAACGGCAGGACTGTATGCTCCACAGGGCGAAGCCCTGATGGAGGCCCGCGCGTGTTGATTATTTACCGGATCGGGTTGTTCGACGGCGGCGCGCTCAGGGGGCTAATTCGAGCGTGGTCCACGTCACCGGGCTGCTGACGACTAACCCCGGACAGTGGCTCGCCATCGAGTCCTGACTCGCCTCCCCCGGCTGATCGTCGTCGGAGAGCGCCAGGCAGAAGCCGTACAGGTCGCCGCCCTCCGGCTCGACGCCGAACACCGTCCAGGGGATGCGGGCTTCCAGCGTGTAGTTGCCCCCGATGGCGATGGGCTGCCGCGCGGCGACCTCGATCTCCCGCGCGGCCCGGTATGCCGGGTGATAGACGACCGCCCCCGGCGGCAGCTCGACGAAATCCCCCGGCGAGAGGCCGAGCTGCGTGTCGTCGTCGTCCCATCCCTCCTCGTAGAAATCCCCGTTGAGGTCGGCGTCAAAGACGAGTTCGACCTCATCACCCTGCCACTGGCTGCTGCCCTCCTGCGTCTGGACGTGGGCATTGTCCATCACCTCGACGAACAGGTACAGCGCATCCTCCGTCCAGCAGGCCCGTGCCTGCCCTGAGAGATCGTCCGCGCCCGACCACGCCGTCGCCCCATACGTCACCGCGTCGAGCGCGAACACCGCCCCATCACCGCTCAACCAATCCGCCAGATCGCCGTCGACGGTGAGCGCACCCCCACACATCGGAAACGTGAGGCGCGGACCGTTCCCGGTCCTCTCCTCCGGCGGCGTGGGCGAGATCGTCGGCGTGCCCGTCACGGACGGGCTGGCAGGCGGCGGGGTGGCCGTCACCCCCTCGCCTGACGCCGTCTGGGGGATGCCCGCCGTCGCCGCCTGCGCCGTGATGGTGGCAAACACCGCCGCATTCGTCGCCTCGGCATCCGGCCCCTCGAATCCGGCGGCGTTGCAGGCCAGCGCCGCCAGCGCCAGCAGCGTAAGGGGCAGCAACCACCTGTTTGATCGCCCTGTCATGGCCTTCTCCGGGGTTGGTGGGTTAAATGGGACGCCTGTAGGCTTGATTATACTCAGCGCGCGTCGCCGGGGCCGGGTTCGTACAACTCGATCAGCACGCCGGACGTGCTGCGCGGGTGGACGAAGGCGATCTGCCGCCCGCCGCTGCCCGGAACCGGCTGCTCGTTGATCAACTCGACGCCCCGCGCCTTCAGGTCGGCCAGCGTCGCGTCGATGTCGTCCACCTCCAGGCAGATGTGATGGATGCCCGGCCCTCGCCCGGCGAGGTAACGCGCCACGCCGCTGTCATCCGTCGTCGGCTCCACGAGTTCGATCTCACTGTCACCCAGCGGGAAGAACGCGACCTTCACCCCCTGACTCTCAACCTCCTCAACGTGCGACAGGTCGAGGCCCAGCGCGTCCCGGTAAAAGGCGTTGGCCGCCTCGATGTCCTCCACGACGACGGCGACGTGGTCGATGCGTTGTACGGGCATGGTGTGTCTCCTCGAATGTAAAAATGTGTTGATTTTCGATGAGACCCCCGCCAATTTCGTCTCTCTCTCCTCGCTTCTCCCCTCCCCAGCCATGGGGAGGGGCCGGGGGAGGGGTCAGGGGCCTCTTCTCCTCGCTACCCGAAAAACTGCCGTGCGCCCAACCCGTTACGCTCAAATCGAGCGGAGGGGCTTCCGGCTGATTCAACGGTCGGCAAGCTGAATGAGTCGGGCCGAAAAACCTAGATGAACTGCTCTGGATAATACTCCCCGAACACCCCGCGCAGCACCCCGCATATCTCCCCTAACGTCACGTCATTTTCGACGCTTGTCACGAACAGCGGCATCAGCGGATCATCCCCCCGCGCAGCCGCCTCGATCTGCCCCAGCAGCGCGCTCACCCTCTCACTGTCCCGCCTCGCGCGCAGCGCAGCCAACCGCTCCCTCTGCCGCGCCTCGACCGCCTGATCGACCCTCAGCGTCTCTATCTCCGGCTCCTCGTCGGCGTTGTAGGCGTTGACCCCCACGACGACCTGCTCCCCCGCCTCCACCGCCTGCTGGGCGCGATAGGCCGCCTCCTGAATGTGCCGGTTCACGAACCCCGTCTCGATGGCTGGCAGCGCCCCACCCAGCTCGTCGATCCGCTCGATCAACGCCGCCGCATCCGCCTCGATCTGGTCCGTCAGCGCCTCGACCGCGTACGACCCCGCCAGCGGATCGACCGTGTCCGCCACGCCCGACTCATGCGCGATGATCTGCTGCGTCCTCAGCGCGACCTGCGCCGCCTCCTGCGTGGGCAGCGCCAGCGCCTCATCCATGCTGTTCGTGTGCAGCGACTGCGTGCCCCCCATCACCGCTGCGAGCGCCTGAAGCGCCACCCGCACGACGTTGTTGACCGGCTGCTGCGCGGTGAGCGTCGATCCGCCCGTCTGCGTGTGGAAGCGAAGCTGCATCGCCTTCTCATTCGTCGCCCCGAACCGCTCCCGCATGATGCGCCCCCACAGCCGCCGCGCCGCCCTGAACTTCGCGACTTCCTCCAGAAAGTTGTTGTGCGCATTGAAGAAGAACGAAAGCTGCGCCCCGAACGAGTCCACATCCAACCCTGCATCGAGCGCCGCCTGCACGTACGCGATCCCATTCGCCAGCGTGAAGGCCACCTCCTGCACCGCCGTCGACCCCGCCTCCCTGATGTGGTAACCGGAGATGCTGATCGTGTTCCAGCGCGGCACGTTCTCCGCGCAGTACGCGAACAGGTCCGTGATGAGCCTCATCGACGCGCGGGGCGGGTATATGTACGTCCCCCGCGCAACGTACTCCTTCAGAATATCGTTCTGGACCGTGCCCCGCAGCCTGCGGATGTCCGCTCCCTGCCGCTTCGCGACCGCAATGTGCATCGCCAGCAAAATCGACGCCGGGGCGTTGATCGTCATCGACGTGCTGACCCTGTCCAGCGGAATCCCCTCGAACAGCCGCGCCATGTCCTCCAGCGACGAGATGCTGACCCCTACCTTGCCAACTTCCCCCTCCGCCAGCGGGTCGTCGGCATCGTAGCCGAGCTGAGTCGGCAGGTCGAACGCGACCGACAGCCCACTCTGCCCCTGCTCCAACAAAAACCTGTAGCGCGCGTTGCTCTCCTCCGCGCTGGCATACCCCGCATACTGGCGCATCGTCCAGAAACGACCCCTGTACATCGTCGGCTGGATGCCTCGCGTGTAGGGCGGCTCGCCGGGGAACCCCAGCGCGGCCATGTACCCATCCGCGAGCACGTCCGGCGGCAGGTAAACACGCCTCAGCGGCGTCCCCGACGAGGTGGTGAAGGTCTCTTTGCGCTCCGGGAAGCGTTCGAGGGCGGGCTTGACGGTTTCGTCTTCCCAGCGCTGGTTTTCGGCGTCAAGGTGGGTCATAATGTTGCCTCTGACATCGATCTGTATTATGATTAAGATAGATACTTATCTCGTAAATAGGGGTGGCCGCTGCCACCCGTCCATTCTACCCCAAATTCGCCCACGCTGAGATTTGAAGGGCTGCCCATCGTGGCCGTTGACCGTTTTGGCCGCAACATTCACTATCTACGCATCTCGTTGACCGACCGCTGCAACCTCCGCTGCGTGTACTGTATGCCGGAGGACATGACGTTCCGCCCCTCGGCGGAGCTGATGCAGGACGACGAGGTGATGACGCTGTTCCGCGTGTTCGTCGAGCTGGGCTTCGACAAGTTCCGGCTGACGGGCGGCGAGCCGACCCTGCGCGTGGGCCTCGTCGACATGGTGCGCGAGATGACCGCCATGCCCGGCGTGCGCGAGGT
>CAZWUX010000235.1:0-5678 GCA_964637665.1 uncultured Anaerolineae bacterium
CCGGTCGCGTCGCCGGTCAACACGCTGGTGATGGGCGCGGGGGGGTACCGCTTCAGCGACTACATCAAGGTGGGCATCCCGATGATCCTCGTGATGATGGCGGCGGCGCTGGGCGTGCTGCCGCTGCTGTGGCCGTTTTATTAGGGGAATCGGGGGGCACTTCGTTTTTTCAGGCTGGAACCCCCTCTCTGGCTGGCGAAGAGAGACCCCTCCCCCGGCCCCTCCCTCATGACGTGGAGAAACGCGGGGCGTTTCTCCTTGTGAGAATGGCTCTGCCATTCTCAACGGGGAGGGGAGAAGTGACGCGAGAGTGGCGGGGTTTGCAGGGGTTCTCACTGGAAATCAGTGTATTTTGCCTGCCAGCGAAAAGTGTCGTGTGCCCAGCTATGCAAAGGGGAGGCGGACGATCGGTTGGGAGGGGGGATCGGTGTGTGGAAAGATGGAGCGAGCCGACCGGGAGAACATCGCCGCCGGAATACACGACCCTGAGAGACGCGTCCCTAGCTGAACGTCCGGCCTCAGAGCGGGAAGAAGGCAAAAGCCTTCTTCCTGTGAGAAACGCTGCGCGTTTCTCAACGTTCATCTACATCATTTAGAAGGCGGATTTGAGGAATAATCCTCGTTTTCGCGCAAAAAGCCTTTTGTCAGATCAGGAATGGGAAAATTGTCACAAATCTTTGGTGAGGGCCTGCGCTATTGGTATGGTAAAATAGGTATATCATAGATATATAAGCAAGTCCTTTACGCAACGGACCTTTACCCTCAGGGAGAGCGAGGCATAGACGCGACTAAGCGACGAGCCGGGTCTCCACACAAGTGAGCGCCCGCCTTTACCCCAAACCGAGGGCGCTTGCGCCAGGCACGACAGTTTTTCTGTTCACCTATTCCCCAACAGGAGTATGCACACCATGAGCGTTCCAAGCGACATTGACATTGCCCAAGCGGCAGACCTCCGGCCCATTCTGGAGATCGCCAAGAAGCTGGGGCTAACCGAGGACGACCTCGACCTGCATGGCAAATACAAGGCCAAAGTCCATCTGGATGTCCGTGAGAAGTTCGCCGATCGCCCGCAGGGCAAGTACATCGACGTGACGGCCATCACACCCACGCCGCTCGGCGAGGGCAAGTCGACGACGATGGTGGGCCTGACGCAGGCGATGGGGACCGTGCTGGGCAAGAACGCGATGTGCTGCATCCGCCAGCCGAGCATGGGGCCGACCTTCAACCTGAAGGGCGGCGCGGCAGGCGGCGGCTACAGCCAGGTTATCCCGATGGAGGACTTCAACCTCCACCTGACCGGCGACATCCACGCCATCACGGTGTCGCACAACCTCGTCGCGGCAGCCATCGACACCCGCATGTTCCACGAAAGCCGCCAGTCGGATGAGGCGCTGGAGCGGCGCGGCATCTCGCGGCTGGACATCGACCCCGACACGATCACGTGGAATCGCGTGGTGGACATCACCGACCGCTCGCTGCGCGAGATCGAAGTCGGCCTGAACGACGCCGGGCTCAGCGATGTCTTCCCCCGCAAGACCGGGTTTGACATCACCGTCGCCAGCGAGATCATGGCGATCCTCGCGCTGACGACCGGCCTGAAGGACATGCGCGAGCGGCTGGGTAAGGTCGTCGTCGCGATGGACAAGTCAGGCAAGCCGGTCAGCCTGGACGATCTGGGCGTGGCGGGCGCGGTCACCGTCCTGATGCAGGAAGCGCTGATGCCGACGCTCATGCAGACGCTCGAAGGCCAGCCCGCGCTGGTACACGCCGGGCCGTTTGCGAACATCGCGCATGGCAACTCGTCCATCATCGCCGACCAGATCGGCCTGAAGGTGGCGGATTACGTCATCACGGAGAGCGGCTTCGGGGCCGACATCGGCATGGAGAAGTTCTTCGACATCAAGTGCCGTTACTCCGGCCTGATCCCGGATGCGGTCGTGCTCGTCGCGACGGTGCGGGCGCTCAAGATGCATGGCGGTGGCCCGACGGTTAAGCCCGGCTCGCCGCTCGCCAAGGAGTACACGGAAGAGAACCTCGAACTGCTTGAGGCAGGGCTGCCCAACCTCGGCAAGCATATCGAGAATGCGCTCAAGTATGGCATTCCGGTGGTTGTGGCGGTCAACGCCTTCAGTGAGGACACCCAGGCCGAGTGGGACCTGATCCGCGAGTACGCCGTCTCGAAGGGCGCGGAGGACGCGGTCGTCACGAAGCACTGGGCGGAAGGCGGCCAGGGTGCGGGCAAGCTGGCCGAGGCCGTCGTCGCGGCCTGCGAGAAGGAGAGCAACTTCGAGTTCCTCTACCCGCTCGACTGGTCGATCAAGCAGAAGATCGAGAAGATCGCGACCGAAATCTATGGGGCAGATGGCGTCACCTACGAGCCGAAGGCGGAGCAGCAGATCGAGGCGTACGAGAAGGCCGGGTTCGGCGGCCTGCCGATCTGCATGGCGAAGACGCACCTCAGCCTGAGCCATGACCCCGACCTGAAGGGCGCTCCGACCGGCTTCACCGTGCCGATCCGCGAGGTGCGGGCCAGCGTCGGCGCGGGCTTCATCTATCCGCTCGTCGGCAAGATGAGCACGATGCCGGGCATGATCACGAAGCCCGCCTTTATGGACATCGACATCGACCTTGAAACGGGGAAGATCGTCGGGTTGTTCTAGCGAGAGTAGGGCGTTCTAGCGCTCTGCTGAGAGACGAGTATCATAGGGGAGGGGGCCGGGGGAACGTTCCCCGGTCCCCTCCTTGCATTTATCAGGTTTTCTATCGAGGAGCCAGGCATCATGGCTAAACCCGTCGATACCGACCGGCTGTACAGCGAGGGCGTGGCCGCGATCCGGGCCGGGGATCAGGCTGCCGGACGGCAGAGGCTCGCGCAGCTGTTGAAAGCACGTCCCAACCACGCCGATGCGTGGTACTGGTTGAGCGCTGCCGTCGAGACGGACAAGGAGCGCGTCTACTGCCTGAGGAAGGCGCTCGCCATCAATCCGAATCATGAGGCGGCGATGGAGCGGTTCGCCATTCTGACCGGCACGTCGCCCGTGCCGGAGGCGGAGTCCGCCCCGCCGCCGGAACCGGCCCCGCCCGCCGCTGGGCCGGATGAGTCGTGGAGGCAGGGATTCGCCGAGGGGACGGGGGAACCCGCGGAAGACGAAGATGAGTGGCAGTCGTCCGAGGGCAGGACGTGGCAGCCCGCTACGCCGGGGAAAGAGGCGTGGATGGGAACCGCCGGTGGGGCGCAGGAGCCGGTACCCGCCCTCGGCGGGCTGTCCGGGGAGGAGGTGGATGAGGAGCATGAGGCGTGGAGGGCCTCGTTGTATGAGGCCCAGCCGGAGCAGGAAGAGGAAGCCGGACGAAAGAAAAAGCGCCCCCGGCGCGCACGGCCCGATGCCTCGGCGCTGGCGATCGTGGACTCCCGGCCTATGGATTATGGCCTGCTCGATCTGTTCGATGCGTGGGCGCAGGCGCTCATCTTCAGGGTCAGGGGGGCGTACGAGAACACCGTGCGCTACGGTGGGTTCGGGTACACGGCGCTCACGCTGGTCGTCGCCGGGGTGCTCTCCGCCGTCACCAGCGTGCTGATGTTCCAGCTCGTCATCGCGCCACTGGGGGGTATTCAGGGGATCGTGGCCCGGTTCGGGGCGCTCCCGGAGGCGACGCCGGAAGCCCTCGCCCTCATGGCCCAGTTTTTCAGCGGACTCGGCATCTGGATCGCGGCGTTCGCCTTCGTGCAGGCGGCGTTCGGGCGGCTGCTGTACGGGCTGGCCGTGCACGTCGTCGCGGGGATATTCGGCGGTGAGGGCAGGCTCGGCGCGACGCTGAGCGCGATCTCGCTGGCGACGATCTCGCGGCTGATCGTCACGCTGATCCCGGTGCTGCTGCTCGTGGTCGCGCTGCTGCTCTCGCTGCCCTCCGGGCTGGCGATGGGCCTCGGCGGGGTGCTGTACCTGGGTTGGATCATTTATGCGTGGGTGGCGGAGGTCATCGCCATCAGGACGGCGCATCCCAGCCTGAGCGTGCTGGCGGCGGTCGGCGTCGTCGTCGCGATCGGGGGCGCGCTCAGCCTGTTCATCTGCTGCCTGTCGTTCGGCGCGGGGGCGCTCGGAGCGGGTGGGGCGTCGTGAGCGCGGAGACTGACCGCCTTCTTCGAGAGGGGGTGGCGGCCATCCGGGGCGGTGATCTCGCCGCCGGGCGCGAGCGGTTAATGCGCGTCGTCGAGGCCGATCCGCTCAACGCACAGGCGTGGCTGTGGCTCAGCGCGGCGGTCGAATCGAAAGAAGACCGGATCGTCTGCCTCGAAAATGTGCTGACGGTTGATCCGCATCACGAGGCGGCACGGCGCGGGCTGATCAAGCTCGGCGTCGAGCCGCCAACGCCCCCGCCGGAGCCGTCCGCGCCACCCCAGCCCCAGACTCTTCACCACACTGCGCCGGAGGCCATCGACGGGCAGCTTCACGCATCGCTGCTGGGCGAGAAACCCGCTGAACGGCCCCATACCCGCGACGATCCGCCGCCGGAGAAGCGCGAGGACGATCGGGAGGCGTGGCGGGCCGCGCTGCACGATGCGCAGCATGTCGGGTCGTCGGCGACGCTCGTCCCGGCATATGAACCCCCGCCGCAGCCGACGCTCGGCGACCTCGTCCGGGTGTGGGGTGACCTGCTGATCCTCAATCCGCATGGTGGGTTGAATGATGAACTCAGGCATGGTGGGCTGGGGCACACGATCGTCAACATTGGCGTGGCGGGGCTGCTTCAGGCCGTCGCAGGGGCGCTGCTGGTGGGCGTCATGCTGGGGCTCGCCGCCGCCGGGGTCAGGCCGCCGCTCGTCGCCTCGATGGAGCGCCTGCTCGATCAGCCGGTCGATGCCGAATCCCCGGAGGTTGGGACGGTGGGTGAGGCGCTGCGTGCGATGGGGATGCTCGACGTGACGGTCGAGGGGCCGCAGGGCGACTCGGTGGGGCTCGCCACCGATCTGCCCGCGTCAGGGTTGTTGTTCGCCGCGCAGGCCGTGTTATCCATCCCGTTGATGGCCGTCGGAATGGTCGTCTATGCGCTCGTCACGAATGCGCTCGTGATCTGGTTGATGGAGGGCAAAGGTGATGCGATCCAGACGCTGCAAGCCGTCACGCTGGCGCTGGTCGTGGGGCAGGTCGCGCAGATTCCGGTCACGGCGCTGACCCCGCTCCTGCCGGTCGGCGCGGCGTTGTTCGCTGCCGCGCTGGTGCGCGTCTACCAGCTTGCGGCAGGCGCGGTCGCGCTCAATGGCGCACACAAGATCGGGCTGCTGCCCGCCGTCGGGGCGCTCGTCATGGGGTCCGCCGGAACCGGGGCGGTCGTCGGTGGGTTATGCTGCGGGCTGACGTTTCTCGTGTCGGTGCTGGGGTAGGAGCAGGGTAGAGAAGGAGTTTTTTTGTGGGGGCGCTGCCCCCACGCCCCCGCACGGGGCCGTCGGCCCCGTGACCCCGACTCGTTTGCGGCGCTTCGCGCCGCAAACGTCCTGATCAGATTGCCACAGGGTCGCCAAGTATCCACCACAAAAGCAACTCAGAATGAGTCTAGCTACGGTTTTCGGCCAGTTGGCGGGCCTCGGCCAGATCATCGGGCGTGTTGACGTTGAAGAAGCTGATGCGGTCGGGGTCAAAGCGGTCGATCTCCGCACCGGAGACCTCGCGCACGCGCAC
>CAZWUX010000235.1:5688-7223 GCA_964637665.1 uncultured Anaerolineae bacterium
AGCTCAGCTGGGAGAGCACCGGCTTTGCAAGCCGGGGGTTGTGGGTTCGAGCCCCATCCGCTCCATCTTCGTGCGGAGCCCTGCGTAAGTAGCTGCGGGATAAAGCGTTATCTCGACCCGTCGCGCTCCCAGCGGTCGGGGTCAAAGCGGTCGATCTCCGCGCCGGAGACCTCGCGCACGCGCACGTCAGGGAAAAAGCCGATGACCTTCAGGCGGTCGGCGTCGAGGCGGGCGCGGATGGGCATAAGGCAGGCTTTGCCGTAGACGGCGTACATGCTCTGGGGGTAGCCGGTGTCGTCGAGTGGCACAACCACGTCGTAGCCCGCCCGCAGGCTAAGCAGATAGCGCAGAAAGTCCGGGTTGAGGAAGGGCTGATCGCAGCTTACGACGAGGGTGTGCCCCCCCGCTGCGTGGACCAGCGCGGTGTACAGCCCGCCGAGAGGCCCCCTGCCGGGCAGCACGTCGGGATAGATGGGCAGGTTGAGGTAGGTGTAGCCCTCCGGCTCGTTGGCGATGAGCATCAGGTCGTCGCTCAGATCGCGCACACAGCCGAGGACGCGCTCGACGATGGGCACGCCGCCCACAGGCAGCAGCGCCTTGTTCCGCCCCATACGTGAGCTTTCCCCGCCTGCCAGAATGGCAACGCTAACCGAATTTTCCATGCCAAGACCTTACCGCCGACGATGGCCCTGCGCCAGCCCGGCACGCTATACTAAGCAAAAGTGCCGCACCGGCACGATCAAGCATCCCCCCACAGAGAAAGTGATCCGCGTTTATGCCAGAGGACCTCAGCGCCCGGAAAGAGAAGTACCAGCGCATCCAAGCCCTGCTGACAGAGGAATATGGCTACCCGCAGTGGCGGCAGCACCTGCCCCCGGTGGATGAACTCGTCAACACCATCATCTCGCAGAACACGTCGGACACGAACCGTGACGTGGCATTCGCACGGCTCAAGGAGCGCTTCGACTCGTGGGAGGACGTGCGCGACGCCGACCCGGAGGCGGTGGTCGAGGCCATCCGCCCGGCGGGGTTGTCCAACCAGAAAGGGCCGCGCATCCAGAACGCGCTGCGACACCTCACCGAGACGCAGGGGAGCATCACGCTCGACAATCTGGAAGATATGACGGTCGAGGAAGCCAAAACGTGGTTGACGGACATCAAGGGCATCGGCCCCAAGACGGCGGCTATCGTGCTTCTGTTCGCGCTGCACAAGCCTGCCTTCCCGGTCGATACACACGTTCACCGCGTCACGGGGCGGCTGGGGTTGATCGACCAGAAGATGAGTGCGGAGAAGGCCCATGAGGAGCTTGAGAAGATCGTGCCGGAGGAAAATTATTACGCCTTCCACCTTCAGGTGATCCAGCATGGTCGGCAGGTGTGCCACGCCCGCAATCCGAAATGTGAGATATGCGTGCTTCAGGATGAGTGCGATTATTATCAGCGGAACGTGGCGGGGAAACAGGATGCGGGGTGATTGACGCATCGCCAGCCCCGGCGGGATGTCGTTTTCGGGCCAGAACCCCCTCTGCCCTTCG
>CAZWUX010000236.1:0-7203 GCA_964637665.1 uncultured Anaerolineae bacterium
GTCGAAGGCTGCGGCTCAGGCACGGCAGGCGGTACCGCCACCTTCTCCTCCGGCTCAGGTGGCGCGCCGGAAGAAGGTCCCACCGCCGCTACATGGAGACCCTCGCTGGCCTCCGCAAGCTCGGAGAGTGTGGGGGTTTCTGGATCGGGGACGTGACGCGTCTCGCGGATGTTGATCACGCCGAGGATGTGCGATGCCTCACCCTGCTGGCCGCCCTCAGCCAGCACAACCAGACCATTCGGGTTAGCCGCTGCCAGCCGCTCGATCGTCGCGCGGGAGGCGGACGCATCCACCACGGCAGCCGAAACGAGCGGCGGGCCGAAATCCATCAGAGAACGATGAAAGATCATCGGGCCTTCGCTGAGAATCCGTTCTATGAGATCGGCAAAACGCACGGCCAGCAGTTCCCCACGACGGCCCACGTCGACGAGCAGATACCACCAGTCACGCCCATCACGCTTATTCAGAACGGCAACCGCCTCTCGCAACGTTTCCGTGCCGGGTCTCAGAATAAAGCGATCCACCAAGCGCGCTGGCAGGTTCGTTCGCTCTAACGCCATCGACAGCACCCTCCCCATCCCTGCAGCAGAACGTCCTCGTTTCCGATGTAAACCAGTGTAGCATAAGCACAGTCGGGGTAAAACCGATCGATACGAGGGGATATCCGCTCATCTGCAGTCCTCCGAATCCGCGCAGGTCTGTATTCATATAGAATTAGCACTATTACCCATTGAACTACTTATCATTCTGCTGCATTCTATACGAAGATATGGCAGTCTGATGTTAGGATCTTACTGCTACGTAAACCTCCGTGAAACAGAGCCGAGTGTAATCTTCCAGAGATAGTGATACAATGGTCAACCCGTTATGATGGAACGTGTTATCGTGTATCGTAACCGCTGACTGCCAGATAACCGGAAATCAGAATGATCGGGCCGATCGAGCGCCCTCGCTTGTCCGTCCGGCACGCCAATCATGACGCTGAAGTTGCAGCAGCCTCGTGACAGCGCCGCCGGAACCAACCGATGTCCAGAGCCACTCTGACCATCGACGATGTGCTATATGTATTAAGGGTGAAGTAGTCATTTGGCATACAGGCCCAGGCAGTAAGGCTGTATGACCGGAGCGACCATGCAAGAACTCGACAACATTCTAGGCAACTTCTACGGAAGCATCATTAACAGCATCCCGGTCGGCGTTATTACCGTCAACGACGATCTAATCGTCGCCAGCGTGAACGCGACGTTCGACGAGCTAACGGGCATCTGGGGCCGCAACTATCTGGGCCGGTACGCATCCGAACTGTTCGACGAACTGCTGACTCCCAGGCAAATTATGGAGCTTGTGACGGGCCTGCGGGGCATCCTGCGCAGCAAGGACACGTTCGCGGTGGAGATCGAGCCTGACGTGCTGGATCGCATTCTACGTTTCGAGGCTTCCCCCCTCGTCGGCGATGCCGGGCACGTGATGGGGCTTGTGATCGTGCTGGATGACATCACGGAGCGGAAGCGTGCCGAGGACACGCTGCGCCGCATGAACGAGCAGCTTGAGGAGCGCGTGCGGCAGCGCACGAGCGCGCTGGCGATATCCGCCCGGCGGTTAGAGGAAGAAAGCGAGCAGCGCAAGCGCGTGCAGGAAGCCCTGCACGAACGGCGGCGGATGCTGCATTTGATCATCTCGTCTATCCCCAACATCATGCTGCACCTCAACGAGCGCAACCAAATCGCCGCATTTTTCGTGCCGAACTACCTTCAGCACATCAGCCGCGCCTACCAGTTCGAGACCGGCAAGCTGATCACCGACCTGTTCCCGCCGGACACAAGCCAGTTGTTCGTCGGGCTGATCGAGTCCGCGCGGCAGACAGGTAAAGTTCAGACTGTCGAGCACACGCTCGCGGTCGACAGGAAGCAGACGCACTTCCGCGTCAAGGTGGCGACTATCACCAACTCGGAGGATGTGCTCATCCTGGCAGATGACATCACCGGGCTGAAAGAGGTCGAGGACGCGCTGCGCCGTCGCGACATGATTCTGGAGGCGGTGGCAACCATTACGGAGGAACTGCTGCTCGCCCACCCCAGCGCCGTCATGCCGGATCTGCTGGCCCGGCTGGGCGAGGCCAGCCGCGTTGACCGGGTGTACGTATTCAGAAATCACAGGGCGGGCGACGGAGCGCTGCTGACGAGCCAGTTGTACGAGTGGACGGCGGACGGCATCAGACCCCATCAGGATCAGCTTGTCTTTCACGATTTTGCCTATCTTAAGAATGGCTTCGGACGCTGGGTCGAGACGCTGGGCGCAGGCGAGCCGCTGCACGGTTTGGTATGCGACATGCCGGAGTCAGAGCGTGCCGTGCTGGAGGGTCAGGCGCTCTGCTCGTTGGCTATCGTCCCGATTTTCAGCGGCGGGATGTGGTGGGGGCTGCTCGGATTCGACCAGTGCGACGAGGAACGAAACTGGAGCAACGCGGAGATCGAGGCGCTGCGCAGCGTGGCAGGCGCCATCGGCGCAGCCTTTTATCGAGAGCGCATCCGGGCGGCGGAGCGCGAACAGCGAACGCTGGCCGAGGCGCTGCGCGACAGCGCGGCGGTGCTCAGCAGCACGCTCGACATCGAGGAGGTGCTGGAGCGCATCCTCACAAATGTGGGGCGAGTCGTGCGGCACGACAGCGCGAACATTATGTTGATCGATAGGGATGCCACCCACATTGTGCGCGCGGGCAGCGGTTCGCGAACGAGTGGCCTGCGGACTGAGCATTTCCCGCTACAGACGTTTCCCCGGCTTGGCAGCCCACCGGGCGGGACGGCCCCGATCATCATCCGGGATGTAGATGAATACAGCGGATGGGTACAGCTACCCTGGGCCCCCGGCATCCACGCCTACGCCGGAGCGCCGATCTATCTAAAGGATGAGCTGATCGGCTACCTGAATCTCTACAGCGAAACGCCGGGCTTCTTCTCAGAGGAACACGCCGAGCGGCTGCACGCTTTCGCCGATCAGGCTGCAATTGCAATTAACAACGCGCGTCTTTATGATCGAGCGCAGGCGCTTGCCGCCGTCGAGGAGCGGCAGCGGCTTGCGCGCGAGCTCCATGACGGCGTGAGCCAGTCGCTTGGCTCGGCCAAGCTGATCGCCGACGTGCTGCCGCGCATCTGGGAGCAGAACCCGGCGCGTGCAGAACAGGCGTTGGATCATCTCGGACAGCTGACGGTCGATGCGCTGGTCGAGATGCGGATGCTGCTCATGGAACTGCGCCCCGATGCGCTGGCAGGAACCGGGTTGGACGAGCTGCTCACACGGCTGACACAGATCGCGATGAGCCGCCGGGGCATTCCCGTCGAATTGGAGATGGGGGGCGACACGGCCCTGCCGGACGATGTCAAGCTGGCGCTGTATCGCGTCGCACAGGAAGGGCTGAACAACGTCGTCAAACACGCGCTCGCGACGCGGGCCGCTGTTTCACTGCACGCCGGGCCGGAGAATGTCGTGCTGTGTGTCAAGGACGACGGGCGCGGCTTTGACTTCAAGCCCGAGGACGTGCCTACCGATCACTTCGGACTGCGCATCATGCGCGAGCGCATGGCAGAGATTGGCGGGACGCTTCAAATAGAAAGCCAGTCAGGGAATGGGACCACCATCACGGCCTCGTGGCCCAGACGCCGGAGGGAAAACGGATATGGTGCAGGATAGCCCGATACGAATCCTCATGGTCGACGACCACGCCATGATGCGCATCGGCCTCGCGACCTTCCTCGCCTCGTTCGACGATTTCGAACTCGTCGGGGAAGCCTCGTCGGGCGTCGAGGCTGTAGAGTTGTGTGAACAGCTTGACCCGGATGTCGTGCTGATGGACCTCGTCATGCAGGACATGGACGGTGTAGAAGCAACTCAGGTGATTCTCTCGAAGCAGCCAGACACGAAGATCATCGCGCTGACCAGCTTCGAGGAGGCCGACCTCGTGCGGGGTGTGCTCCAGGTGGGCGCGGTTGGCTACCTGCTGAAAGGGGTCTCATCTGACGATCTGGCGAGAGCCATTCGGGCGGCAGTAGAGGGCACGCCGACCCTCTCGCCGGAGGCGACACAAATCCTCATTGAGGAGACCCGCCGCCCGGCCCGCACACACTTCGAGATGACGGATCGCGAGCTGGAAATCCTGGCCCTGATCGCGGACGGGCTAAACAACCGCGAGATCGCCGATCAACTTTACGTGAGCCGCTCGACGATCAAGACGCACGTCAGCAACATCCTCACCAAGCTGGGCGTGTCGAGCCGCACCAAAGCCGTCGCCTACGCCATCGAGAATGATCTGATCTCGCGCTGAGGCCCGGCGACTCGACGGACTCACAGCCCGGTCACATCACCGAAAATACGCGGCGGACTGACGCTGTCTCTTCCCCATCAAAGCGAGACCGATACGGGACCTGATCTACCCAGCAGGCACGGTTGATCCGGCTCACTCTCCCATCGTTTCACCCTCAACTAACACATCCCACAGCACCCTCCGGCATGTCAATCGCCGGGTGGACTAGGCCAGCTGGCCCTGACGAATCCCGCCGCCGCCCGATGTGGATAGAACTCGCCTAACCATATACTAATGATAGATAAGCGTTTCGGAAGGTTAAGATGAGCCAGAACCCCAGTACGATCCGCATACTAACCGTCGACGACAGTCCCGCCACGCGTACGGCGCTGTCCATCTTCATCGAAGCACACACCGATCTCGAACTGGCCGGGCACGCAGCCAACGGAAATGAGGTCATCGCCACCTGTATGAGTATGAAACCGGATGTCGTGCTGGTCGATCTGAACATCGTCGCATCAGACGGCGTGGCGGCAACTCGTGAAATCTGCGAGGGCTGCCCCAACGCCTCTGTGATCGCCCTGACGAGCAGCGTGCAGGAATACGCCACCGCTCTGCGGCAGGCCGGGGCGTTCGACGTACTGGAAAAGGGTTGCTCCTCCGAGGAATTGGCGACGGCGATCCGGGCTGCGAGGCAGCTCGCCCTCTAACAGACGTCGGGTGGCCTAGGCCACCCGGCGCGCCGCCTTGCCCCAAAATAATCCCCCATCTTGATCCCCCATATGCTCGATCCGCCGCGGGGGATTTTTTCATACGATGGTGGCATTGGGAACGAATTCACAACTCAAAAGGAGCAAAACCCCATGTTCAAGCTAGCAAGACTGCACAATGACGAAAGTGGTATCACTGCACTTGAGACCGCCATCATCCTGATCGCTTTCATCGTCGTGGCGTCCGTATTCGCCTTCACGATCCTGTCGGCGGGCACCAGCTCAACGGAGCGCGGCCAGGAAGCCATCTACGCCGGGCTGGAGCAGGTCGAGTCCTCGATGGAAGTCAAGGGCGCGGTTGTCGCGGCGAGCGACGGCACATCGCTCACGTCCGTTGCGTTCACGGTCGGCAACGTCGGCGGCGAGCCGGTCGACCTGACCGCGACTGCGGATGATCGCGTCGTGATCATCGGCTACCGCGACGAGGATGAATTCGTCAACAACGTGACCTGGACCGTTGACTGGATCGTCCAGAACGACACCGACAACATGCTGGAAGAGGGCGAGTTGGCGGAGATCACAGTTGACCTCGCCACCGACATCACGTCAGCGCCGGGCGCAAGCACCCCGTTCACGCTCGAAATCAAGCCGCCGCAGGGCGCCGTCCTGAACCTCGAGCGCACGACCCCGCCGGCTCTCGACGCAGTGATGGAACTCCGCTAAAGCGCAGCCTAATCCGAGGGGGGAGGTTCGGCGGCAGAGGGACTGGCCGAACCCTCTCCCCCCCACGCAGTACCTGATACTGGAACCTAACCAAATCAAGGGCACGGCCAAGCCACACCAATCAGACAGGTTACTGCTCCTTCAAGTGAAGGGCCTGCCTCGCCCCACCTGGCCGTGCCGGGCGGGGCAGGTTCCTTTATAAGGAACGAACCGGAAAACAGCGCACGACAGGCTCAGAAGGCAGGATGAGACACGTGGAACTAGAACAGAGAGTAAAAGCCCTGGAACAGGAACTCGCCGTGCTGAAGCACCAGATCCAGGTGACCCTGCTCGAAGTCCATGAGCAGGTGCTCGCCCAGAAGCACCCGGACCTGCGTGCGGATGGGGCGGCCAGCCCGGCCAACGCTCAGGCCGCCGCCCACCCGGAGGCCCCCATCCCTGCTGAGAACGGCACGCAGCGCGAAGCACACAGCGGGGGCGGCAACGGCGCGGTGAGCGCATCCCAGCCCGATATCATGGAGACGCTTCCCCCTACCCCGCCGCCTGAGCCTGCCGCCGAACCAGCACCGGATGATGCATACCTGGTCGAAACCGCCGTGCCGGTTCTCGCCCCGGCCAGAGCCGACTGGAGCGAGGTCGTATCGACCATCAACTGGCTTCAGGAGAGCATCGAGCAGGTCGGGATCGCGCACACCCGGCGGGAGATCGCCCTGTACGTGCGTGACGGCGTGCTGCCACCGGAGGTCGAGGTGCCGCTGCTGGAGCTACTCGACCTCTACGAAGCGCGGGACGCGTTCGAGGCGGACCGGGATCACCAGTCCTCCGTCACGCAGGTTCTCGCCGAGTTGATCAACTCGCGCCGGGCGCGGGAGGAAGAACTGCCCGCCGACGAACCGGCGGATATGGACCTGCTTCCGGTGCCACCGGCTAAGGTGATCGAGGTGGCGGCGGCAGACGAGTCGAACGAGCGGCGGCAGATGCGTGACATCGTACAGCGGTTGATCTACGGCCTCGAAAATCTGGACGCGGCATAGGGAGGCGGCATGGACAAGGCAATTACAACCGGCCTGCTCATCGTGATCAGCATGGTAATGGCTATGATGCTGTTCAACGTGGCTTACCCGGCCATCGTCGACAGCGGAAGCGCGATGACGAACATGTCGCAGCGGTCGGAGGACCGGCTGCGAAGCGACCTCGTCATCGTACACGCTGCGGGCGAACTGGACGCCAGCGGCGCGTGGCAGGACACGAACGGCAACGGCCAGTGCGAAGCCTTCATCTGGGTGAAGAATGTGGGATCAACCCGCATCACCCCCATCGAGCGGGTCGACGTATTCTTCGGGCCGGAGGGCAACTTCACGCGCATCCCGCACGAGAGCGAGGCGGACGGCGCATATCCGCGCTGGCGGTGGAGCATCCCCAACGGGGCTGAGTGGTCGCCGACTGCCACACTGGAGATCGCCGTGCAGTATG
>CAZWUX010000237.1:0-7158 GCA_964637665.1 uncultured Anaerolineae bacterium
CTTCCTCTCGGACCTGACCAGGTTCGGCGGCATCCGCCGCGCAGGACCCAGCCCTCTCCACTGCACCCAAGCAGCCCGTTCGCAGCCGCTCACGATGCGATGCTATGGTAACGAACAGGCGAGCGCCTGTCAACGCGCAGAAGCCAAAAATCACATAAAAATCCGGCCTGTCGAGAGGTGTCCTGCATGTGGAAGGCATACCGGGTTTGTACCGGCAATGCTTGACAGGATACGAACCTTTGTTCTATAATAGAACTAGCGTTCTATTCAGTCCCAAAGGAGCAGATTAGCCAATGAGCAAGCGAGCGATCGTCCACCTCGAGATACCCGCCGGGGACTCAGCCGAGGCCGCTGCCTTCTACAGCGACCTGTTCGGCTGGGACACACAGCGCGACGAAGCGATGGAATACACGATGTTCGAGACCGGGTCCATTGCCGGCGGCTTCACCCCGCTGGGCGAGCAGGTGAAGCCCGGCGACATTCTGGTCTACATCGAGAGCGAGGACATCGAGGCCGATCTGAAGCGCATTGAGGCCAAGGGGGGCAAGACCCTGATGCCGAAGCAGGAGATTCCGAACATGGGCTGGTTCGTCTTCTTCGCCGACCCAGCCGGGAACCGCATGGGGCTGTTTCAGAGCATGGGCGAGCAGTAGAGTCATCCACCACTGTTTACTGGTAGCGCCCCCCGGACGATCCCCTTCGGCATGCGAAGGGGATCGTTTGTGTTTCGTGCCTTTGCCGGGAGCCGGGTACAATGGCAGGGTATCCGTCTACCGGCGCCCGGCGATCCGGTAGCTGCCCGCCAAGCTGGATGCGAGGGATGGCTATGCCCGCACGAAACACGATCCGACTCCACCTGCCCATCGCTGCGGCGCTCGCCGCATTGATCGGGGCCGCGTGCAGTGCATCCCAACCACCTGCCCCCCCACCGGCGTTCACGCCGTCTGCCGGGGCGTCCGCGCCAGCCAGCGTCACGCCAGCGCCGTCGCCGCTGCCCTCCGCGACGGCTTCCCTCCCCGCCGATTTATCCCCCACCCCGCCGCAGCAAGCAGAGGGCATACCCGACGTGCCCTACGACATGACGGGCTACGAGCTGATCGCCCACAGCGTCGGGCAGGCGACCTACAGCGGCTACGCGTGCGTCATCGCGCCGAGCGGCTGCTCGTGCGAGCTGCCGACGATCCAGCAGACGACGTTCGACTTCACGCCGGATGGCGCGCTGCATTACGTCTTCGAGAGCGACGATTCCTCCGGGGACTGGGAGATGAGTCGGGCGGCCCCCAACCAGTGGGAATATTCCTTCTCGCTCGTCAGCGAGGAACGCGGCGGTGCGATCGGCGATGGCCGGGTGCTGCTCAGCTTCACGGAGGAGGGATTCGTCTACACCCAGTTCATCAATTTCTACGAGTCCGGCCCGGTCGTTTGCCCTGAGGTCCCCTTCCGCCGCCTGATGTCGGTGGACGAATAGCCCCACACAAAAAAGGACCCCAGCATGGGGTCCTTCTCGATTCACATAACAGGCGGAGCGGGTGGGATTTGAACCCACGGGGCGGGGAACCGCCCACGCGCTCTCCAGGCGCGCGCATTAGGCCAGACTATGCTACCGCTCCGGGCCAGCTTATTATACCAGCCGGGGGCCGCTTGTCCACGAATCCGCCTGTGTGTGATGGGCAGTTCCGTTATAAACTAGGGGCAACCCATTCCAAACATCGAAAGGTGTGACTGCGGTATGAACGTGTACTTGCAGGTCATCACGACGGCGAGGACGAAGGAAGACGCGTGCCGCATCGCCCGCTCGCTGGTCGAGCAGCGACTGGCAGGCTGCGTGCAGATCGTCGGCCCGATCACCAGCACCTACTGGTGGGAGGACGAAATCGCCGAAGACGAGGAATACCTGTGTGTGATCAAGACCCGGCAGAACTTATTCACCACCGTCGAGGCCGCCATCAAGGCCGTCCATCCCTACGACGTGCCGGAAATCCTCGCCGTGCCTATCACCGCAGGCAGCCAGAATTATCTGGATTGGCTGGGTGGCGCGCTCGTCAGCTCGCGCCGGGAATAACACCGTCGCCAAAACGAGGCCGGGATGCGCCCCCGGCCTCGTCGTTTTCCTGTGCGGGATGACGCTACCAGAAGTCGACGGAGCCGATCAGCGAGTCGCCGCCGTCGACGTTCAGCACCGCGCCGGTCATAAAGTCGTTTTCGATCAGGGTCAGCACGGCCTGCACGACGTTACCCGGATCGCCGGTCCGGCGGAGGGGCAGCATCGCGCCGAGCCGCTCCCAGCGGGCGTCGGACATATCTTCCGGCTTGAGGACCGGGCCGGGCACCACCGCGTTGACGCGCACCTCCGGCCCCAGTGACTTGGCGAACACCTTCGTCAGCATGACAACCCCCGCCTTGCTGACGCTGTGATGGGGGAAGCGCACCCAGGGCACCTGCCCCGCAATGTCCGCAATGTTGACGATCACGCCGCCTCCATGGTCGAGCATCAGCCGAGCGGCGTGCTGGCTGCACAGGAACGGCGCACGCAGGTTTACGTTCATCACCCGGTTCCAGTCCTCGACCGTCACGTCGAGCACGTCCCCCAGCCGGAAGGTCGACGCGTTGTTCACGAGCACGTCCACCCGGTCAAAGCTCCGCACGATCGCCTCGAACAGGGCGGCGATCTGCTCCGGCTGGCCGAGATCGGCCCGGAAGGATGCGGCGCGCACGCCCAGCGCCCGGACATCATCCAGCGTCTCGCGGGCTTCGTCCTCGCTGCTCCGATAGTGCACGAGGATCGAGGCCCCGCGCGCGGCCAATCCCAGCGCGATGGCGCGGCCTACACGCTGCCCCGCGCCCGTGACGAGCGCCACTTTATCCGTCAGGTCCATGTCGATTTATCCCCATACCCACAGGGCGGACGGCTTGGTGCGGGCCTCCGGCCTATCACCGCTTGAAGAAGTTGCTTACGAAGAACCACACGTTCGCCGGGCGCTCGGCGAGGCGGCGCATGAAGTACGGATACCACTGCGTGCCGAACGGCACGTAGACGCGCATCCCGTAGCCCTCCCCCGCGAGTTCCCGCTGAAGCCCGTCGCGAATCCCGTGCAGCATCTGGAACTCGAAACCATCTGCCGGGATACCCTGCGCGGCGGTGTAACGTCTGGCCTCATTAATAATTGCTTCGTCATGCGTCGCAATGCCGGGGTATCCACGCCCCTGAAACGCCGCATCGAGCAGAACCTTCATCTCCCGCACGTACGCGGCATCCACATCACTCTTTTTGGGATGAGCGACGGAGGGCGGCTCCTTGTAGGCGCCCTTACACAGGCGGATGCCCGCCCCCTCCCCCGCCAGCTGTTCGATATCCTCCTCGCTGCGGTACAGAGCAGCCTGGATCACGGTCCGTACGTTGTCGAACCCCTGAGCGCGCAGCTTGCGGAAGATAGCCAGCGTGCGTTCCGTGTACGACGAGTCCTCCATGTCGATCGTGATGCTCGTGCCGCACTCGGCGGCGTGGGCCAGCAGATCGCGCAGGGTGTCCTCACACAATGCCTGCGAGAGGTCCAGCCCCAGCGACGTGAGCTTGAGCGATACGGTCGCCTCAAGCCCGTTGGCGTGGACGGCGTCGAGCAGGCTGACGTACGCGCGCGCCATCTCGTGGGCCTGCTCTTCGGCAGTGATGCTCTCACCCAGCACGTCGAGCGTCGCGGTCAGCCCGTCGGCGTTAAGCCGGCGGACGGCCTCGACCGCCTGCGCCTCGGTTTCACCCGCGACGAAGCGCAGCGCAACGCGGCGGGCCACCCCCCAGTGGGTGACGATGCGGCGGGCCCAGCTTGCCCGCGAGAGATAGAGGATCAGGTTTCGCAGCATTGGTATCGGCTTCCTTACAGAGTGTTTGGTGTTGGGTTCATCGGAATCGGGATGGGTGGATCGGGTAGCCCTGCGGGCGATCAGGTCGCAGGTGAAGCTGCTTCGGTCGGCTCGTCCGGTTCGGATGGCTCGTCCGGCTCATCCGGCTCGGATGGCTCACCCTCCTCGGACGGCTCAGACAGTTCACCCAGCTCGGACGGTTCAGATGGTTCACTCGGCTCACCCGGCTCGGATGGCCCGGCCTCTGCCGCCCGGTAAGCCAGCCCGAACAGCGCCCCCATAATGACCTGAAGATAATAGACCAGCGCGGCCATCAAAAACGGGACGAGGCATAGCAGGCAGATCGTGTAGATGAGCAGATTCACCGCGATGGAGACGGCGAACGAGATGCCTAACACGAGCAGATAGGCGAGGCCGAAGGACTTCCAGCCCCGCTTGACGAGCGCCCACACCTCGCCAAATTCGAACGCGGCGTTCAGCGACCCATAGGCGACCATGCGTGTGATGGCCGCGATGGTCAGAACCCCCAGAGCGATGGCGAGCAGCATCCCCACCATGATCACCGCCATCCCGCCAAACTGGAGCGGGATCAGGGTGAAAGCCAGCTCAGGCCGCTGCTCGGTGAACGGCGCTAAGGCCAGCATCCCACCGAACATCACGCCGTAGCCGAGACATATCAGCAGGGTAACGGGCAGCATGTAGACAAACGCGACGAGCACGTAGCGCAGCCCGTCCTTGAACAGATCGCCCCAGTCCGTCCACTCCGGCAGCACGGTTTCGCCGGTCTGGATGGCGCGGCGCATCACCCGCACCATGAAGCCCAGCATAGGCAGCATCAGCACGATGCCGAGCGGCATCAGCACGACGGTGTACGTCAGCAGCAGGCCGAAAAACGCCAGCAGCCCGCCGATCAGCATCCGGTTCTCCCAGCCCTCCTGCTCGAAGGGGAAGGAGAAAAGGTCGAGTGAGATGTCCATTTCAAACTGCCCTTCGTTTCTTCAGCCTGCCTGCTACCCGGCCACGACGGATGACGTAAAGGTAAACGAATAGAACGCCAGACCATGCGCCCGGACGGTCAGCTCAAGTTCGTGGCTGCCGAACGCCGGGTTGCGGACGAGTTCATAGAGCCGGGGGCGCTCGACCATGAGATAGCTCACGCCGCCGCCGTCGTACAGCACGTCGCGGCCAGCGTTCTCCGGCGTCAGCGGCGCGCCGTCCTGAAACAGGTCGACGCGTGGGGGCGCATCCGTGCTCCGCAGGTTGAGCGCCACCTCGACGGGGTCCGCCGATGGGCTGAGCACCGCGCTGACGCCATACGCCGTATACGGCAGCGCGATCTGACCGCCGTCCTGCCCGGCAAAGGCGAAGCTCTCCAGCCCGGCCCGCCAGATTCCCCCGGCGTAAAAATACGGCTCGCGGCGCGCGTATTCGCGTGGCAGATCGTAGACCATCGGGCTGCTCGCCGCGTAGCCCATCGGGTTGCCGAGCGCACCGCGCTCGTAGCCGACATACAGGTCGGGTGTCGCCCGGTAGCGGTCAGCGCCGGGATCGTCTTCGGGGTGGATGGGGTCCATCAGGCGCGGGAGCGCCGCCTCCGGGTCGTGCTCGTGCAGCAGGCGCCGGACGGCGCGCTCGGATTCACGGAAGGTGGTGACACCTTCCGCCCGATGCCGGACGTAGCCATCCGGGTCGACCAGCACGCGGGTCGGCCACGCCCGCACGGCGAACTGCTCCCACGTCCGGCGCTCGTTGTCGAGCAGCACCGGGTACCGGATGCCGAGGTCCGCCGCCGCCCTCTCGACGAGGGCGCGGGTGCGCGCAAAGCGAAATTCGGGGGTATGCACGCCCACGACGGCGAAATCCGTCTCCCGGTAGCGCTCGTACCACGTGCTCAGGTAGGGGATCGCCCGCAGGCAGGCCAGGCAGGTGTAATCCCAGAAGTCGATCATCACGACGCGCCCGCGCAGGTGTGTGATGGTCAGCGGGTGATCGATGTTCAGCCACTCGCCGGGGGCGAATCCCGGCATAGGCGTAAGGGGGGGATCGAGCAGATCGGCGTCCATATTCCCATTTTAGCACATCGGGTCGGGGACGGTAACGGTTTGCAGGGCAGAAACCGCGATCTCACCGGGGATTTTATCGACGCACTGTCCATAAACGTTATAATACGTCGGAAACTAATTCGAGGGTCGACGCAGCCACTCCCTTTAGCGTTTTATTGGGCCGGAGACATATGAGCGAAACACCCCGTAAATCGTCTGATAAACGTAAGCGACTCCTCACCAACCTGGCGCGCGTGCTGATCACGGCGGCGGGCGTGGCGCTGGTCGTCACGCAGGTCGACCTCAGCCGCATGTGGGAGGGGCTGCGCCTCGCGAACTGGCTGGCGGTGGGCGGGATTCTGGTCCTGTTTCAACTCGGCATCCTGATCCGCGCCGTACGCTGGCGGGTGCTGCTGGCCGCGCTCGGCGATCCGCCGGGCCTGATGCAGCTTATCGGATTGTATTATTCGGGCGCGTTCTTCAACGCGTTCCTGCCGACGGGGTTCGGCGGTGACGTGGTACGGGCCTTTGAGATCGGGCAGGAGCGCAGCGCGGACGTGGCCGTCGCGACGGTCGGCATCGACCGGTATTCCGGTCTGTTCGTGCTCTTCGTGATCGCGCTCATCGCGCTTCCCTTTCGCGTGTCGATCCTGCCCCCGGCCATCGTTCTGGTGATCCTCGCGCTGTGCGTTTCGGGGATTATCGTGTGGGTGCTTCTGCTGCACACCGGCGTGCTGACCGCAATCCTCGGCTGGCTGGCACAGCGCATTACGTTCGTCGACCTCTCCGCCATCGTCAAGATCGCGGTGACCATCCGGCGGCTGGAGCGGCGCGCCGTGTACCTCGCCGTCGCCGCGTCAGTGGTGTTCAACGCCCTGCTGATCGTGATCTACTACCTGCTGTCGAAGGCGTTCGGCATCGACGTTTCGCTGCTGACCTTCGCCGTGTTCGTGCCGGTCAGCTCGGCCCTGCTGCTGCTGCCGTCCATTCAGGGCCTCGGCGTGCGCGAGCCGGTGTTCGTCCTGCTGCTGGGCGCGGTCGGCGTGGCCCCCGGCAGGGCGCTCGCGTTCTCCATCGGCGTGTACCTGCTCAACCTCTCGACCGCCCTCGTCGGCGCGCTGAGCTACATCGTGCATACGGTTCGCTCGCTCGTCTCGCGTGGATCAGCCAGCGCCGCCCCATCCGAGTCTGCAACCCCGCCCCCGGCGGACGGCTGACCGGACCACCCCGAACCGGCGAATCGGGCCGATCCGCCGGG
>CAZWUX010000238.1:0-7052 GCA_964637665.1 uncultured Anaerolineae bacterium
GCGTTGGCGTGGATCAGCAGCAGCGCCATCGGCATCCCGACGATGTTGCTCCGGCCCAGCACGGTCGCGTTCGAGCCGGAAATCTGGAAGCCGTCGACCAGTTCCTCGGCCTTCTTGAGCAGGTACATGCAGCCGTAGGGCGTCGCGGGGATGAACTCCGGGTCACGGCCCTTCATCGCCAGCCGCCCGATGTTGATCGGGTGGAAGCCGTCCACGTCCTTGTCGAGGCTGATGGCCTTCAGCACGGCCTCTTCGTCGAAGTGGTCGGGCAGCGGAAGCTGCACGAGGATGCCGTGTACCTTCGGGTCGGCGTTCAACTGCGCGATGAGGTCCTCAAGCTCCTCCTGCGAGGCGTCGCCGGGCAGCTCGTACAGGAAGGACTCCATCCCCACTTCGGCGCAGCGGTTGCGCTTCATCTTGACATACATCTGCGAGGCGGGGTTCTCGCCAACCAGCACCGCCGCGAGGCCGGGGGTCACGCCGTGCTTTTCCTTCATCTCGACGATGGTCGCCGCGACGTTTTCCTGCACCTCTTTGGCAATCGCTTTGCCGTCCAGAACAATTGCGGTCACTTAGTTACCTCCTGGTGTGTGTGACGTGTCAGACAGGATGTGCGCCCAACCAAGCATAACACGCGCCTTTTTAACCCTTCTAGTGGCGAATGTCATAATTTCGACCCGCCAACGTGCGCGCCTTTTGTGAAATTCAGCACGGTATAAATGGCCCGGCAGCTTGACAAAGCATACTCGCGGCCTCGCGCTGGCCGGATCGGGCCTGATCGCTTGTCCGGGGGCCGCCTTCCTGCCATACTATCCGCATGAGCGAAAAACTGCTGATCCATGGGGGGGATGTCGCCACGCCGGGGGGCCTCGTTCGCGCCGACGTGCTGATCGATGGACCCCGGATCGCGGCTGCCGGGCCCGACCTTGCAGACGTTTCACCGGGTGCGCGCCGGGTCGACGCGAGTGGGCTGGTCATCTTCCCCGGCCTGATCGACGCGCACGTTCATCTCCGCGAGCCGGGCGGCGAGCATAAGGAGGACCTGACGACCGGCACGGGGGCCGCGCTGGCGGGCGGTTTCACGGCCGTATTCGCCATGCCCAACACGAGCCCGCCCACGACGGACCGCGCGGCGTTCGAAGACGTTGCCAAACGGGTCGAGCGCAAGGCGGTGTGCGACGTGGGCCTTTACGTCGGAGCGACGCCCGGCAACGCCGACGCGGCCCCGGCGCTCGCCGGTGAGGCGGTCGGCCTGAAGATGTACGCCGGATCGTCGACGGGCGATCTGCTGGTCGACGGCGTGACGGATCAAATCGCCCATTTCGAGAATTACCCGGCGGACCGCATCATCGCCATCCACGCCGAGGACGAGGCCGCCGTGCAATATTATGCAAAACGCGGCGAGCGCCGCCCGCCGGTCTGCGCGGCGCTGTCCGTATCGCACATGATCGCGCTGGCCGAGGCGACCGGGCGGCGGGCCCACATCTGCCACACGTCGACCGCACAGGAGTTCGCCCTGATCCGCGAGGCGAAGGCGCGCGGCGTGCGCGTCACCTGCGAGGCGACGCCCCATCACCTGTTTTTGACGACCGCCGACGAGGCGCGGCTTGGCCCGCTGGGCAAAGTCAACCCGCCGCTGCGCGACCCGGAGCACGTCGAAGCGCTGTGGGCCGGGCGCGCGGACATCGACATCGTGGCGACCGACCACGCGCCCCACACGCTGGCCGAGAAGCGGGGCGACAATCCCCCATCCGGGATGCCGGGGCTGGAGACCGCCCTGCCCCTGCTGCTGACCGCCGTCCGCGAGGGGCGGCTGGCGGTCGAGGATATCGTGCGCTGGCTGGCGGAAGGCCCCGCCGACCTGTTCGGGCTGGCGCATAAGGGGCGGATCGCGCCCGGTTACGACGCCGACCTGACGCTGGTCGACCTCGACGCCGAGTGGACGATCCGCGACGAGGGGCTGCACACGCGCTGCGGCTGGACGCCCTTCGCCGGACGCGCGGTCAGGGGGCGTGTCGAGCGCGTGTACCTGCGCGGGCGGCTCGCCTTCGCCGGGGGCGAGGTGCTCGCCGGGCCAGGCCGAGGCTGCCTCGTCACGCCCGGCTGATGCAACGTCCGACCTGATTCTGGGACCCACACATGACGCAATCCACCCTCCGACCGGAAATCCTCGTCATCGGGGCCGGGCCATCCGGCGCGGCGACGGCGTGGGAGCTGGCCCAGCGCGGCCACGACGTGCTGGTGATCGACGCCGCCGAGTTCCCCCGCGATAAGACGTGCGGTGACGGCCTGACGCCGCTGGCCGTGCGCAACCTGTCCCGCATCGGCGCGCTGGCCGCCATTGAGGCCGCCGGGGCGCGGCGCGTCGACAAGACGCGCATTCGCGGGCCGCTGGGCGTCGAGGCGACGATGCCCTTCTCCGACTACCAGCCGGACTTCCCCTACGCGCTCGTGCTGCCCCGCTTCACGTTAGACGACGTGCTGCGCCAGCACGCCATCGCCGGGGGCGCTGAGTTTCTGGGTGGGGTGCGCGTGAAGGACATCGAGCGCGACGGCGACCGCGTGACCGCCGTCCGCGCGCAGGGCGTATCCGGGCCGCTGACGGTCGAGGCGCGCCACGTCGTGATCGCCGTCGGCGCGAACATCGGCTTGCTGCGCCGGGCGGGCTTCCTGACCCACGAGCCGCACATCATCCGGGCGGCGCGCGGCTACTATACCAACGTGGATGTCCCCTACGGCGAGGAATTGTACGACTTCTACTTCGACATGCAGCTTTTACCGGGCTACGGCTGGGTGTTCCCCACGAGCGAGGGGCGGGCCAACGTCGGGGTGGGCGTGCTGCCCGTCTTCTGGGCGACGCGCAAGCCGACCCGCACGCTGCTGGACGAGTTCGTGGCGCGCCGCCGGGCGGAGGGCTTCCCCGGCATGGAGCCGGACGGCCCGGCCAAGGGCTACCCGCTGCGCATCGACTTCCCCATCCAGCGCACGGCGGGCGAGAACTGGATCATCGTCGGCGAAGCGGCGGGGCTGGTCAACCCGGTTACCGGGGAGGGCATCGACCTCGGATTGGAGAGCGCCGAGATCGCTGCGCGGGTGCTGCACGCCGACATCGCCGCCGGTCGGCCTGATCATCTCGCCTACCAGCGCGAACTGTGGGATCGCTTCGGCCCGATGTTCTCCGGCCTGCGCATTTTGCGCGATATCCTCATCACGCCTGTGTTGACCGATTACGCCCTGTGGCTGATGCGCCAGCACCGCTTCCTGACCGCCACCGTCATGAAGATCGCGCAGGGCATCGAGCCGCCGGGGCGCGTCTTCCACCCGCTGTTTATCCTCCAGTTTTTCCTGCCCGTGTCGCCCCGCCTCGTCGCAGACGGGATGCGTAAGCTGTTCGACGGACGCCAGTGACGGCCCCGCGCGTGACGATCCTGATCACGGCTTATAAGGAGGCCGCCACCATCGGGCGGGCCATCGAAGCCCTGCGCCCCGATGCCGATGACGCGCAGTGGCTCGTCGTCTGCCCCGACGACGAGACGGCGCAGGCCGCCCGGCGCTATCCCGGCGTCGAGGTGCTGCGCGATCCGGGCCGGGGCAAGCCCGCCGCGCTGAATCTCGGATTAGAGTATGCGGGGGGCGAGGTGATCGTCATGACCGACGGCGACGTGTACGCCGCGCCGGGCGCGCTGCCCGCGCTGCTCGCGCCGTTCGACGATCCGGGGATCGGCGTCGTGAGCGGTCGGCCCGTCTCGACCAGCCCGCGCGACACGCTGCTGGGCTACTGGTCCCACCTGCTGACCGACGCGGGCGCGCACGCCGAGCGCGCGAAGCGCGAGGCCGCCGGGGCGTTTTTCGTCGCGTCGGGCTATCTCTACGCGGTGCGGGCCGGATTGATCGAGCGCATCCCGGAGGACGCGCTGGCCGAGGACGCGGTCGTGTCGCATCTGGTCGGCGCGCAGGGCTACCGGATCCGCTACGCGCCGGAGGCCGTCGTCTACGTAAAATATCCCGCCACCTACCGGGACTGGCTCAAGCAGAAGGTGCGCAGCGCGGGCGGCTACGCCCAGCCCGTCATCGCGCGCTCGCCACTGCGGATGCGCAGCTTCCGGCACGAGGCCACCGCCGGAACGCTCCGCGCGCTGCGCTACCCGCAAAACCCACGCGAGTTCATCTGGACGCTGGCCCTGTTCGCCGCGCGGCTGCACCTGTGGCTGTCCATCTTCTGGCAGGTGCGAATCCGCCGCCGCCCCCTCGAAGAACTCTGGCAGCGGGTCGAGAGCACCAAATAGGGATAGGTGGATGCCGTCACACCGAGCGAAAATCCCCCTGCGGCGCTGACGGCTCGCAGGGGGATTATTTACGTGGCGTGAATTGAGGTTCAGACCGTCTAATGGGCCGCCGCCGCCACGCTGATGGCCCAGTGCCCGCGCGGATCGCGGTATACCTCGGCCTCGATGCCGAACACCGTCCGCAGGTTCTCCGGGGTGAGCACGTCCTCCGGCGGCCCGGCGGCGTAGGCCCCACCCTCGTGCAGCAGCACGAGCCGGTCGCAGTAGCGCGCGGCCAGCGTCAGGTCGTGGATCGCCATGATGGCCGTCAGGCCGCGCTCGTCGACCAGCCGACGCACGAGTTCGAGCACCTGAAGCTGGTGGTGGATGTCGAGGTTGGCGGTCGGCTCGTCGAGCAGCAAAATGGACGGCTCCTGCGCCAGCGCGCGGGCGATGCGCACCCGCTGGCCCTCGCCGCCAGAGAGCCGGTCGATGGGGCGCTCGCGCAGATCGGTCAGGCCGGTGAGCGTCAGCGCGCGCTCGACGACCTCCCGATCCGCCGCCGAGAGCGGCAGCAGCCAGCCGCGATGCGGCGCGCGGCCCAGCATGACGATCTCCTCGACGGCCAGCGGCCACGCATGGGCCTCGCCCTGCGGCACGAGCCCGAGCCGCTGAGCGCGCACGGCGGCGGGTAACGTCCGCACGTCCTGCCCGTCGACGAACGTCGCGCCCTGCCGGGGTTCGAGCAGCCCGGCCAGCGCGCGCAGCACGGTCGTCTTGCCGACGCCGTTCGGCCCGATCAGCCCCACCATCTCGCCGGGGTGCGTGTCGAACGTCAGCCCCTCGATCACGTTGTGGCCGTTGTAGCCCAGCACGAGTCGATCCGCAGTTAGGTGTGTCATCGACCTGCGTCCTTCGTCTTAAGCAGCACCAGAAAGAACGGCCCGCCGAGCAGCGCGGTAAACACGCCGATGGGCAGTTCCACCGGGGCCATTAACGTTCGCGATAGTCCGTCCGCGACGAGCAAAATCAGCGCGCCGACCAGCATCGAGGCCGGGATGAGCCGGGCGTGCCGCGCTCCGAACAGCGGGCGCGCGACGTGGGGGGCGATCAGCCCGACGAACCCGATAATCCCGCCCGCCGCGACCGCCGCCGCCGTCGCGAGGCTGGCCCCGGCGATGATGACGAACCGCGCGCGGCGTAGATTCAGGCCGAGCGCCTGCGCGCTCTCCTCCCCGGCGGTCAGCGCGTCGAGCGGGCGCGACATCAGCCACAGGGCGATGATGCCCGGCGGCGCGATGATCAACGCCTGCCAGAGATGCGTCCAGCTCCGCCCGGAGAACCCGCCCAGCAGCCACGCAAACACCTCGTGGATCACCTCGTCGCTCAGCAGCAGGAGCAGCGACACGAGCGCGGAGAGCATCGTGCTGAGCGCCGCCCCGGCCAGCAGCAGCGCCGCCACCGAGCCGTAGCTGCTCGTCTCGGCCAGCACGTAGACGAACATCACGGCGGCCAGCGCCCCGATGAACCCGGCGATGCCGATGGGCACGATCGGACCGCCGCCCCCGCTCAGCACGACGGACAGCGTCGCGCCGAGCGCCGCCCCGCCGGACGCGCCCACCACGAACGGGTCGGCCAGCGGGTTGCGGAACAGCCCCTGAAACCCCGCCCCGGCGGCGGCCAGCGCCGCCCCGCTCAGCGCGACGAGCAGCACCCGCGCCAGCCGGAAATCCCACACGATGGCCGCATCAGCCGCCCGCGCGGGCACGCCGCGCAGCACACTTACCACCTCGGCAGGGGTGAGGGGAACCGCCCCCACCCCCAGGCTGACGATCATCCCGGCGACCAGCAGGAGGATGAAGACGAGGTAGAGCCAGTTGCTCCGCCGGAGAGTTCGTATCATCGGCTCATTCCGAGAAGCGCTCCGGGTAGAGGTCGGCGGCGATGGCCTCCAGCGCGTCGACGACACGCGGCCCGGCGCGCGAGATCACGTCGCCGTCGAGGATGTAAATCCGGTCGTTCTGCATGGCGGACAGGCTCTCCCAGCCGGGCCGCTCGGCGATCATCTCCGGCGTAAGCTGGTCGCCGTGGCTGCTGGGGCCGAGGATCACGTCCGGGTCGCGCGCGATAATCTCCTCCGCGCTGACGGTGGGATATGCTCCCTCGGCATCCGCAAGGATGTTGACCCCGCCTGCCAGCTCGATCAGCTCGCCGATGTACGTCTCGTCGCTGGTCGTGGTGAGCGGCTCGTGCCAGATCTCGTAAAACACCGTCACGCGCTCGTCTTCGGGGATGTCCGCGACCGCTGCCTGAACGGCCTCGACGCGGGCGCTCATGTCCGCGACGACGGTCTGCGCTTCCTCTACATGGCCCGTGATCGCGCCCAGCGTCAGGGTCCGGTCGAGGATATCCTGTATCGTGTTCGGCTCGACGGCGTAAACCGTGATGCCGCTCCCCTCCAGCGCGTCGACGATCTCGGCCTGAAGCACGCTGCCCGCGATGACGAGGTCCGGCTCAAGGTCGATGATCGTCTCGACACTGATGGACGACGCGGAAAAACCGCCGACCGAGGGCAGCTCCTCGACTTCCGGTGGGTAGTTGTCGAAGTCGGTGCGGCCCACGATCTGCGGCCCCGCGCCGATGGCGTACAGCATTTCCGTGATCGACGGGGCGAGCGAGATGATGCGTTCGGGGCGGGATTCGATCGTGATCTCGCTGCCGAACACGGTGGTATAGGTCTGCGGGTAGGCGCTTTCTTCAGATGCGGGGGCTTCTTCTTCCGCCGGT
>CAZWUX010000239.1:0-7018 GCA_964637665.1 uncultured Anaerolineae bacterium
CCGGTCGAGGATGCGGGGGCGACGATGACGGACATCGGGTCGGTGGATGTGATCGTCCCGGTGCTGCATGGGCCGTATGGGGAGGATGGCACGGTGCAGGGGCTTCTCGAACTGGCGGACATCGCCTACGTGGGGGCGGGCGTCACCGGGTCGGCGGTGGGGATGGACAAGGCGATCTTCAAGGCGGTGATGGCGTCCTACGGGATGCCGGTGCTGCCGTACCGGCTCGTGCTGCGCTCCGAATGGGAAGCGGACCGTGAGAGAGTGCTCGACAGGCTGGAGGCGGCGCTAAGCTATCCGGTATTTGCCAAGCCATGCAATCTGGGAAGCAGTGTCGGCATCAGTAAAGCACGCAACCGAGATGAGCTGGAAGCGGCGCTGACAGACGCGGCCCGCTACGACCGCCGTCTGCTGGTCGAGCAGGGCATCCCAGCGCGGGAGATCGAGGTGAGCGTGCTCGGAAACGAGGAGCCGATCGCATCCGTACCCGGAGAGGTCATCCCCGGAGATGAGTTTTACTCCTATGATGATAAGTACATCAACGATGACGCACAGCTCGTGATCCCGGCCCCGCTCGGCGAGGAGATGGCCCGGCAGGCGCAGGAAATCGCCACTGCTGCTTACCGGGCGATCGACTGCGCGGGGCTGGCGCGCGTCGACTTTTTGCTCGATAGTGAGACGGATGAGTTGTGGTTGAATGAGGTCAACACGATTCCGGGGTTCACGTCGATCAGCATGTATCCCAAGCTGTGGGAGGCGAGCGGGTTGTCGTACCCGGACCTGATCGACCGGCTGATCCAGCTTGCGCTGGAGCGCCACGCCGACAAGCAGCGCAATAAGACGAGCTATGACCGTGACGAGCGAGCGGGCGATTAAGCACCGGGAGGGCAGGCGGGGTATAATGACGGCATGAGGCAGCCCTCGATCCACACACCGGCCCGATCGCCTTCGAGCCAGCCCGCTGCGCGCCGCAAAAGGCGGATTCGGCTGCCGCTGTCCATAGCGGCAGGGCGGTTCGGGTGGCGCTGGGTGAGCGGGGGGCTGGTGGTCGGCATCCTCGTCCTGGGGATCATCGTGCTGACCAACGGGGCGTTCCGCGTGGCGCGGGCGGAGGTGGGCGGCGTGCGGTACGTGCCCGCAGAGGAAATCTTCGCGCAGAGCGATGTGGCGGGGGTTCACGTGCTGCGGATCGACCCGGAGGTCGTGGCGAAGCGGGTGGCGCGCTCGCCGAGCCTCGATTCGGCGCAGGTGCTCGTGCGGTGGCCCGCGCGGGTGATCATCATCGTGCGCGAGCGGGAACCGGCCATCGTGTGGGAGCAGGGTGGGGCGCAGTACTGGGTCGACGGGCGCGGCAATCTCATGCTGATGCGGCAGTACATCCCGTCGCTGGTGCGTGTCGTGAACGAGGGCGATGCGATCCCGTTC
Source organism: uncultured Anaerolineae bacterium (assembly GCA_964637665.1). GTDB lineage: Bacteria > Chloroflexota > Anaerolineae > Aggregatilineales > UBA3940 > CAZWUX01. The sequence goes on from CAZWUX010000239.1 coordinate 1,426, forward strand.
AGATGCCCCGGCCCAGCGTGCCCGGATGAGGGCACGGTCACCATCGACCCGGAGGTCGTGCTCGGCACGCAGCATTTGAAGACACTGCGCGAAAACATAGACATGCTATACTATGATCCGGTGAGAGGTCTCAGCTACCAGGATGGCCGGGGCTGGCGTGGCTATTTCGGCGTCGGCACGGACATGGACTTCAAGCTGGCGATCTATGAGACCCTCGTCGCCGATCTGGAAACGCGCGGACTGCACCCGGTATATATCGACGTGAGCAACCCTGACGCGCCGTTTTACCGGCTGGGCCCATAGCGCCGTGGATGGAGCTTACGAGATTGAGCGAGAGCAGGCCATCAGTCAATACGGAGCGAGTCGTCGTCGGCGTCGACGTGGGGACGACTAAAATCTCCACGCTGGTCGGTGAGGTTGGCCCCGGCGAGGACGTGAACATCATCGGAGTGGGCGTCGAGCCGTCGCAGGGCTTGAGTAAGGGCACGGTCGTCGACGTGTCGCTGGCGACTGAGGCCGTGCGCGCGGCCAAGCGGCAGGCGGAGCGCACCTCCGGTTACGAGATCGGGCGGGCATACGTCAGCGTGGCGGGCAAGCACGTCCTGTCGATCAACAGCCGGGGTGTGACGGGGCTGAACCCGAACAGGGGGGCCGTCGACCAGCTTGACATCGAACGGGCGCTCGAAGCGGCGCGGGCCGTTGCGCTGCCGCACAATCAGGAAGTGATCCACGTCATTCCCCGCACGTTCACGGTCGATGGGCAGGATGGAATCCGCAACCCGCTGGGGCTGCACGCTTACCGGCTGGAGGTCGAGGCGCACATCATCACTGCGGGATCCTCGTCGCTGCTCAACCTCGAAAAGTGCATCAATGATGCCGGGTTGAGCGTCGATCGCTTCGTGCTGAATCCGCTGGCGAGTGGCGAGAGCGTGCTGACGGAGGCGGAGCGCGAGTCGGGCGTCGTCGTGGTGGACATCGGCGGTGGGACGACGGACATCGCGGTGTTCATCGAGGGCACGGTATGGCATACTGCCGTGATCGAGGTGGGTGGCAACCACATCACCAATGACATCGCGCAAGTGCTGCACCTGCCGGTGGCGGAGGCGGAGCGGGTGAAGATCGAGCACGGCAACTCGCTGCCGGAGACGGTCAGCCCGGATACCATCGTCACGATCCAGCCGTTCGGGGAGGACATGCCGACCCAGTTGATGGCGCACGACCTCGCGCAGATCATTGAGGCGCGGGTCGACGAGATATTCACGCTGGTCGTGCAGGAGCTAAAACGCTCAGGATACGATGGACTGCTGCCAGCGGGCATCGTGCTGACGGGGGGCACGGCGCTGCTGCGGAACATCCGGCACAATGCGAGCCGGGTGATGCACATGCCCGCCCGCGTCGCGTATCCACAGCACTTGACCGGGCTGAAGGATAAGCTCGAAAGTCCGATCCATGCGACGGGCGCGGGGCTGCTGCACTTCGCGCGGCGGCTGGATACGGGCGGCAAGCTGGAGCAGCGGCCTCGCCGCCAGAAGCGGGAAGGGCCGGACATTGGAAAGGCGCTCGGCGAGTTCTTCGGCAGGCTGCTGCCGGACGAATAGACGATCAACCGGCTGCCTCGGACCGCCGCTGGAAACGCTCGACAAAGATGGTGATTGAACCTGCACCCTGCCGCGCATCGCAGGTCGTTTCCCCGATTTGCACGTTTGGTTTTTATAACCATAATAAACGTATCGTTGGCCTGTGGGCCGGGCTCCCATGCTTTTTATGATCGGGAGACTGGCCTGTGACCGGTTGGAGTAGCCCTCAGGGCTTATTACCCCCCTGGGAAGGTTGTGCTATCATATGATGGATCAAGACGTGAATGAGCAGGCAGAAGCGCGTCCAAACGCGAGCGCAGGAGAGCAGCCCATGGTAGATCGAGATCGGAACATGGCATCGTATGCCATGATCAAGGTCGTCGGGATCGGTGGTGGCGGGAACAATGCCGTCAACCGGATGATCGAAGAAGGGATGTCTGGCGTTGACTTCATCTCCGTCAACACCGACGCTCAGGCGCTGGACAGCTCTATGGCGAAGAACCGGATTCAGATCGGCAGGAAGCTGACGCGCGGATTAGGGGCCGGGGGTGACCCGGAGATTGGCCGCAAGGCGGCGGAGGAATCGCGCGAGGACCTGACGAAGGTGCTCGGCGAGGCAGACATGGTCTTCATTACCGCCGGAATCGGTGGGGGCACGGGCACGGGCGCATCGCCCATCATCGCCGACGTTGCCAAAAAGAAAGGCTCGCTGACCATCGGCGTCGTGACGCGCCCGTTCAGCTTCGAGGGACGGCAGCGGGAGCGCGTCGCGCAGGAGGGCATCGAGCGGCTGAAGAACGCGGTCGACACGCTGATCGTGATTCAGAATGACCGGCTGCTCAAGATCGTCGACAAGCGGGCCAGCCTGAAGGAAGCCTTCAGCGTGGCGGATGACGTGTTGCGGCAGGGCATCCAGGGGATCAGTGAGCTTATTACCGTGCCGGGCCTGATCAACCTCGACTTTGCCGACGTGCGCACGATCATGTCAGAGGGTGGTGCGGCGCTGATGGCCGTCGGGCACGCCTCCGGTGAGGACCGCGCGCGCAAGGCTGCGCAGATGGCGATCACGAATGAGCTGCTCGACGTGACGATCAACGGGGCGAGCGGCATCCTGTTCAACATCACTGGTGGGCCGGACCTCAGCCTGTATGAAGTCAATCAGGCTGCTGAGATCATCAAGGAGACGGCGGACCCGAACGCGAACCTGATCTTCGGGGCGGTCGTCGACGAGGCGATGGGTGACTCGATGCGCATCACGGTCATCGCGACAGGCTTCGGCCAGCTTCGCACCGCGCGCCCGCGCTTCGGTGCGGAAGAAGGCGCGATCCGCCAGCCGAAAGATGACATTCAGCGGCCCTCGCAGATGGAGGAGCAGCCGCGCGGCTATGAGGACAACCTCGAAATGCCCGCCTTCCTACGCCGCCGCTATCGCGATCAGAGCCAGGAATAGCTTCCGGCGCACGTCGCGCCGCCTGCTCAGCTTAGATCAAAAAACGCCCCCGGCAGAACGTTGGCCGGGGGCGTTATGATTCAGGGGAGGGTGGCCCGGTGTTATGCGTCGAACAGCCCGGCCTGCGGAAAGGTCAGGGCGTCGGGGTCGAGGTAGCCCATCCGCAGCAGGTCGGTGTTCTCGCGCTCGAATGCGGCGTGAAGCGCGGCCTGCTCGGCAAGCTGGCGGGCAGATGGCTCGGCGGAGAACACGGCCAGCGTCGTCGCGCGGTGTCCGCTCGCGTAGGCGAGCCAGCGCCCCCCGGCGATCTGCGTGCAGCGGGCGTCGCTCTCCGGGCCGGGCATGTCCTTGATCTCGTCCAGGTGGCTCAGCAGGGGCGCGATCATGGAGCGGGGAACCTCGAACAGCCTCATCACGTGAATGTGCGTGCCGGTCTGGTTGTCGAACACGGCCAGCCCCCTGAGCCGGGCCTCGTGGTGCCTGCGCAGGAAGCCGGTGTGCCCGGTCCCGGCGGCCACCGCGCGCTGCACGGCCCCGGTCCGCTGGCCCCGGTCGAGCAGGCGGCGGATGAGGGCTTTCTGCTCGGCGTAGTGGGTATACACCGCCTGAAATTGGGCCTGGTTGATCTTGCCCGCCGCCAATTCCTGCTTGGTGCGCGCCATCTTGCCCTCGATGCGCTTGAGAGCGGCTTCAGGATCGCTGACCATAGGGCCGGTCTGCTCGGAATCGACGTGTGCGAGATCGACCGATTCGAGGTCCTCGACGGTGAAGGGGCTGGCCCCCATCTCGGAGGCCTCGTCGCCTGATGGTGGGGAGGTGGATGGTGCGTCGCCGCCCGGCCCGGAGGGGTGGAAGCGGCGCAGGAGGGACCCCGCTGCGGGGGACATGGGGAATTCGTCGTCTGTCCGCTCGTCGTCGCCGGGTTTGCTGGGCTTCACGGCTCGCGCTCCCTGGGTTGGCCTGTCAGGTCTTAGCCCAAGTATACCACCTTGCAGACATTTGCAGCGGGGCGGGTTCCATCAGCTCACACGCTACGTCGGGTAGCCGTTGGGGAACATCGTGCGCTGGGCGATGATCTGATCGACGCTGTGCCAGTGTGAGCGGACCATGCCGATCAGGTAGAGTGACCCGGTGACGAGCACGAGGTCGCCGCCCTCCGCCATCGACAGGGCGTGATCGAGCGCGGGGGCAGGCTCCGGCTCGGCGATGGCGTCCGGCATCCCGCTGACCCGCGCCAGCCCGGCCAGCTCCTCGGCGTGGATGGCGGGTTTGCCCTTGACGCGGGGGTAGGTCGTCACGACGGCGTCGGCGATCTCGACCAGCGCCTCCATCATCGGCTCGACGGCCTTCGCTTCGAGCATCCCCAGCACGAGGATCAGCCGCTCGTAGTCGAACACCTGAGGGACGGCCTTCAACAGCGCGGTGATCTTCTCCTCGTTGTGCGCGCCGTCGAGGACGGCCAGTGGGGCGGTCTGCATGACTTCGAGCCGTCCGGCAAAACGCGCGCTGGCAAGCCCTTCGCGCACGGCGCCCTCATCCAGCGTGAGGCCTCGTGCCTCGGCGTAAAGCTCCAGTGCGGCGAGGGCCGCCGTCGCGTTGGCGAACTGGTGGCCGCCCAGCAGGCCGACCGTCAAATCCTCCAGATGGAGGTTGATCCCCTCGTAGGTAAATCGCCCGCCGGTGCGGGAAAGCTCCAGCGGCGTGTAATGAACGTCCCGGCCCAGACGCACGAGGCGCGCGCCGCGCTGGCGGGCCTCCGCCTCGATGACCTCCCAGGCGACTTCGGGGACCTCCCCGACGACGGCGGGCACGCCGGGCTTGATGATCCCGGCCTTGTGGAAGGCGATCTCACGCAGGGTATCGCCGAGCACGCGCATGTGATCGTAGTGGACGGTCGTGATCACGCTGACCTGCGGCGTGACGACGTTCGACGCGTCGAATCGCCCGCCCATACCGACCTCGATCACGCCCGTCTGGCAGGCTTCGTCGGCGAAGTGCCGGAGCGCAAGTCCCAGCCATGCCTCGGCGTAATGGGGTTTGCCAAGGTGTCCGTCGGTTTCCTGAATGGCATCCACCGCCGCCATGACCTGATCGGCGAGGGCGATGGCTTTCGACGCGCTGACGAGCCGCCCGTTGACGCGCACCTTCTCAAGCGGCGTTTGCAGGTAGGGTGACGTGTGGGTGCCGACGCGCCAGCCCATCGCGTGCAGGACGGCTTCGCACAGGATGGCGACCGAGCCTTTGCCGGATGTGCCGCCGATGTGGATGATGTTCATCGCATCCTGGGGATCGCCGAGCGCGTTCATCAGGCGGCGGGTGCGCTCCAGACGACGCTGGAACTCCATCTGCCGCTCGATGGGATCGTCAAGCGATTCGGCTGGGCGGGTGATGAGGGATTCGATGCGCTTCAGCGCGCGGGAGAGTGAGGCATCCAATGGGTATCCTCGCCGTTATCGTGTCGGATGTGCAGAGTGGAATGATTGTACCACAACCTCGCGGCCTGTGAATGGCAAACCGCTTCGCGGATTTGCTTACACTCCATCCGGGCTGCGCCCGACGGGCCTAC
>CAZWUX010000240.1:0-6968 GCA_964637665.1 uncultured Anaerolineae bacterium
GTATGAGCACGACGCTGCCGAAATACACGCCCGCGAGCAGCGCCGTGATCACGGAGTAGATCAGCGTGCGCCGGATGATGAAGTCGATGTCCCACAGGCGGTAGCGCATGATGGAGAAGGCCAGCGTGACCGGCACCATGAGCAGCATCGTGAGCATGATGATCATCCCGACTGTGCTGGCGAGAAGCTGGAAGCGGCCCGGCGTGCTGAAGTTCCACAGCAGTGACCACATGAACATCCCGAAGATGGCTACGGCCAGCCCGACGACGACCCACTTCGTCTGCTGGCGCTCGACAGGCGTCGAGATGAACCGGTAGCGATACACCTGCGAGATGATGCCCAGCAGCATCCAGCCCAGAAAGGCCCCTTCAAGCAGCGGATCGTTCAAGGTGATGAAGGCCAGCGCATCGGTCGTCCGGACCGCCGTAAACAGGGCGACCGGCGGGAGCACGATCAGCGCGTATTTCATGAAGGGCGGCGAAAAACGCCCGTTGGGGAACAGATACAGCATCAGGATCAGCAGCCCGATGGACAGTAAGGACTCTACCGAGACGATCCACGCCAGCGACGGGTTCGCCCGCACCAGTGCGCCGTCCGCCTCGGTGAGCAGGGACGCGCCGTCCGCCATCAGCGCCAGCGCCACGATCAGGGCCATCCATTCGTCGGCCCGCCCCCAGAAGATGACCAGCGCGATCCCGGTCATCATGCAGACGAGGATCACCTCCAGCCCGATCTGAAAGACGGCGTACCAGCCGGTGGGGATGCCGACATCGGCCAGCACGGCGGCCTCCTGCGGGGTCAGCAGGAGAAAGTCCTCGCACGCATCCGCCGGGCAGATTTCGGTGAGTTCCCGGTAGCGCAGCGGCGTCCCGATCAGGAAGGTGCCCACAAACGCGAGCGTCAGCGCGACGAAGATGATCCGGAACAACGTGGCGCGGCTCACGACGTGGGTCCCTCCGAATTCAACCACAGCGATACGCGATCCGGGTGCATCGTTTTCTGCACGACCAAGATCAGCGCCTCCTGCAGGGTGCTGATATCCACCTCGTCACGGATGATCTCGCCGAACTGCTCGATGGTCGTTTGCGCGTCGTACTTCTGCCGGTAAAAGCGGCGGTCGATGAAGCGCTGCACGCGCTGGCGCATCGGGCTGAACAGCGCGGCGATGCCGAGCGTGCTGATCACGACGGCCAGCGGCGACTCCCCCCCGGTCAGCGCCTGAAACGCGCCCTGTATGAGCACGACGCTGCCGAAATACACGCCCGCGAGCAGCGCCGTCAGCAGGCCGTAGACCAGCGTCCGCTGGATCACCATGTCGATGTCGTACAGCCGGTAGCGCAGCACCGAGATCGCCATCGTCACCGGAAACAGGAGCACGCCGACAGTGGCGACGTACAGGGACAGCGCCCCCAGAACGTGGCCCAGCAGTTCTTCTGTGAAGAACCAGTAGAGCACGATCAGCACCATCGTCACCAGCCCCAGCAGCACCCACTTCGTTTGCTGGCGCTCGCCGTAGGTCGATACGCGGCTGTAGCGAAAGACCTGCGCGATGACCCCCAGCGTCAGCAGCACCATCAGCAGCGAGAGGATCAGCGTGCTGGTGTGCCCCAGAAATACGTCGTGGATGGCCGCCGCAAGCCCGGCGACCGATCCGACCGCGACCACGTAGCGGGTCCAGTGTGGGTAAAACTGTCCGTTGGGGAAGATGAAAAGCCACATGCTGGTGACCGAGACGCCAATCGTCACAAGCAGCGCGTTGATGATGGCGCGCAGGCCGGGCATCTCGGCGATGTACCCAATGACGCCGGAAATCAAGTGAGGGCCGAGGATCACGAGCATCAGCGCCGTGACGTACCCCATCAGCGTGTGGCCCCCTCGCCAGATCAGGATCGCCGCGATGACGAAAAAGCCCACCGGCACGCCGATGCCGAAGGTCCATTCGCCGGACGGCCATGGGTGCCAGATGAAGCTGTTCAGCGCCCACAAGCTCATCGTGAGCAGGCTGACCACGCCCCACCCGATCAGGCTGATCCATCGCCATGCGCCTGTCATGTGCTGGCGCTCAGACATGTTTCCCCCTCATTCAGCCTGTTTCTTGCTTCGCGAGCAGGCCGACCGTCAGACCATATACCATATGCGCGGCGGCAAAATGAACAAGTGGAACCTGCTGAAGCGCCGAGTCCGCACCGGGCAGCAGCGCCAGCCGCGCCAGCGCCAGCAGCGCCACACCGTATACGAGGCCCGCAAGCCAGCCGAACCGTTCGATCCGCAGCCAACGGCCCAGCACCCGCCAGCCGACGGTGAAAATCAGGCCGTAGACGCTCGAAACGGCCAGGTGCAGCAGCGTTCCCTGCACCGCCGACCCCGTGTAAGGGTCAAAGCGGGCCATCACCGCGCCGGGGGCGTCCCCGGTCAGCAGCCCGCTGATCACAAGCGTCAGGGCCATCGCCAGCCCGCCGACCAGCCCGTGCAGCAGGCCATCCACCGCCGCATCGCCGATGTTGATCCTGCTCCCTGCTGCCCGTCTGGGTGTTGATAAGTCGCCCATTGTGTTTCAACCTTCCTATTTTTTTCCGGTAACCTGTTCATTCACTCCAGACTGCTACCCGGCCCGATGGCGGTCTGATGGCCGCCTCCGGCTACTCCGTCGATGGCAGGCTTTCCAGATACGCCCACAGGGCGCCCAGCTCCTCGTCCGTCATCTGGCCGACGTACTCCCAGGGCATCAGCTCGCTGCTCAACATCGTGCCGTTGGGGCGCAGCCCCTCGCGCATGGCGGTGATGAAGTCCGCTTCCGACCAGCTTCCCAGCGATCCAGAGGGGGTCAGGTTGGGAGTCGGTGCGCTCGTCTCTGGATCGACGCCCCCTGCCAGCCCCTCGCCGTGACACAGCGCACAGCCCGCCGTCGCCGCGACGTACGCGCCGTACTCGGCGGTGACGCCGGGTTCGGCGGCAGAGCGGTCGACGTTCTCCTCTGCGATCAGGCTGGGGGCCAGCGGGAGCTGCCCCAGCGCGATCAGCGCCCGTCCCGGAATGCCGATCTGGCGGGCGGGCAGATCGTTCTCGACCGGCTCCAGCGTCTTCAGGTACGCGACCAACGCGCCTAGGTCGTCATCGCTGAAGTGCGTGTACACCTCCGACGGCATGATGATCAACGGGCGGCCATCGCCCCCCACGCCGTGACGCAGGGCGCGCACCCAGTCCTCGTCGGTGTAGTCCCTGCCGACGCCCGCCGGGGTCAGGTTGGGGGCGGGCAGCACGGCGAACCCCTCCTCGTTCAGAAAGTCCGTCCCGGCGAGGTCCTCCCCGTGACACTCGCCGCAGTAGCGCGTCTCGGCGATATGCTGCCCTTGCGCGATGGCGGCCTCGCCGCCCGGTACGTCGACCATCTCCACAGGCGCGTCGCTTAAGTCCGCGCCGACGCGGGCGCTGCCGATGGCGATCACCACAGCGGCAGCCACCAGCACCAGCCCCACCAGCCCACCCAGAATGATGCCGATCCACTTCAACACGTTCTTCACGTGTAATCCTCCTTTTTGGAGCGTCGATGTCTAGAATCTACCCTGACACCGCACCGAAAACGTTACGAAAGGCGCAACAAACTTTCCGGCGTTGCGTGATTCGGCTAGAATAACGCCCGGAGGAAGGACGCCGTGACCGAATTTCAGGCCTATTTTCTGGGAAGCCCCCGCATCGAGCGGGCAGGCGAAGCCGTTCACCTCGACACCCGTAAGGCGCTGGCACTGCTGGCCTATCTGGCGCTGTCCGGGCGGGCCGTTCACAGCCGCGACACGCTGGCCGCCCTGTTCTGGCCCGAAAGCGATGCGAGCAGCGCCCGCGCCGCCCTGCGCCGGACTCTATCCACCCTCAACGTCGCCATCGACGGGGCGGGCCTCGACGCCGACCGCGAGACCATCACCCTGACCCCGTCCGACCGGCTTTGGATCGACGCCGCCGCGTTCAGCGCCCTCGTCGACGCCGTCGAAGCGCACGATCACCCGCCCGGCGCGGCCTGCGCCGAGTGCCTGTCGCGGCTGGAGGGGGCCGCCGATCTGTACGCCGGGGATTTCATGTCGGGGTTCACGCTGCGCGATTCGCCGGATTTTGACACTTGGCAGTTCTCGGTGTCCGAATCGCTGCGGCGGCAGGCCGGGTTCGTGCTCGAACGCCTCGCCGACCATTACGCTGCACTTCAGCAGATGGACGCTGCGCTCGACGCCGCGCAGCGCCGCCTGCGCCTCGACCCGCTTCACGAGGCCGCCCACCGGGACCTGATGCGCCTGTACGCGCTGGCCGGACGGCGCACCAGCGCCCTCCGCCAGTATCGCGAGTGCGTCCGCCTGCTCGATCAGGAGCTGGGCGTCCCCCCGCTGGAGGAAACAACCCAACTCTACGAGGCCATCCAGAAGAACGAGCTTGCGCCGTCCGAAAGCGCCCGCGCCAGTCTGCCGGTGGAGCGGCAAGCCCGCCGCGATCGCCCGCCGGGGGCCGGGGTGAGGGCGCTGCCGTTCGTCGGGCGGTCGGGTGAGTGGGCGCAGATCGTGGAGGCGCACGCCCGCGCCCGGCAGGATGGCTATCTGGTGATGGTCGAGGGGGAGGCGGGCATCGGCAAGACGCGGTTGGCCGACGCCTACGCCGCCTACGCCCGCGAGGATGGGATGCGCGTGCTGGCCGCGCGCTGCTATCAGGGCGAGGCGGGGCTGGCCTACGGGCCGTTCGTGGACGCGCTGCGCGAGGCGCTGGCCGAGGATACCGGTTGGTTGGATAGCGTGCAGCCGCACTGGTTGGTCGAGGCGGCCCGGCTCGTGCCGGGGCTTCGCACCCTGTGGCCCGACCTGCCGCCCGCGCCGCCGCTGGACGTGCCCGGCGCGCAGAGCCGCTTCTTCGAGGGGGTCATGCAGACGCTGTTCGCCGCGTCTGCGACGGGCGTGCTGCTGTTGGAGGACCTGCACTGGGCCGATTCGGCCTCGCTCGACCTGCTGGCCTACCTCGCCAACCGGCTGGAGGGGCGATCCTGGTGTGTCTTTCTCACGTGGCGGGGGGAGCAGGTCCCGCGCGATCACCGTCTGCGGGGACTGGCAGCCGAACAGGGGCGGGCGGGGCGGGCGCTGGCGCTGACGCTGGCCCGCCTGAGCGCCGGTGCGGTGTCTGACCTCGTCGCCGCCATCGACCTGCCGGATGGGCTGTCCGCCGCCGACCTTGCCGCCCGGCTCTACGAAGAAACCGAGGGGCTGCCCTTTTTCGTCGTGGAGTATCTGTCGCTCATCACGGCGGGCGATCTGCCCGCGTCCGGCGATGCGTGGGCGCTGCCGGGCGGGGCGCGTGACCTGCTGCACTCGCGCCTGTCGCCGGTCAGCGAGACGGGCTGGCAGGTGCTCACCACCGCTGCCCTGATGGGCCGCTCCTTCGACTTCGACACGCTCCGCTTAGCCAGCGGGCGCAGTGAGGAGGAGGTCGTCGACGCGCTGGACGAGCTGCTTGAGCGCGGCCTGATCCGCGAGGAGGAGGACTCCGCGCCCGATCCGCGCTACGATTTCTCGCACAGCAAGCTGCGCGAGGTCGTACAGTCCGACGCGAGCTTCGCGCGGCGGCGTTTGCTGCATCGACGCATCGCGGCGGCGCTGGCCGATCGCAGCCCGCGGGGCGAGGCCGCCAGCCAGATCGCCGCTCACTATGAGCAGGCAGGAGACGCCGAGCAGGCTGCCAGCTACTACGAGCGGGCGGGCCGTCACGCCCAGGCGCTTATCGCCAATCACCATGCCATCGATCACTATCAGCAGGCCATCGCGCTCGGCCACCCCGCCGCCGCTGCCCTGCACCAGACCGTCGGCGACCTGCACACCCTGCTGGGTGAGTATGGCGACGCCCTGCGCAGCTATGAAACTGCCGCCGCGCTCGGCGAGCCGGAGGACCTGCCCCGGCTGGAGCATAAGCTGGGCCGAGTCTATCACCGGCTGGGCGAATGGGACGTGGCGGAGGGCCACTTCGAGGCGGCGCTGGACGCGCTTGATGCGCTCGACACGCCGGAGGCCGACCCGCTGCGCGCCGGTATCCTCGCCGACCGCAGCCTGTCCGCTCACCGGCGGGGCGACGCCGACCGGGCGCAAACGCTGGCCGAGGCATCACTGGCCGTTGCCCAGGCCAGCGGTGACGGGGAGGCGCTGGCGCAGGCGCACAACATCCTCGGCGTGCTGGCCCGCACAGGGGGTCGACTCGACGCGGCGCGCGAGCACCTCGAACACAGCCTGTCGGCGGCTGAATCCCTCGATGATCGGGGCGCGCAGGCGGCGGCCCTGAACAACCTCGCGCTGGTCGCCGCCGCCGGGGGCGATTACCAGCAGGCCGTCCAACTGGGGCAGGCGGCCCTCGATCTTTGCCATCTGAACGACGACCGTCACCGGGAGGCTGCCGTCCTCAATAATCTGGCCGACTTTTACCACGCCGCCGGGGATGAATCCGCCTCCCGGCAAAGTCTGGAACAGGCCGTCGTCATCTTCGCCGAGATCGGCGTCGAGGCAGGCGGCTATCCTGAAATCTGGAAATTGACCGAGTGGTAAGTGTTACCCCCCCAGCCTGATACACCTCTCCGCGATCTCCTGTAGAACAAATGTTTGACAAGCCCGTATTTTTGACTAGAATTATCTTATATGGGATGGCTCGCCGTCCCATCCTCGGAATCGCTGCCTCGCGAGGGCGGCGAGCGGCATGAGCCGGGAAAGGATCAGCAGGATGAGCGGAGTTCGCGTTTTAGTGGGTACGCACAAGGGCGCGTTTATTCTGACATCAGACGCCGGGCGCGGACGGTGGGATGTCAGCGGGCCGTATTTCGCGGGCTGGGACGTTTATCACGTCAAGGGATCGCCCACCGACCCGAACCGGCTGTACGCGTCGCAGTCGGGCGGCTGGTTCGGGCAGGTGATCCAGCGCTCGGACGACGGCGGCCAGACGTGGGAGCCGGTCGGCAACGA
>CAZWUX010000241.1:0-6966 GCA_964637665.1 uncultured Anaerolineae bacterium
CTCACACCAGCACGAGCAGCACCAGCGCGAGCGACATCGTGACGCCGATCAGCAGCCCGCCGATCGCATCCGACACGAAATGCACGCCCAGCAGCACCCGCGACGACGCGACCGCCACCCCCCACGCGAGCATCACCGCGCCGAACCAGGGCGGCCCCACGACGAGGCTCATCGCCGCCATCGCCCCACCGCGCGCCGAGTGCCCCGACGGGAACGAGAACGGATCGAGGCGGCGGTACATCCGACCCCACTCCCCGGCGGGCCGCGCCCTCCGTGCGAGGAATTTCAGCGTTTGCACGACGAGGAACGTGAGGATATCCGCCACAAAGAGCGTCAGCGCATGCGCCTTCCACACCGGCGAGCCGAGCAGGAAAAGCGCCCCCAGAAACACCAGAAACGGCAGCCCATCACCCGACCGCGTCACGAGGATCGCCGCCGTGCGGGGCAGCCCCGGCTCCCCGACCAGCACCAGCCGCGCCGACACCCGCTCGTCGAGCGCCGCCAGCCGGGCATTAAGTTCGCGCAGCATCACGCCGCCGTGTTGTGCCGGTCCGCCAATCCGGGGGATGGTGCCTCCAGCGCCATACCAGCCCGGCGGGATACCCCGCCATTTTCGCGAGGTCACCCGCCACCCGGATGATGGGGACCCAACTCACGGCGGCGATCTTCTCACCCACCGCCAGCCCGTCCCACTGCCTGAGCAGCCGCCTGTACGGCGTCCAGACCATATAACCACCCCCCGCTACCAATAGCAGCAGCCACCACGCGCCGAATCCAACCCCCCCCGCGACGATCAACGGCAGCGCCACAAAATACGTCAGGTAGCGAATCAGGTGGCGGCGAAAAAACAGGTTCGCCTTACCATCCCCCCGCGCATACCGGTAATACTGCCTGAGGAACGCCCGCAGCGAGCGGCGCGGGCGGAAGTACACCACCGCATCCGGCGCGAAGGCGAACGATCCATAACGCGCCCTCAACCGGAAATCGAGGATCAGGTCCTCGCAAAAGTCCAACCACTCCGGGTAACCCCCGATCCCCTCAACCGCCCCCCGCCGGAACGCGACCGACCGGCTCGACGGCAAGAATTTCTCCGGGTCGATGTCCCGCAGTTCGGGCAAAACCGTCGCCCCCATTGCCACCTCGAACGGCGTCTGCGGATCGGGCACGAAGAACCCCGCCACCGCATGGACGCCGGGGTCGGCTTCCAGCGGCCCGGTGATGGCTGTCAACCAGTTCGGGTTGAGCCGCACGCCCGCATCCGTCACGGCGATCACGTCGTGCGACGCGGCGGCAATCGCCGCGTTCCGCCCCTCCGAGATGTTCGCACCGGGCCGCACGATCACGCACATCGGCAGCCTGCCCGCATACGATTCGAGGATCGCGACGGTGCCATCCGACGAGCCACCATCACAGATCACGACCTCATCCGGCAGGCGTGTCTGCGCGCAAATCGAGTCCATCAAACGGCGGATCGACTCGCCTTCATTGAGAACGGTGACGATCAATGAGACCTGCATAACGGCTGGATGATACTCAACCCCGGCGCGTGGACGCAAACGCCGGGCTAGCTTACCGCCACGTCGCCATACTCGACTTCCTGCTGGTCGGGGCGGCGCTGGTAAAGCTCGGTGAGTTCGGCCAGCGTGGGCATCGCCTGATAATCGAGCTGCCCCGGCGTGAAGCGCCACGTCCAGTTTCCGCCCGGCTGGCCCGGCGTGTTCATGCGCGCCTCCGCGCCGAGGTTGAGCACGTCCTGCATCGGCACGACGAACGTATTCGCCACCGAGCGCATCCCGACGACGATCAACGTCCACGCCGGATTGTCGACCTCACGGTGCAGGTAATGCCGGATGAAGTTCCTCGTTCCCTCATCCGCCTCCCGCTGCCACCAACCATGCGTCGTGTTATTGTCATGCGTGCCCGTGTAAACGACGCTGTTGGGCGTGTGATTGTGCGGCAGGAAGGGGTTTTTCGGCCCCGACCACGCGAACTGGAGCACCTTCATCCCCGGCAGATCGAACCTCTCCCTCAGGTCGACCACATCCTTCGTGATCACGCCCAGGTCCTCCGCGATGATCGGCAGTTCGCCCAGCGCCTCCTTGACGACGCGGAAGAAGTCCGCGCCCGGCCCCTCGACCCACTCGCCGTGTTCGGCGGTTTCCTCCTCCGCCGGAATCTCCCAGTAGGCCGCGAATCCCCTGAAGTGGTCCACCCTCACCGCGTCGACCACGTTGAACAACGCCCGGAACCTCCGCAGCCACCAATCATAGCCGCTCGCCTTCAGCATATCCCATCGATACAGCGGATTGCCCCACCTCTGCCCCGTCGGGCTGAAGTAATCCGGCGGAACGCCCGCCACGACCGTCGGGTAGCCCTTTTCATCCAGATAGAACAAGTCCCGATTAGCCCACACATCTGCGCTGTCATGCGCGACGAAGATCGGCAGGTCACCGATCAACCGGATGCCCTTCTCCCCCGCATAGTTTTTCAACGTCCCCCACTGCCTGTGGAAGGCCCACTGCTGCCAGCGCCTCTGCCCAACGGCATCCACCAGCGCCATCTCCGCCTCTCGCAGCGCACCCGGCTCTCGCAGCGCCTCACCCCCCGGCCACTCGACCCAGGGCTGGCCCCCATGACGGGCTTTCAACGCCGCGAACAGCGTGTAATCCCCCAACCAGTGTGTGTTGTCCTGCACCCAGCGTTTATACTCTGCCGTCTGATCCCCCGTCGCCCGCTCCCTGAACCCCTCATAAGCCCGCGCCAGCTTCTCACTGTGATAGCCGATCACCTTACCAAAGTCCACCCGGTCGGCAGGGAAGCGCGGCACGTCATACAACTCGCTCCGGTCGAGCCAACCCGCCTCCACCAACCTGTCCAGGCTGATCATCAACGGATTCCCCGCGAACGCCGAGAGCGCCTGATAAGGCGAGTCACCATAACCCGTCGGGCTGAGCGGGAGCACCTGCCAGATCGACTGGCCGCGCTCTACCAGCCAATCCACGAACCGGTAGGCCCATTCACCCAGATCGCCGATGCCATACGGGCCGGGCAGCGAGGTCGGGTGCAGCAGCACGCCGCTCGAACGCGGGAACAGATCACTCATGATGGTTGGTCCTCTCCGGTGTGAATCGCTCTGTGATGACCTTACCGGGCCGGGGCGCGGCTTTCCAGCGCGCGACGGATTCTCACGCCGCCACGATCCGGCGCGGCGCGGCGAGCAGCTCCCTCGCAAGCTGTTCTGCGTCGGCGAACACGTCCCCTGCCAGCACCATCCCACCCAGCGCCACGTGCAGCCCCTCAGCCGGATCGGGCGGCGCGTCCGACCCATAAAAGTAGCGGAACCGTCCATCCAACCGCGCGCCGATCTGCCCCACCAGCTCGTTGACCCGCCACGCCGGAACGAGCATCACCAGCGTCGCCGTCTCCAGATGCCCGCAGAAGGACGGCTCTCCACACACCTCCCTCACCGCACTGTCCAGCGCCAGCCCGACGATCCTCAGCACGTCATCCCCCGCCACGAAGCCATATCTCTCGCGGAACGCATCCAGCCCGTCCAGCGCCGCGGCGAGCGCCACCCACCCATCCGGCGCGTCGAGCAGATCGTCCATCGCGTCGAGCGCCGCCTCACGCTCCGGCAGCCCTGTTATGGGATTGCCCACTCCGGCAGCCGCCGCCCGCGCCAGCGTATTGCGGATGCGTAATTCCAACTCCTCGATGTCGAACGGCTTGGTGATGTAATCCACGGCCTGAAGCGACAACCCGTGCAGGCGGTCGTCGCGCGCCCCACGCTCCGTGAGGAAGATCACCGGAATGTCACGCGTGCGATGGCTCTCCTGCAAGCGTCGAAACACCTCAAAGCCATCGAAGTCCGGCAGATAAATGTCGAGCACCACGAGGTCGGGGTGCTCATCAGAGGCCTGCCGGATCGCTTTTTCGCCCCACGGGGTGGTCAGCACGCGGTAGCCGCGCACCGTGAAGTAATCGGCCAACAATTCGGCCAGCTCGAAGTCATCCTCGACGATCAATAAAACGGGGCTGCGGTCGCCAGCCATCACAATCCCCCGGCGATGTCACGAGGCCGGGTGCAGCGCGCGCGGCGGAGGGGGGGGACTGTCCACGTCAGCGTTCAGATGAGGGCCTCCAGATCGGTAACGGCGCGCCCCATGTCGAGGAAGATCAAGCCCAGCTTGGCATCTTTGCGGGCCAGCACCGTCAGCACGGCCACCTCGCCGATCGCCATCAGCACGACGAACCCTTCCTCCCCCCTGATATACACCTGATCGAGCGAGCCTCGCCCTAATTCCCCTGCGATGCGCTCGCCGAGCGACAGCATGGCCGCCGACATCGCCGCGACGCGGTCCTCTTCCACGTCCGCGGGCATCGAGGAGGCGATGCTCAATCCATCCGCGCTGACGATAGCAGCGGCTTCGACGGAAGGCGAGCTGACCTGAAGATCGCGCAGCCGCTCGATCATCTGTTCAGTACGGGATTTTGTCACCGGGTATCACTCCTCACTGTCGGTAGATGCGTCGCTGTGGGCGGCCTGACGGGCGCGCCGGTCACTCGACGGGGATTTTCTCGATCATGATGACGCAGTTCTCGTCGCCTTTGGCCTTGCACTCCGTCTCCATGACGCGGAACTTCTTGTCCCCCGTCGTCCACGCCAGCGCCGCCTGAAGGACGCCGATCGCCAGGTGGCATACCGGATCGTCCGCCTCACGCTCCCAGCACACCGGGCACCGCGTGATGCGCCATATCCAGTGTTTCTCATCCTCGTCGATCTCGACGACCTGATCGCTGACCGTGTTGAAGAACTTCGAGAAGAACTCTAATCCGAGCTTGACCTTGGCTTCCAGCGAGCCGACCCGCATCGCGACCTGCGCCGCAGCGGCCACGCTCTTGAACTGCGCCAACCCTTCGAGGAACGCCTGCTCCCCCGCCCGCACCGCGAACACGCGCGCGCCGCGCGGCCCATAGAAGTCCCAGATGGCCTCCTGAAGCTGCCCCACGCCCTCGAACGGGAACGCCTTTTTCATGTTATCCGGCGGATAATTGCCGATGTACTCCGGCAGCTTCGCCATGTTCAGCATGGCATTGACGCCCTGCCGCCCCATGACCTCCTCCGCCGAGGTCAGGATGATCCGCGCCCACTTGTTGGGGTAATAATAGACGGTCTCCGCCTCTTTGGATTCGGCCTCTTCCTCAGCTTCAGCCTTCGCTTCGGCTTTTTCCGCCGCTTCCTCGGCCTTCGCCTCGACTCCGGTCTCCGCGCCGGGTTCGGCTTCTACCTCCACCGCCGCGCCCGCCTTTTCATCCTTCTCCGCCTCTACCTCCACCGGGGTCCGCGGCTCCACCGGTACGGACGGTTCCGCCGGGGCCTCCGGCGCTGCCGGGGGTTCCGCCTCCGCTGCGGTCTTCGCGACGCCCTCCAGCAGCGTTTCCTCCGCATCACCTTCACCCGGTGCCGGACTCTCTGCCGATGTGGATGTGGATTCGACCCCGGACGCCGCGTCAGGCGCGGGAGTCTGCGGGGAGGTGGCCGCCTTGGCGGAACCCTCACCAGCAGACGTTTCACCGTCCTGGCTCGGATCCTCGCTGTCGCTCACCGGCCTCTCACCTTCCAGACCGGCAGTCCATGCGCCGGGCGCTTTTTCGCCCTCACTGGGCGAGGTTTCTTCGGGCTGGGCGGCGGATTCGCTGGCGTGTGCGTCTCCGTACGGATCGGTGGCCCTGTCTTCGGCAGCCGGTTCGTTGGCCTTGTCTTCGGACATAACGTCCCCCCGGTGTGTGGTTTAGCCTGTCAGTTCAAGCTGGTTGCCCACGACGCGAGGCAGCGGTGGGCAGGCTCGCGCGCGGCGGCGCCAGCCCGTTTGGCTGGATGTTACACCCAAGTGCCAGTAGAATCAAATCCACCGGACCCGCCCTGAGCCGCCATTTCGCGCTGAAAAAAGCATAGTCGCGGCGGGGCGGGGGCGCAAGTAGGCGATCTACCCCATTTCCACGCACCCCCGCCTGTAGCGGGGGATGCGTGATGGGTCGCAGACCCCGCACGGCGGAATTTTGCGGTATGATAGTAGATTAGCATCCGCGCGGCTCAGAGCGGCCCGCCGTCGACGACCAAACCAACATAGGGTTAGCGACAGCACCATCATTGGCGGCTACCACCACAACGGAGGCAACGTGGGCGAAACAATTGAACTGACGCTGGACGCAATGGCGCACGGCGGATCGGCGCTGGGGCGGCACGACGGGCGCGTGATCTTCGTGCCCTACACGATTCCCGGCGAGCGGGTGCAGGCGCGTATCACCGACGACAAAGAGCGCTACGCCCACGCCGAGCCTGTTGCCATTCTCGACCCCTCACCCGACCGTGTCGAGCCACCCTGCCCACACTTCGGCCCCGGCAAATGCGGCGGCTGCCACCTCCAGCACGTCGCCTACGACCGCCAGCTTGAGATGAAGCGCCGCGTCGTGATCGACCAGTTTGAGCGCATCGGCAAGTTCTCGGATATCATCGTCCACCCCACCATCCCCAGCCCTTCCCCCTGGGCCTACCGCTCCCACGCGACGTTCCACGCCCGCGCGGACGGTCGGCTCGGCTACTATTCCGACAACGCCAGCACTATCGTGCCCATCGAGGAATGTCACATCATCCGCCCCACGCTGATGGACCTCTTTTCCCTGCTTGATCTGGGCGCTGAAACCATCGAGCGCGTCAAGCTTCAGGTCGGCACCGACCCGGCGGATTGCATGATCATCCTCTCTACATCGGACGATCTCGCCCCGGAGATCGAGGTCGACTTCCCCGTGTCCATCAACCTGCTCCTGTCCGACAACGAACCTGTGAGCCTGATCGGGGGCGCGCAGGTGACCTATCAGGTGTTCGACCGCGCTTTTCAAGTCACCGCCGGGGGCTTTTTCCAGTCGAACGTGCCCTTCGCCGAGGCCCTGATCGAGCAAGTCCTG